>JAPOOU010000047.1 GCA_026713245.1 Chloroflexota bacterium
AGTACCGGACAAGCCTTACAAGTCGAGTTTATCTCCGCTTTCTCGCGACAAACCTGTAACCAACTCGGTATTCTCGGTGCTTAAAATGAAGCTGTACAGTTTACGGGGAAAGCTTAAGTCCTCGCTGTTGACCGAAGACCCTAAAGAAGGAAACCCGAGCAAGACGGAATCCGTGCTATACTCGCTTGAATTGCAGCTTTTGGCGTAAGCCAGGCAAGGACGTGAGCGCTTTATGACCAGGCCCGTCGTCTTCATCACAGGCGCCTCAAGCGGCATCGGCCGGGAGACCGCCCTGGCCTTCGCCCGCGCCGGATACCACGTTTGCGGCTTGGCGCGGCGTCAAGATCGACTGGCTGATCTGGCTGCCGAAATCGACGAAATGGCGCAAGGGCATGGCGACTTTCTCGCTGTGGCGGGCGTTGTCCGTGACGCGGGCTTGGTCCAGGACACGGCGCGCCAGGCGGTCGATACTTTTGGGCGGCTGGATGTGCTGGTGGCGAATGCCGGCATCGGTCACAGCGGGTCGGTGGTCGAGGCCGACTGGGACGATTTGCGGACTGTGACGGGAACAAATATCGACGGCGTACTGCATGCTATACGGGCTTGCGCGCCGGCCATGCGGCAGGGTGGCGGCGGGCATATCTTGATCGTCTCGTCAATTGTGGCGGCCGTTCATACGCCTTACACCGCGACCTATGCCGCCAGCAAGGCCTTTGTCTCGAGCCTGGCAGGTTCATTGCGGCTGGAACTGGAGGACGATCAGATCCAGGTGACCGATCTGCTGGTGGGACGCACGGTCACGGATTTCAACATTAGCAGGCTGGGACCGATCAAGCGCGGGGCGAGTGGTCTGCCGACCATGGAGGCCGATCGAGTGGCGGAAGCCATTGTACGTGCGGCGCGGGGGCGGCCCAGGCGCGTCGTTTTTAGTTTTTTCGACCACTTGATTCTCCTGGGCGGGATCCTGGTTCCGGGCATCATGGCGCGGCTGGCGAAGCGACAATATCAGCCGCAGGATTGAAGCGTTGGATCGCCATTGTCGGCTAGATACTAAGTTGGCATTACGGCAATAAATGGGCACAGGCGACGCGCATGGCCAAGAAACGGAAACTCAACTCCATTCGTTTGCTCGAATCGCGGAAGATTCCCCACGAGATTCACAGATATGACGCGCGGATTCGCGACGCGCAGGCGGTGGCGGAGGCCCTGGGCTTGTCAGCGGAAACAGTCTACAAGACGCTGGTGGCGGAAGTCCCGTCGCGGAAGACACCGATCCTGGTGCTGTTGCCCTGCAACAGGACGCTGAACTTGAAGCGGCTGGCCAAAGCCCTGGGCGCCAAGAAAGTCGCCCTGGCCTCGCATGCCGATGCCGAGAAGCTGACCGGACTGCAGGTCGGCGGCATCAGCGCCCTGGCTTTGCTTCAAAAGCGTTGGCGAGTCTACCTCGACCGGCGAGCCCTGGAACAGTCACATCTCGTGATCAGCGCCGGAGAACGCGGCATACAGGTGCGCCTGGAGACACAGGCTCTCATTGATCTGGTGTCATGCGAGATCATCGATGTCGCTGACGCGAGGGAAACGAGCTAGCTAGCGCGGATTGACTCCCTTTCCGTCATGCTATCGTGAAAGGATACGGGCGAGATCGAAGTATTCGGGCGTGATTTGGCGCGTGCGAGAGGTGCAGTCCTTTAGCGGCATAGGCACTTGTTCGCGGCCGACGCGCGCGACCATCACGCCCGATTCGCCGCTTAAGAGCAATTCGACGGCATAGACGCCCATGCGCGTTGCCAGCAGGCGATCAAAGGCGGTCGGGCTGCCGCCGCGCTGCGTGTGTCCCAGGATTGTCAGGCGGATTTCGAATCCAATATGCTTCTGCTCCAGGAAGCGCGCCAGTTCCGGCCCTTGATAGGGCGCGCCCTCCGCCAGAACGGCGATCGCGTGTGTTTTGCCGCGTATATAGGCGTCTTCGAGTGAGGAAGCGATCTCGTTCATGGTGACGCCGTTTTCGGGCGTGACCACGATTTCAGCGCCGCCCAGTATGCCCGCCATCACCGCCAGGTAGCCGCAGTCGCGCCCCATGACTTCGACCACAAAGGCGCGGTTGTGCGAGGTGGCGGTGTCGCGCAGGCGGTCGACCGCATCGAGAATCGTGTTCAAGGCGGTGTCGACGCCGACGCTGGTATCGGTGCCCCAGATATCGTTGTCGATGCTGGCCGGAATGCCGACAACCGGCACGCCGAGTTCGTGGAGCTTTTGCGCGCCGCGCAAGCTGCCGTCCCCGCCGATTACGATCACGCCTTCGATGCCATTTTCGTTCAGTCGGCGCTGTCCTTTTCGCTGGCCTTGCGGCGTCTTGAATTCTTCGTTGCGCGCTGTCTGCAGGACTGTTCCGCCGCGCTGCAAGATGCCGCTCACCTCGCGGCTGCTGAGCAAAGCCATATCGCCGGCCAACAATCCCTGATAGGCCTGGCGGATGCCATAGACTTCCACTTTTTTGTCCAGACAAGCGCGAACAACTGCCCGCACAGCCGCGTTCATGCCGGGCGCATCGCCACCGCTTGTCATCACGGCGACCCGTTTCATAGCGCGTGACTCCGATTCATGTTGTGCCAAGCCTCCGTATTCACGGCGGCGCGGATCAGCCGCCGAGGCAAGGCGTACGTGCGATGTAGTATTCTAAACACAGATAAGACGCCTGACAAATGGGGAAACCGTTAAGGATATTTACGTTTCAACAACAGTTGTCGCTTTGATCCGGATCAATTCTCGTCAGCGTCAGCAATAGAATAAGAGCAACCTTCGATCACATTGAGCTCGTTTTGTAGTTCGGCGCAATGGTTTGTCGTCAGGTTGGGAAATCTGATTGGGACGGACTTTTCATCACGCTGAATAACAATGACAAATCGGTCTTTGCCAGGATATTTCACCATCGCGTTGTGGATGCGTGATAATTTGCGGCGATCTTTATCTTCGTCGGCGCTG
>JAPOOU010000046.1 GCA_026713245.1 Chloroflexota bacterium
ACGGCGTCGGAGATATCGCGCCCAGGTGCTGCGCCTGGCCGTCGCGCTTGGCAGACTGGCGCTTGTCAAGTTATAATAAGTCGCACTATTGGCCCGACCGATCACAAGCGATTTTCACGCAACGACGTCTTGCGCGCGCGATTCGGTGTCGCGACTGTTGCCAAAGCGGAAGTAGGTAATTCATGCCGAAATTCGAAAACCAGATCCTGATAAACCGCCCGGTGTTTCAGGTCTTTCAATATGTTGGCGACTTCAATAACGAGGTCCATTGGCGCAATGTGCAGGGTGTTGGCATCACAAGTGGCAATCCCGTCCGCGCCGGAACAATGGTGGCCATGACGCGTCGCATCGTCGGCCGCAAGGGATTCGTGAATAGCGACGTGACCGACTTCGAGCGCAACAAGAAAATAGAACTCAAGGGCTCCTACTGGGGTTTCCCCTTCGTTTCCACAATTACATTCGAGCACCGCGGCCAACAGACCAACGTCAGGGAAACACTTGACGTCCGCACCCGCTGGATGTTCTGGTTCGGCCTCTTTTTCAATTTGACGCTAAAACGTGTCCTGCAAAGCGAACTGTCCAACCTTAAACAGATCCTCGATTCCCATGGGGATCGCAAGTCCAGTTAAGGCCCGTCGCCGGCATTCCTAAACAACTCGCTTTGGCTTTTCTTTCCGGGGATTCGCGCCGATGCCGAATGAGTTTTGGTTTGGCTAAGAATTCTCAGTTAGTGTAAGTAAGTCGAGCAAAAAAGTGAGCCTTGTAGGGGCAACCAATCTGGTCGCCCGCTGCCGCTGCGACTTGTGTTTCGGGCGGCACGGTATGTCGCCCCTGTTTACGTAAGCCGCGGCGCTCATGCAACGAGAAGGCTTACGATTTTGCGTGAGCGCGACATTCCTGGGACCTTTTCGCTTCCGCCGAGCAGCTACAAGGCTGGTCCGCTACTCTGGAAGTCGCACCCGCCTCTAGTTTACCCCCCTCAATCCCCCCATAGCTATGGGGGGAAGCTTGTTTCGACGTTGCCTCAACGCGAGTTTTCTGATGCTGCAAGTATGGATAACTGCGTGTTTCAAGCGCGGGCGCGCTACGTTAGCTCACCCTCTCCCGTTGTGGGATTCCCGCCCCCCGCTCAGCGGGGGGGACCGAGGGGGGCACAGGGTCGGGGGATGAGGGAGCAAAAACAACCGCAAACTTCACAGTAGCGGACAAGCCCTACAACTCGTCGCTTTAGCGAAATCTGCACTTCTTTAGTGGTTCTACTTCTGCTCATCTACCAGGATCAAATAAACGCCAGCAGCGAGCGGGACCGGGCAAAATAAACACTGCCAAAGGCCAAGGAACGGCAGTCTGGCTCTCTTACGGAAAGGAAAAAGCAGCGCTCGGCGCAAGCTCATAATCGGCGACTCGCGTCAGGGAGCGAATATGAGAGCGCCAGGCAATTGCGACCGGATGCTACTAAGTGGAGTCAACCTTGTCTTTTTCAAACTCGTTTTGACCGTCGATAGCAATTTCCATGGCGTACTGGGCGATCAAATGCTGGGTGGAAAAATGCTGGAACAAGTTGAAAGCAAAGTAAGTCAAGATTGAAATGGCAGCCGCGACGACTAGGTCTGGACCCAAGAACCCGCCGATGATGCCATCTACAATGGACTTCACGAATCCATATATTAGCATGAGCCCGATCATGCAGGCGCTCAATCGCAGCGAAAGTCCGCTATGCGCCCGCGCGATGCGCATATTGTGCAGAATGGCGAAGAGAGACGATCTGTCAGCGCCCCGGGCATAACGCGCCAAACCGACGAAGTACGCCCAGCCCGCTACAAAAACGTAGGCGATAAACACGATAAAACCCGCGATGCCCGCAATGCCCCCCAATGCTTCAGATAGCGCGGAAAAGATACCGGCTATCACCACCAGCGCCATTATCAGAAGCAGCGAAACAAAGCCATACCATAAGACGGAGAGGAAGATCCAGAAGCCCCGGCCCAGATTCGCGCCAATCTCGACGCCGGGCATCGTTTCATTGTTGTCCATTATTGCGCGAATAACTTCGACGCTATAGCCATTCAGCCAGAATCCTCCCAAAATCATCAGCACCACTGTGCCGAGGAAGCCCAGTGCCGCGGTGCTGCTGAGCGGATCCATTTCGCCTAACTGGTCCATGGTATCGTGGACCTCAGCCAGCTGCATGTAAGATGACCAGTCTCCCGCGCTGACGATTAAAACAACGCAAAAGGTGATCAAGATGGTCAAGGTCAATACGATGCTCAAAACTTTGGGGCTATTGTGAAATGGATATTTGAACGCGCTTGCGAAGTCCATTATCTCTCTCTCTTCTCTACGAGTATTCCTATTATCTTATCACAGAAGTGAATCCCACTAGGATTTGCAATCCAAAACCATTATGCAGTGTGTAGGGGCGTCCCAAGGACTACGTCGAAGGGCTGCGTCGACGGTCAGTGTCTACGCGACCTACGCGCCATTCGCGGCCCAGTGAATCTCCCTTATATTTTCATTATTTTGATGGAATTACTGAGCTGAAATAAAGCGCCGCAGACCTTATACCACTTCCTCCAAACGGTCATGGGCGGGCGGCGGCGCGGGCGAAAGCGCCGCAATCTGCGCATACCACTCGTCCGTCATGTCCACATCAAGCGCCGCCAGAGACGCCTTGAGCTGGCCCATGTTGCGCGCGCCAATAATCGGCGCCGTAACCGCCGGATTCGCCATCACCCAGGCCACCGCTAATGTGGCGGGATGGACACCGTGTTCCGTCGCATGCCCGCTGAAATCGGCAGCGGTCTGAAAGTAGTCAGCAACGCCATAGCGTTTGACATACATCCGGTTCTCGATCAAGCGCCCGGAATCAGGCCTGGCGTCGGGGCTGTATTTGCCCGTCAAAAGCCCGCCGCCCAAGGGACTGTACGGGATGACGCCTATCCCCTCTTCACGCGCCAGCGGCAGGATCTCCACTTCGGCCTGTCGCTTGACCAGGTTGTACATCGGCTGGAGACATTCAATGCGCGCCAGGCCTTCGTATTTGGCGATGCCCTGGGCCTTCATCACCTGCCAGGCCGACCAGTTGCTCACGGCCGGATACAGAATCTTCCCCTGCCGCACCAGGTCATCCAAAGCGCGCAGCGTTTCCTCGACCGGCGTATCGGCGTCGTAGTGATGCAGGAAGTAGACATCAATCCGGTCGGTCTTCAGCCGCCGCAAGCTTTCTTCGACAGCGATCTGCATATGCCGGCGCGAAGCCCCGCGCTGGTTAATGTCCGCTCCGGTTCCCGAAACGACCTTGGTCGTCAGAACGATCTCGTCACGGCAGTCGGCGATTAAATCGCCCAGGATTTCCTCCGAACGACCGCCGGCATAGACATTGGCGCAGTCAAAGAAATTGATGCCGACTTCACGGCAGCGCTTGAACATGCGCGCCGATTCGGCTTCATCGGCGATATCCCCAAATGACATTGTGCCAAAACACAGCGACGAGACCTTAACGCCAGTGCGTCCGAGTACACGGTACTCCATTATTTTCAGTCCTCTCAGCTTTTCGCGATCATCGCAAAAGTGTACAGCAATAACTTCGGGCGCGGCAAGCGGCGATACCCGGATTCAGATTCGACCTGTCGGACAACCGAAATATCAATCATCAGCGGCGAGCTGCCCCTGCGCGACCAATTCCACCCGACCTCCTACCCGGATGTCGATTCCCGCAGCGCTCTTCTGCGCCTCCAGGTAGAGCAGTGACGGGCGCCCGATCTGGTAGCCTTGCTCGGCGCGCAGTTCGACCCGGTCACCGCCCCTGTATCCGTATTGCACGCAGTATGCGGCGATGCAGCCGCCGGCGCTGCCTGTGGCCGGATCTTCCGGCGCCCCGTATACATCGTCCAGCACGCGTACATGGATGTCATTCTCGCTGTCGAGCGCCTCGGCACAGAAAATGGCCGGCGCTATAGCATCGTGCGGACCTAGCAAGGCGCGCAAGCGATCGAGATTCACTTTTGCGCGCTTTACCGCATCCAGGGAGGCCATCGGTACCAGCACAAAGGGCAAACCTGTGGACACCTCCTGAATTGGAAAACGGTCGTCGATATCCTCTTCTTCAACGCTGAGAATCCGCGCCAAATCCGCCCGCTCAAAACGCTGACCGAAGCTTGGCTGATTCTGTCGCATCCAGATGACGCCGTCATCAGCGAAGCAAACCGGGATTTGTCCCACAACCAGGTTAAGATTCACGCGCGCTACTTCCGCCCCGATAAGTTCCCGTCGGATAACGAATGCGGTGCCAAGGACCGGATGCCCGGCAAAGGGCGCCTCGACCTCCGGCATGAATATTCTCACATTGTATCCGCCCTGTTCGGGCTTGTTCGATGTGACGAAAGTGATTTCTGAAAAGTTGATTTCCTTTGCCAACTGCTGCATCAAAACCGTCGGCGGATCGCCCAGGTAGACCGCCAACTGGTTGCCGGTGTATTTTCTGCCGACGGTAAAGACGTCGACGATGAAAAAGTCAATTCTCGACATGTTGTCCTCCTCCGAACCTAGGAGAGAGTATCCTTCCAGCGTTCCGGCGGCGCCGGATCATATCCGCTCAACAGACGACCGTAATGCTGTGGTCGACGTTGATGCAGCAATGGAAAGAGCTCCAGGTATTGCTCTCGCAGCTCCGCTTTCAATATAGCATGGATCACCTGGTCAGCGTCTCGGCTTGCCCGCGCCAGTACTTTCCCTAGCGGATCGCAGATAAAACTGCTCCCATAAAATGTCACGGCATTCTCGCGCCCGACACGATTGCAGGCAGCGACAAAGACGCCGTTGGCGACGGCATGTCCGCGCATGACAGTTTGCCAGGCATCGGCGGAATCGAAGTCGCTCGCGCTTGGTTCCGATCCGATAGCGCTTGGATAGCTGATCAGTTCCGCCCCTTCCAGCGCATAAATCCGCGCCAGTTCAGGAAACCACTGGTCGTAGCAAGTCGGCGCCGCCAGCTTGACCGTTCCCAGTTCGTGCACCGGGAACTTGTCCGCGCCTTCGAAATAGTCCGTTTCATGGTATCCCTCGCCCGAGGGTATATGCATCTTGCGGGTATAATGCGCCAGTTTTCCATCGGACTTGTGAACCGTAGCAGTATCCCAGAAGCGCCCGGTTTCGTCTCGCTCAAACAGGCTGCCGATGATTGTGACCTGGCCCTCGCGCGCAAGTTCGCCGAAGAACTGCTCGGAGGCGCCGCCCTCCAGCGGCGCCGCCCAAGTAAAGCCCTCGTCATCGCGCAGGCCGGGGAAATAGGGCAAGATCGAAAACTCCGGCAAACAGATCAAATCCGCTCCGGTCTCCGCCGCCTCCGCTACCAAGTCCCGATACAGCGCTCTGGTCGATTCTTGCTCGCCGGTCCAGTGACCTTGGACGAGCGCGATATGAACGTCTTCCATGCCTTCTGCCTCTTTATGTATACCGCGGCTTATCGGCCGGCAATGATCTCGCCGGCGGCGCGCTGACCAGTGAAGTACGCGCCGTGCACCATCGCCGTCAGGTGATGCGGCGCGCTCGCTTCCCCGGCCCAATATATTGGCGGCGTCGGCATAGCCAGCTTCTGGCGCGCGCTGTAGTGCCCGGGCAAGCAAACGCTGTATCCGCCCCGGGCAAATTCGTCTTCGGGCCAATTGATCCAGCGCGCTTGGACATACTGCAGATCCGCTTGGCCGATCTCCCGGCGCAAGGTGTCCAGCCCCTTATTCAGCGCCGCCTTCTCGCCCAGGTCCAGCATTTCCCGGGCATAGTCGCCGCTGAAGAATGCGGTCCAAACGACATCTCCATTGTTTCGTCCCAGCGATGGCGACCACCACATCGGCGGATTGTCCCGGGCATAGATTGCGCCTATCGAGCGATCGAGGATCGGCTGATCAAACTGGTAGACCATCTTCATAACCGGACCCATCTGCAAACCGTCCAGAGCTTCCCGCTTCGACCGCGGCAAAGCGGGATCAAACAGGACCCCGCCCGCTTTTAATACGCCCACCGGCAAGGTCAGGACAGCGACATCACCCGCGACGGTCTCGCCCTCAATGGTGGTGACAGAGATTGCTTCCGCCCAGTTTATCCCGCGCGCAACCTTGTTGAGACGGATGTCCAGGCCTTCGGCCAGTTTCTCGTAATAGGAATCGTAGCCATCCAGTATGCGATAGTCGCTGTAGTCGTCTGCGCCGTCGCTGTCTTTGAAAAGATGGGCATGCGCTTTGGCGTTGAGATAGCGCATGCTGTCGCCTTCAGCGTTGGCGAATGTCCGCTCTACGTAGCGCAATTGCAATTCCGAAAAACCGATCCGTTTTAAGTACGTCGCCAGATCTTCATCGTTTTCCGGCTCGGGCACGTCGCCAAGTTCCCATGCGCGCGTCGCCTCCAGTGCCGGGGAGGCCCGCCGCGCCTGCCCCATCGTCATCCAGGCGCCGTCCTCGGTGCGGATCATCGAATCTGCGCTTTTGTTCCAATGCCAGGTGGAAAGACCCAGCTTGTGCACCCATTCCCAGGTATTCACCTCCGCTGATCGCCCGTGTATCAACTCGGCGCCGAATTCCACCGGGATATCTGCAAAGTCCCGGCTGGTCCAGACCCGGCCGCCTATGCGATCGCGACCTTCCAATACGACCACGTCAATTCCCGCGTTTTTGAGATGATACGCGGCGGACAATCCCGCGATCCCGGCGCCAATGACTATCGCTTTCATTTGACCGCGGCTCCGGCATTGTAGTCAGGATTCTCCCAAACGATCAATACGCCGGCATCGCCCGCCGCCGGCTCGTCGAGATAGTCCGTAACCACGTAGTCGACGCGAAAACCACGATTCATTTGCATGGTCACCGTTGGATCACGCAGTTCGCGCGCCATTACCTTTTCCCCGTAGCTGGTCACGTCCATCTCGTCGGCGTATCTCGCATAGCCCATCAGCATACCCACCGCATACCATCCGCACAAGTTCAGCGAGCGCGCCAGTTGAAAGCGCGCATGATACAACTTGGTCCCGATGCCGCGCCCCTGATAGCGCGGGCGCACAGCCATCTCGACGCCGTAGAGCCAGCGCCCCGCCGGTTCATGCGCGCTTATTTCCAGATCGCCAATAGCCGACATCCAGTCCAGCGCCTTTTGGCTCGGCGGGCGCGACGTGCGCATGGTCGCGGCCATGCCCACGACCTTGCCCCCAGCGACTGTGGCTGAGAACTGTCCCGCCGGAAATCGCCCGATCTGCGCGCGCGCATGCGCCGGCGTCATGCAATCGTCACAAGCTTCGCCCGATGCTACGCCAAATGCCTCGCGCACGGTCTCACTGACGTCGACAGCGTGTTCAGGCATGGTATTTTGGACCCGCAGATTGCTTAAGCATTCAGTCTTGCTGGCCATAGGGCCAACCTTAGCGCAAAGCCGCAAGATAAGCTAGAATGACGCGGACTTAGGTAGTGTATTCTTTTCGGTTGAAATACTTTATGCCGGTCCTCGACATGAGATCCTTAACCCAAAATTCAAACGACCTTGGTAGGGGCGACTCGGTGAGTCGCCCGATACTACTTCAGTTTCTACTCGTTGGACGATTTGTCGGATCGCTCCTGTTTACGTAAAGCGCGTCGCTCATGCGACGGGAAGGCTAACGATTTTGCGTGAGCGCGACAGACCTTTTCGCTGCCGCCGAGCGGCTACAAGGCTTACATTGTCGCGCGACTTACTTTGATTTACTGAGAATTACATGTCTTCTCCCGACAAGAGCAAGGCGGATTGACAAAAAGAGTTGTGGACAGCTTTCGCATATAGATCGAGGTTCCTTTCATAAAAGCATTTGCCATGACAACCTGGCTTGCGCGCAAACGAGAGAGCGGACTCTTGCTGGCAATTCCCACGATTGCCTGGCTGTTGATTCTCTTTGTCCTGCCACTTGTCATCGTCTTGATTGTCAGCTTCATGTCTCGCGGGCGTGGCGGCGTCGCCATCATGCCTTTCACAATTGAGCATTATCAGCGCAGTTTCGGCATATTCTCCATCATTCTCTGGCGATCAATCGGCTTGGCGGCCTTAACCACCCTTGTGTGCCTTGTGATAGGCTATCCTCTCGCCTTTTTCATCAGCACGCGCCGCAACCGTCTCTTTCAGCAAGTCACGCTATTCCTCGTTATATTGCCATTTTGGACGAATTTCTTGATCCGGACATACGCCTGGCGCATATTGCTCGGCGATGAAGGCACGATTAACGGCTTCTTGATGAGCGTCGGACAAATTGACGATCCGTTAAGAATGCTCAATACGCAGTTTGCCGTATTGGTGGGTCTCGTATACGGCTTCCTGCCGTTTATGGTGCTGCCAATATACGCCTCAGTCGAACGCTTCAACTTTCGCTACGTAGATGCCGCGCAAGACCTCGGCGCAAATGACTTGCGCACCTTCCTGCGAGTTGTCTTGCCCCTGACCTTGCCGGGCGTGCTGGCCGGCTGCGCGCTGGTCTTCATTCCATCGGTCGGCGCCTTTGTCACGCCCGACTTGCTGGGCGGCGCCAAAGGTTTGATGATCGGCAACCTGATCAATAATCAGTTCGGCGGCTCCGGGAATATGCCCTTGGGCTCGGCGCTGTCAATCGTCATGATGGCGGTCGTGATGCTATCGTTGGTTGTCTACCTGCTTGCCAATCGTCGGGAACGAGGCGCATAGCCGTGATGACCGCTGACCAGCAACTGATTAACGAAGGCGCCATGAATCGGAATCGGACGGTGCGGCGCCTGGGCGTCATCGGGCTGTGGCTAAATCCGGTCTTCGCGTATTTCTTCTTGTGGGCGCCCATTCTGGTCCTTGTGCTATTCTCCTTCAACCAGAGCCGGTCCGTGGCCTCATTCACCGGCTTCACCCTGAAGTGGTACGGCAATATCCTGAACAACGTGATGGGGGCCGAATCGGCCTTTTCCACCGAGCTCATGCTAAACGCCTTCCGCAACAGTCTCTTCGTCGGCGCGGTCGCCACCGCCATATCGACCGTGCTGGGGACGATGATCGCGTTGAGCATGGCGCGCGGCAAGTACAAGGGGAAAAGGCTACTGGATGCCCTGCTCTTTTTCCCGGTCGTCATCCCAGAAATCACGCAAGCAATCTCTTTGGCAATCTTTTTCAAAGTCGTCTTCGACTGGTTTGCGCTGATCAGCGGCGAGCGTATCTTCCCCGGTTTTCACACCATCATCGCCGCCCATGTGACATTCAACATATCCTACGTCGCGATCGTGGTTCGGGCGCGCCTGGCCGACATGAACCCGCAGTTGGAGGAGGCCGCCAACGATCTGGGCGCCAACCCCTGGCGGACCTTCTTGAGAATCACCTTCCCGTTGATCTTGCCCGGGGTCATATCGGGCGCGCTGCTGGCATTCACGCTTTCGCTCGATGACTTCGTCATCACGTTTTTCACCTCGGGCGTTGGCACCACGACGCTGCCGGTCTTCGTTTACGGTCTGCTCAAGCTGACGGTGACGCCGGAAGTCAACGCGATATCGACAATCATGATGGTCTTGAGTACGCTCTTTATCGGCATATCGCTTACAATACAGGGGCGGGCTTTGCCCCGCGTCTGATCATTGTTCGCCGCGAGATGCCTTATCGGTATTTCATTGGCAATGCAGGGCGCGCCGCGTCCCGAATACAATCTGTATCGTTTAGAGGATTCGGAGGAGAGACTCATGAAGAAAACTGGATTCTTGCTCGTTGTACTGCTGCTTGCGCTGCCGGCAGTCCTTGCCGACAGCCATGAATATCAAGCCTGGACCTGCCCCGAAGGATACGAAGGGCAGACGCTCAGCATTTTCAATTGGTCGACTTATATCGCAGAAGATACCGTACCCAACTTCGAAGACGCTTGCGGCGTCACCGTCAACTACGACATCTACGAGAGCAATGAAGACATGCTCGCCCGCATCCGCCAGGGCAATCCAGGTTACGATCTGATCGTGCCCAGCGGCGGCACCGTCCAGCGCATGGGGGAGGAGGGCTTGCTCATCCCGCTGGATCTGGAAATGATTCCCAACGTCGCCAACGTCATCCCCAGCTTCCTCAACCCAGCCTTTGACCCCGACAACAGCTACTCCCTGCCCTACCAATGGGGCACGCTGGGCATCGGCTACAGCACGGAGGCTTTCCCCGATGGCATCACCTCTTGGGAGCAAGTCTGGAATCACGACGGCAGCGTCGCCTGGATTGACGACCGCCAAGCTATGTTCGGCATCGCGCTGACCATTCTGGGTTACGATCCCAACTCCACCGACCCGGATGAGATCAACGAAGCGCGCGATTACCTGATCGAAAAGGGCAGCAACGTTGTCACCGTCGCCGGCGACGACGGTCAGGTCCTGCTCGAGCGCGGTGAAGTGGATGTCGCAGTCGAATACAGCGGCGATATTTCGCAGATTATGTGGGACTGCGAGTGCGACGACTACGCCTATGCCATCCCGCAGGAGGCCGGCAATGTCTGGTTCGACAATATGGCCATCCCCGTTGACGCGCCCAATCCCGAACTGGCCATGGTCTTCATCGACTACATACTCGATGCCAAAGTCGGCGCAGACCTGACTAACTATATCGCATACGCCTCGCCCAACCAGGCGTCCATCGATAGCGGATTCATCGACGAGGAGATTCTGAATGATCCCAGCGTCTTCCCGCCGGAAGAACAGTTGGCGAATCTCTTTGCCATCATCGATGTCGGCGCCGAAGCGGAAGAACTATACAACAACGCCTGGGACGAACTGCTGATCTTCTTGGGCCAATAAACGTCAGAACGCGCAATGCAGGGGAACCTAAGACAGGTTCTCCTGCGTTGCCACTCCCATCAGGACCATCCCATGTCCATCTACGACGTCGAATTGACTGACATCGTCAAAGAGTTTGAGTCCGGCGCAGCGGTCCTGCGCGCGGTCGACCGCGTCAGCGTGCAGATCGCGGACGGCGAGTTTTTCGCGCTGCTCGGCCCCAGCGGTTGCGGCAAAACCACGACCCTGCGCTTGATAGCCGGGTTCGAGCAGCCGACGGCTGGCCATATCCTGATCCGCGGCCGCGCCATGGAAGGCATACCGGCTTACCATCGCCCGGTAAACACTGTCTTTCAGGACTACGCGCTCTTCCCTCATCTGACAGTCGAACAGAACATCATGTTCGGCCTGCAAATGGAAGGGGTGAACAATCGAGAAGCGCGGAAGCGCGCCGGGGAATCCCTGGAAATGGTCCGTTTGCCGGGCGTTGGCAAGCGCAAGCCGCATCAGCTATCGGGCGGTCAGCAGCAGCGCGTGGCACTGGCGCGCGCATTGGTCAAGCAACCGGCGGTCCTGCTCCTGGATGAACCGCTCGGCGCTCTCGACCTGAAACTGCGCAAGAATATGCAATACGAACTCAAGGCGCTACAAAGAGATGTCGGCATTACCTTCATTTATGTCACCCACGACCAGGAAGAAGCCATCACCATGGCCGATCGCATCGCCGTCATGAACGAGGGCAAGATGCTGCAAGTGGGCCGGCCCCAAGAGATCTACGAACGCCCGGGCACGCGCTTCGTGGCAGATTTCATCGGCGAGACCAATTTCATTCCAGCCACCCTGCTCAACCGCGATTCCGCAGGTCGCGGCACGGTTCAACTGCCGACAGGCGATGTCATTACCGCGCTATTATCCGATGCCCTGCAAGCCGCGAGCGGCGCGGTGACTCTAGCCCTGCGGCCCGAACGAATCGGCATATCAGTCTCGGGCGACTTTCAGCAAGGCGACTTGACTGCACTAGATGCCATTCTGCTTGACAGCCAGTACATCGGCACCGATACCCGCTACACCCTGCGCATCGCCGACGATACCGATCTGGTCGCCCGTATGCAGAACGTAGACGGAGGAGAAAAGGCGTCGCTGGAAGTCGGGCAGACCGTGAAAATCGGCTGGCGCCTGTCGAGCGCCACCGTGCTCGATCACTAAACTTGGCCTCGACCCTTCGACCCTCGCAATCCCGCAATTAGCAAGGCATCTCACTTGATGTTATTATTGGAGCAATGCAGTCTGCCCTTCGGTGACCAGGCGATGATCGAACCAGTCCGCGTCAAATCTCGTGATTGCTCTTGCGAAAGCTGCGCCTGCCAAAAGCCGATAGACGCCAAGACCGGCTTTGAAGTATCCGACGACTTTCAGCGCTTCAATCAGAAACACGATATGTTCAACCGAGCCGTCTGGGATGACGACGTTCGCTCGGAACGCTCGCGGAAGTTCTTCGAATCTTATTTCACCGACTTGGCGGAATTCCGCAAGGTCGAGGGTTTTCAGCACCGCGACTACGCTCTGCGCAATGCCGCCTGGTATATCGCGGATTTCACAGCCGACCTGCTGGAAATATCCGCGGACCGCAAAGAGGGCTTTCTCGATTCATACACTATGTTTCGCGAGGGCGCCACGCGCAAAATCGCGGGGGGCGCCGGGGAAAACACGTCCGAACTCAAGCGGGCTGGCAAGTTCCTGGGCGCGGATGCCATCGGCGTTTGCGACTATGACGAACGCTGGGTCTACACGCGCAATTACAGTCGCCAGAAACTGACCGACAAACCCATGGACTTGCCGGAAGGCCTGTCCAGCGTGGTGGTGATCGTCAACGAAATGCACCACCAGACCATCCAGACTGTGCCATCCGCCTTGAGCGGCGCAGCCACCGGACAAGGATACAGCCGCGATATCATCGCTGTGCTGTCGATCACACAATACATTCGCAATCTTGGCTACCGCGCCGTCGCCAGCCTCAACGACACGGCGCTGTCTATCCCGCTGGCGGTACAGGCGGGACTGGGACAATACGGTCGGCATGGTCTGCTCATCACGCCGGAATTTGGCCCGCGCGTGCGCATAGCCAAGGTCTTCACGGATCTGCCGCTGAATGCCGACCAACCGATCGACTTCGGCGTGACCGAAACCTGCAATACCTGTCGGCGTTGCAGCCTCGCCTGCCCGGTCAAGGCCATCCCTTTCGACGAGCCTGCCTTCAAAAACGACAAAATGTCACATATAAAGGGCGTCAGGAAGTGGACGATAGACGCCAAGAAATGCTTCAAGTTTTGGGCTAATCAAGGTACGGATTGTTCGATTTGCATCCGCGTCTGCCCTTACAACAAGGACTTTAGCAAGGCATTTAACCGCCTGCTGCGCTGGATGCTCGGCAACCGCTGGCGTCGTCTGGCGCTCTGGCTCGACAAAAAGCTCAAATACGGCGAGCGGCGCGCCGCCGGCTGGTGGTGGCGTCAGCCTAGCGCATAAGGCAAAGTACTAAGCTGGAGCGATGAACGAGATGATTGCCAACGCCGAAACGATTCTCCTTTACCAGTTGCGCCACGCGTACGCTAGCGGGAATCAGTCCGCGCTATTGCGCGCCTTGCACGGACTGGCGCGGGCTAATTGGGCCGATGGTCTCGCCGACGCCGCGGCCGAGAATCTGGCTTTCATTTTGCTGCAAGAAAACATACCTCCCGATCTGCAGGAATCGGCGCAAGCGCTTTTGGCGGACATCGAAAGCCGAATCTGTCCCCGAATAATCCTCGATGCCCGATCCTTCGCAGCCGAGATGGATCTGCAAGGCATGGTGGAGTATCTGCTCGAGGACAACTTAAACTGACGCGCTGGCCATGGTCAGTCCGGGCAATCATTTCACTTGACCGGCATTTGCTCCCCCTGCTAACCTGACGCAAGGTCGACGGCAAGAATTAGGGCCATTGCATTGAAACAGATCCTATCCTGGTTTCATCATCGCCTGTTGCGCTGGACATCGGCACTTGTCTGGTCTATCTGGATCACCATCCTGCTAGTTCAGCCGGAAGCCGATCCCATCATCAATCTGGGCCTCCCCACAGGACCGCAGACTTTCCTGCGCGAACTGTTTTTCACCTGCCTGCATTTGCTGGCATTCGCGATTACTTGCGCGCTTTGGTACTGGGCTTTGTCCGCTTCAATGCGAACCCGCGCAAGTCTTGCCGTCGCCTGCACTATCGCGCTAGGCCTGGGCGCTTGCACCGAGTACCTGCAAACACTGTCCCCGGATCGGTATCCCTCCTGGACCGATCTTGTCGCCAACTGCTATGGCGCCTTGATGGCGGCGTGGTTTATCTGGCGACGAACGGAGGATCACCGCCAAAGTGACGGCAACCGGACGCCATCCCCTTGAATGCCATTGCGGACATGACAGTTTCGCTTATTCCCTCAGCGACCACTGTCTAAGTAAACAGGAGCGACCGGCGGCCAGTGTCGGCGGTGTCTGTCGCCGGTCAATGTCTACGCGACCTGCGCGACCTACTCGACCTACGCGACCAATCTGGTCGCCCGAAAAAGCCTGAAAAAATACAAACGCGACCATATAGTCGCCATTTCATAGCACATCCGTGCTAGCATCCCTTTACAACACAAACAATAGGAGGATACTTTTGAAGACCTGGCGCAAAATCCCCAAATGGAAACAGAATCAACCAACCGCATCCGATATGTC
>JAPOOU010000045.1 GCA_026713245.1 Chloroflexota bacterium
GTGCAGAGGCGGTATGAGGTTCTAAGACCTAATCTACTTTCGGGCATCAATTAAGTGCCAAGCGGCTCGTCAGTTCGCCTCCGTCCCAAACTCGGTAGGGCATACTTTCTGCCAAGGACACACAGGGGATCGCGCACCGTAATCGAAATTTAGCTTAAATGGACGGATATCGCAATTTTCCGCTATTTTTTCAAGATGGGTTGTGAAAGTAGGACACCGAGGCGGCTCATATCTGCGCAATTTCCTGCCATGTCTGTCGCCTCATTCTCATGCGACTGCCCACTGTGATATGTCCGCTCGTTTTTCATGTCCCCGGAACTGCGCTATAATCGCGCGCGTACTCAAGCCGATGGAGCATAAACATGGGTAAAGCAAAAGTATTTGTCACGCGTCGCTTGCCGGAGGCCACGCTCAATCGCCTGGTCGCCCATTGCGAAGTGGAGGAGTGGGAAGATTTTATGCCGCCGGATTACGCGACCATTGTAGAGAAAATCCGTGATCTCGATGGATTGCTGAGTTTGCTGACAGACCGTGTAGACGCGCGCCTGATGGATGCCGCCCCGAACCTTCGGGTCGTCAGCAACCTGGCCGTTGGATATGACAATATTGACGTTGACGCGGCGACAGCGCGCCGGATTCCGGTTGGCAACACACCTGGGGTGCTGACGGAAACCACTGCCGACTTCGCCTTCGCGCTTTTGATGGCGGTGGCTCGCCGCATTCCCGAAGCCCAGACGTACATCCGGGAAGGCAACTGGCGGACCTGGCATCCGACGGTACTTTCCGGCCAAGACGTCTTCGGCGCGACACTCGGAATCATCGGCTTTGGTCGTATCGGCCAAGCGATCGCCAGACGCGCCAAGGGCTTCAATATGACAATTTTGGTCGACACCGAGGAGAACAAAGACAAAATCAATGAGGTCGGGGCGGAAGAAGCATCATTTGAAAGAGTTCTGAGCGAAAGTGATTTTGTCAGTCTGCATGTTCCGCTTACCGAGACAACACAGCACATGATCGGAGAACGGGAACTGGAATCAATGAAGTCGTCAGCGATTCTGATCAATACGGCACGCGGCAGCATCGTCGATGGCGAGGCGCTTTATAAGGCTTTGGATCGGGGAGACATTCTTGCGGCGGGCCTCGATGTCACCGACCCTGAGCCGATTCCGCTTGAGGATCCACTTCTTTCCCTTGACAACTGCCTTGTTGTGCCGCATATCGCCAGCGCCAGCGTCGCAACCCGCGCCAAGATGGCCGACATGGCCGCGGACAACCTTATAGCGGGCGTCACGGGCAGTCGTCTCCCTAATTGCGTCAATCCGGACGTATACAGCTGAAAAAGCGGCTCTCGGCGCGAAAGTGGCGAAGCGTACACAAGTATGGCGCGCTCACGCAAAATAATAAGCCGTCTCGTCGCATGATCGACGCGGTTTATAAAAACAGTGCTTTCCAGCGAAACCATTTGACAATTCGCCTAAACTGTATCAAAATAGTCACTATAATATGCTCCAGTGCCAGCCTGTCGCTTGGGGCGCCATGTGAAAAGAGCGGAATAGCCTATAATTCGTAAGGAAATCGGAGCAAGAGCCACGCGATAACGTAATTCTTTCAACGGCAACCATAAGACAACTATTACGCGTCCTGTCCCTTAGGCAGGGCGCTTCGTCTACTATTCGCGGCATGTTCTCATTGCTCGACGTAGATGATACTTTTTGCGAATGTCACCGTATAGTCTGTGGTGGCTGCACCCAGAAAGGAACAAGTCATGGCAGAACGACGCATCAAATTGACGCGGCAAGGATACCAGAAGCTGCAACGCGAACTCAATGTCCTTACCAGCGAGGAAAATTCCAAGGTGGCGGAAATGCTCGCCGAAGCGCGCGAAGACGACCAGGGTGAAGAGGCGGTTTTCTTCGACGCGATGGTTTCCAAGGAACGGCTTGACGAGCGTGTTTCGCACCTGCAAAACGTACTGGCGCGGGCCGAAATCATAGATGCCGACGAAGATCCGGATACGATCACGCCCGGCAATCGCGTCACGGTATACGATGCTTCAGAAAAAGAAGAGTTTACGATGGATTTGCTCGATACCGAGGAAATCACGCACGGTCGTCGTGGGGTATCTTTGGATTCGCCAGTGGGACAGGCGCTATTGGGCAAACAAGTTGGGGATCGCGTCAAAGTCGAGGTTCCGGACGGACTGGTTACCTACAGAGTTCGCCAGATCGAGATGATCCCGGACGACGGCGCCTGAGCGCCACTTGAAATGGTGAACAAAAAAGAGCGTCGCCAATGGCGACGCTCTTTTTTAGTTCCAGCATTGGGCTCCCGCAGCCAGAGCCTCGGCATTGGACGTCGTTCTTTGACGATCCTGCTTATTTTGGCTGGTAGGCCTCATCCAGATGATCCAGGATACTGCCGAGCATATAGGGCGCCAGCGCCAGCGTCGCCGTCGCCAATTCGGGTTGCGTCCTCGCTAGATCTTCGGCGCCCTCCAGGAGCAGAATCAGCGCCTCGGTAACCAGAGACATCCAACCAATTGTCTGCAGCATGACCTCGCTCAAAACTTCCGGATCGCGCTGCGCATGGAGTACCAGCCAGCTAGCAGCTTCCATCATGGGCATCGTCGCCATCATCGAAGCGGTCAAACTCCACATCATCAACTTTTGCGTATCCGGAGAAAGATCGGACAAAGCGGTTTCCGCCTGCATACGCTGCGCAAGACGGGCCATGATAGTTGCCGCCAGCCGCGCAGGCGCGCGCTGTTGAGGAGCCCGTTTCAACAAGGTGTCCACACGCTGCAAACGGTCATATTCCTTGGCGGCGGACTGATCTCTCCCCAGGATATCAAGCAGTTTCTGCCCCATTTCATCCGTAAGCTGGCCGTCAAGCGCCTCTTGCATCATGTCCAGCGGTTGCGGGTTGGACTCTTCGGACATTCTAGTTTCCTTTCGGTTTTGGGGTGGCCAGCCGGTTGAATCTGTCATCATCGCTGTCCTTCTCACCGTTGGCGCGCGCATCACGATCTGAAAGCAATTCCGCCAAGGTTCGCCGGGCGCGGAAGAGACGACTCTTGATCGCGCTTTCGGTCGTGTCCATCAATTGGGCGATTTCCGCGTAGGAATAGTCGTACCAATAGCGCAAGATCAACGGCAACCGGTAACTCTCTTCCAGCTTCATCAACAGACCTTGCAGCATCTCACTCTGCTCCGCGCTCAACGCAGCTTGTTCGGGAAGCGGGTCGCTGCTGCTCAAGGCCAGCGCAGCGGCGGTGGGCTCGTCATCGAGCGAAACCAGTTGCATCCGCCGCTTGCGCCAGCGATCAATGCAGTGATTGGAGGCGATGGACATCAGCCAGGTTTTGAACGATCGTTTGGTGTCGTAACGCCGGAGATTGAGAAACGCGCGCAGGAAGGCTTCTTGAGTCGCGTCCTCTGCTTCGCCCGCGTCGCCTAGCATGCGATAGCACAGGTTGTAGACGGGGTCTTGAAACAAGTAGACTAATTCCGCGAAGGCATCCTGGTCCTCTGCCAGCGCGGCCTCTACCCACTCAAGAATCTTTGGATCAGGTTTCGCCACCGTCTTCCCTCAATTGCTTTCGGACGCAACAACGCGTTGATCGAAAGACATCGCTTCTACCGGGACTTCGCCTGCAAGACGTATGCGTTGCATATCGGGCGCTCGTCCGCGAGCCACTCACCACCGGATCTCAACCAACAGATGAGCGCGCTCGTTTTCGTCATGCCTTGATCAGCAGAACGGCTGTGGCAATGTTAGTCGCCAAAGGTACGTTGTGTACATTGCAGATACGCAGCAGGCTTTGGATATCGGGATCATGTGGATGTTTGCCCAGCGGGTCGAGAAAGAAGAAAAGGGCCCTCACCTGCCCGGTTGCCACTTCCGCCGCGATTTGTGCATCGCCCCCAAGCGGACCGGAAAGCAATTGCCTTACCTTTAGCCCTGTTTTTTCTTCGATCAGCGCGCCCGTTGTCGCGGTGGCCACCAGATCGAATTCAGTCAGACGCTGTTTGTGGTCCATCACAAATGCGACCATATCGGCCTTCTTGCCGTCATGAGCAATCAGCGCGAGCGTCAGCTTGCTGGACTCTTCAATCATCAGTTGTCTCGTCAAGCGCTTGGCCGCTACGATACGCTGCGAGGGCGGCGCGCCAACTGCGCCGGTATTGACAGCGGCAAATGGTAGCGGGTGGAACCGAATAAACTGATGAAACGCTGGTTCATGCGATACGCTTCATCGTAGAATCCTTCGAGCTGTCCCATCAAGGCCGCCCAGGGGCGGCGTTCCGCTGCCAGCCGCGCCTGACGACTCATCTCCAGGCGAATCTCGGGGTGATCGCGCAAGTGCTCAATGACACCTGCGAAATCCGCCTCGGTTGGGTTTACGGACAATCCGGTGACGCCTTCCTCGATAACGTCAGGGGCTCCACCAGAGTTTACAACAACCGATGGCAAGCCAGAGGCCATCGCTTCTTGGATCACCTGACCGAAGGTTTCGTTCTCTCCAGTGAATGCAAAGACATCAGCGCTGGCGAAGGCCTGCGCGAGTTCGTCGCCGATCAGATATCCAGTGAAATGTACATCGGTTTCTGAAAATCTGGATTCCAACTCCTCGCGCAAGGCGCCGTCACCGACTATCGTCAATGCGACGCGCTCCATTTTGGCGACTTCGACGAGCAGCTCGACGCGCTTTTCATGCGCCAGACGACCGACGAAGATGCAAAGCAGCGAGTCGTCGTCACGGCCGTTGAGCAGGCGACGACGCGTCTCTTGCCGAGCATGGTCGGGGTGAAAGCGCTCGGTGTTGACGCCACGCCCCCAATGCCGCACGCGGCGATACCCTTCATTGCGCAAGCGACGAATTATGGTGTGTGTCGGCGCCAAAGTGAGGTGGCAGCCATTGTGAATGTAGCGCAACCAGCGATTGACCGGTCCCGACAACATGGGGAGCCCGTAGTGCTCCGTGTATCCCGGCAAGTCCGTCTGATAATTGGCGATGACAGGCAAGTTGAGGTGGCGGCCGACAGCCATCCCGTTGACCGCCATTGCCGCCGGGCTAAATAGATGAATCAGGTCAGGCTTGAATTCCTCCAGGTGGCGCGCGACCACAGGATTCGGCAAGGCCATCCGCGTTTCCGGCGCCTGCGGCAAGCTGATTGATCGCAGCGGAATCACCCGGGACGATCCAACATGATCGACTGCGATATCCGGAGCGAAAATCAAAACCTCACGCCCGGTCTCTTGAAGATAGCGAATGGTCAAATAGGTCGTTTTCACAACACCATCAACCTTGGGCAGAAACGACTCCGTTAGGACGGCGACCCGATTCACATGCGCAGACGGCGCCGCCGAATAAAGGTCGTCGAGCAACACGGGATTGCCGAAGAATTCGTCAAGCGACGTCTTCTGTTGGGCATGCAGATTGTCAAGTAACCGCTGCGCCTGCATTGCTGGCCTTTCAATATGCCCTGCGAAGGGACCGGTCTAATGTCATTCTCGTATAAACGTAAGCGATACGCAATCTCATCATAGTAAACACGCGCGACTCAAGAAAGATTTGCCTCAAATTCGGCGAGCCATACTTATACCTATTTGTTATACGGCTAGCGATTGAATTCGTTCTGCCGCCGGCACTAATTGGCGCCATACAGCTCGCGATAAATGTTGTAGTTGCGGTAGATGAATTGAACGTATTTTCTGGTCGAATCAATCGTGATCGTGGTCATGAATAGATCGGGATCGCCGCCGGAGAGTTCATTCCATTGATAAGCGCGTCCAGGTCCCGCATTATATGCCGCCAGCGCCACAACGGCATTCTGATCAAACAAGTCCAGCTGCTCGTCAATATAATACGCGCCGAAAGCGATGCCCGCGTGAGGACGGAACAGGTCGCTATGCTGATAATCGGCCCAATCCAGACGTTCGGCGATATATTTTGCAGTGCTGGGGATGACTTGCATCAAGCCCTTCTCGCCGGCAGCGGCCGTGGCGGCGGTGTCAAAGAGACTCTCCTGACGAATCAAGGACAGCATTAGCAAGGGATCGATATCCCGCGCTTCCCCTTCCCGCCGAACAAGATCGACGTAGTAATCCGGAAAGCGAAGGCGAGCGAGGAATCGCGGCGCCTGCAACGTACCTTTATTGGACGCGATGATAACATCGGCTGCGGCAATGATGGACTCGCGATAGGCGCCCAGACCTCGCAAGTGGATCGCCAGACGATAGCTGCCGAGCGCATCACCGCTCTCGCGCAGCGCTTCCGCCAGATCCTCAAATTCAACTGAGGCTTCGTCGAACGCGCCGACAGCGAATAGCTCGCGTCCGCGCACCAGATGAGGATCGCTGTTCAGTTCTTCAGTCATCCGCCAAAGATCGCCCTCTTCTTCCAGCGCAAAAACTTGTCGAAGCCAGGCTTCCGCATGTTGAACCTCGGCATTGACGTCGAAGGAAAACTCATAAGATGACGGCGGGTCAAAGGGCTGGCGAGCGATACGGAAATCGTCGGCGCGCGCCGCGAAGTAACTGTCCGGCGCAGCCGCGACTGCCAGATCAAAGGCTTCGTTAGCCGCTTGCTGGTTGCCTCGCATGGCGGCGAGTCGCCCGACCCACAAGTAAGCAGCCGCTTGATCCGCGCCGTCCGTGAGAGAAGCTATGCGCCCATACAGATTCTCGGCGATCGACCAGGCTTCGTCCCGAACCGCCGCCGAAGCAGCGATAAACAATCCATTGGTCGTCAGTTCATGACTCGGGTAAGCGTCGGCAAGCCTCGTGAAAACCTGGCGCGACAATCCGGTGTCTCCACTAGTGCCATACAGATAACCCGCCCGCCAAAGCGCCTCGCCGGCGGCATCCCCCAGATAATCATAATTATCGGCAATGGAAAGATAGATCTCGATCGCGGCTGGAATTTCGCCGGCCAAGAAGCGCGTTCGTCCGCGTTCTAGCAGCGCGTCGCCGAAAAGCGGATCCTGCGGATACTGATCAACGATGGTCTGGAACGCTACCATGGCGGCATCCGCATTGCCGATCTGCCGGTAGGCGCGTCCCAGCAAGATGTGCAGTTCCGCCGGGATCGCCTCCAGTTGCTGCGACGTGGTGAAGGCGTTAAATGCATCAATTGCGCCCTGATAGTCGCCGGCATAAAAAGCGCTCTTGCCGCGCGTCAGTCCATCGTACTGGATGCCGGCAGCCTCGAGAATAATCAAGGCGTCGTATGATGTGGCGGTCCCCGCATAGTTCTCGAATACTCCCCGCATCCGATTCAATCCGTCATCCGTGAGACCTGCGTCGAGCAGAGCCTGCGCTGCGCTAAACGAGATATTCGCCCGATAGGGTACGTTGCGCGCGACTGACAAAATCGCATCGTACTGCGAGACGGCTTCTCTTGCCCGCGACAAGCTGATATAGATCCCGGCCAGCTTCTCGCGCAGGATCAGTAGCGGCACCGTCGATCGCTTGGCGGCGGTCGCTTTTTCATAGTTTTGCAGCGCCAGGTCGGTTTGACCCAAGGCAATCTGCGCGTCCGCTATGCGCTCATATACGTAGCTGTCGATCAAACCGGAGCGCGCAGCTAGATAGTGTTCAAAGTCGCTGATCGCCATCGTCCAGTTGGAGACGCCCATATGGGCGTCCCCGCGCATCAAATAGGATTGTGGACTTTGAACGCTGCCGGGATATTCCCTGATCAACAGATTGAAGGCATCAAGGGCCTGCTGGAAGTAGCCGTCGCGCAAGGCAACCTTGCCCAAGCGAAACGCGGCCAGCGCGCGATAGTCCGCTCCCACCGCCACGCCGTAATTGAGCAATGTGCGGTAAATGCCGGCCGCGTCCTCCAGATAGCCATCGCGCATAAACTGGTCGCCCAGCTGCAATAACAAGGCCGGTTCGATCGTGGCTGCAGGTTGTGGCGTCGGCGGCGCGTCTGTCGGTAACGATGTCGGCGCTGCTTGCGCCTGTAGGTCGCGAGGCGTCGCGGTCACATAAATGATGTTGTCCTTGTTCGGCGTCGCTTCCGGCGTCGCGCCTTTCCCAAAACTGCAAGCGGTCATCAAGCAAGCAAGAGCGAGCGGCAACGCGCTGAATGTCCGCATATTCATATACCTATTGAGATTGGTGACTACGCTCATGGTACGGAGGCGCCCCTTAGTTGTCAAGCAGGTCCAGCGCCTCCTCATGACGAAGGAGGCAATAGCTCTCCGGCAAGCCAGGGCATGCCGTAGCCCACGATCAAATATCCCGCTTCCGCCAAAGCCCCGGCCAGGGAATCCGTATCATGGTAGCTCCACCAGTGATCTTCCGACGGCAGGATCTTGACGCCGAAGTCGCGGACAAGGAGCTGGCCCAGGTTTCGGATCGAGAATCGGTCAGCGTCGAACTCTCCAGCGCCGCGAAGGCCCGATCGGCCAAGTCGAACGTTGAAGCGCGATGGTTGGTCCCGGGACCAAGTGTTGTCGCTGTAAACCAGAACCTGAAATTCAATCAGCCCCGAACAGCCGTCTTCAAGCGCCTTGACAAAACAATACCTTCCGCCTGCCCACTGCAACGGTGTCCGCTCCAGGTTGTAGCCGGCAGCGTCCAAAGCCTGCCCAATCATGGTTTGCAGCAAGCCAAGAAAATAGTCTTGCGACGCCCGTCTTTCTTGCAAGATCACATATGCCTTCTGATTAGATCCATGCCATGCCGGCGCGCCAGATGCTGTAATAGCAGCGCGATATTCCAGGCGTCGTCGTGGCCGCGATGGTGCCTACCACGAAATTCGAGGCCCGCAATGCGAAGCGCTTCGGCCATCCCAACGCGCCGATGGCCGTCAATTTGGCCGAAGACTTTGCGAAGATTCATGTGTTTGTCTCCAAATGGGTAGCCAAGGCCCATGCGCCGGCACTGTTTGCGGAAGAGTTTGCGATCAAAGCTGCCCCAGCTCGCCCACAGCGTCTTGCGCGCCAGGTAATCAGCGACCAACACGTTACAGGCTTCCGGAAATTCGATACCGTCTCGCTCCACCTGCTCCGGTGTTATGCTTGTCAAGTTTGTACAGAAGTCACTGATTTCCGAGACAATCGGTTTGACCAAAATGCTGCGCTTGCCGCAAACACGATCTTCGCACAAATCGTAATAGCACAAGCCGATTTCGATAATCTCGCTTTGCTGCCCGGCTGGCGGCGGCTTTACATCCCAACAAGTTGCTTCAATGTCGACAATCAATACGCGGTCGCTACGAATTGCCATAGCGCTTTGTCATCCGATCTCCTATTTCTTAAGCCGCATTGCCCAAGCGGGCAGAAGGATTGTCACATTGTGCGCGCGCGGCACTACAATAATTCGCCGATTACGCGCCGAGCGACTGTTCCTGGATCATCGCGTCAAGTTCAGCGGCTGTGGTCACCGGCAGCCGACAAGCGAAGTCACGACAAACATAGACCGTTGTCCGATCCTCGAGCATCTTGCGATGACTGAGCAAGGGTATGCTGCCGTGTTCATCCACATCCCCGGGCGCCGATGCCGTGACCATATTTGGGCGAAAGGGTCGGTTGAGCAACGCAAAAATAGCGCGCGCTTCCTCCGTTTCCCTGTCGCCCGCGACGGCGACTTCTATCGTGCCGCTTACCAACGCCTCCGTCGCGTTGAGAGACTCGGCGAAGGCCTGCGGGTATTGCTGCATAGCGTCTGTCAAGATCTTAAGCACAGCGCGCGCGGCCCTGTCATAGCGCGAGTCGCCGGTATATGCCCCCAGCCGCAAGAGTTGCTTGGCCATCATGGCGTTCCCGGAGGGCGTTACGTTGTCCTGCAAATTGCGAGGACGTACAATCAAATCTTCGTGATCGTCGCTGGTGTCGTAGAAGCCGCCGTCCGCGGCCGCAAAGCGATCGAGCGCAAGATCCGCCAGTCGCCGCGCCGCGATAAACCAACGTTCCTCAAAGGTCAATTGGTACAACTGCAACAGACCAGCGATCGTATTCGCATAGTCTTCGAGATAGGCGTTCAGCTTGCTTCGACCCGCCTTGTGAGTGCGATACAAGCGGCCACGCTCATCGACCATTTTCCCCAGCAGAAACGCCCCGGCGGTCGTCGCGGCATCCAGATAATCTTGTCGCCCGAGTACGCGCGCCGCCTCGGCCATGCTGGCGAGCATTAAACCGTTCCATGAAGTCAGAATCTTGTCGTCAAGCGAGGGCGGAATCCGTTCAGCACGAACATCGTAGAGCGTGGTTCGGATTCGGGCAATCGCCTGTTGCAGCTCCTGCGATGACAAGCCCAGGTCCTCCGCGACGTCATGCGGCTCTTCGGGAAGAGTGAGGATATTTGCGCCTTCGAAGTTTCCCGATTCCGAAAGGCCGAAATACGCGATGGCGATTTCAAAGGCACGAGGCATTGCTTCGTCCAACGGCGCCAGCGCCTCACGGACTTCTTCCAGGGTCCAGACAAAGAATTTACCCTCTACGCCCTCGCTGTCAGCGTCGGTCGCGCTGAAAAAGCCGCCCTCGGGCGCAGTCATTTCCCGCAAGATGTAATCGTAGATATCTTCGGCAATCGAACGGAAAAAGCCGTCGCCCGTGATCTGCCATGCGTACAAGTAAACACGGCTGAGTTGCGCGTTGTCATAGAGCATTTTCTCGAAGTGCGGGACCAGCCAGCGCGCGTCGACGCTGTAGCGGGCGAATCCGCCGCCGACCTGGTCATAAATGCCGCCGCGCGCCATTCTGCGCAAGGTAAGGCAGACCAGATCCAAGGCCTCGTTGTCTTTGCTGCGCGCGTAATGTCGAAGCAGGAACTCCAGGCTTATCGGATTTGGAAACTTGGGGGCAGCCCCAAAACCGCCCTGGTCTCTGTCCATGCCGTCCAGCATTTTTCGCGCTGCGTCGGCGAGCAACTCGGCCGTCAAGCCGCTGTCGTCGTCGCGGCCGATGCCGATAAGGTCTCGCCGCAGCGCCTGATGAAGATTATCGGCCTGCTTTTCCAGCAAATCCCGCTTGTTGCGATAAGCGTCGCTGATGGCCCCCATCAACTGCGCGAAAGATGGCAGACCGCCGCGCGGCATTGTCGGAAAATACGTGCCGCCGTAGAAGGGTCGCCCATCCGGCAGCAAGAACACCGTCATGGGCCATCCACCCTGTCCGGCGATCGCTTGCACGGCCTGCATGTATATATCGTCGACGTCCGGACGCTCTTCCCTGTCCACTTTGACATTGACAAATTGCTCGTTCATGATCCGGGCGGTCGCTTCGTCTTCAAAGCTCTCATGCGCCATCACGTGGCACCAGTGACAAGCGCTATAACCCACGCTCAGCAGTACCGGCACATCGCGCAGACGCGCGCTTTGAAACGCTTCATCGCCCCAAGGATACCAATCTACCGGATTGTCGGCATGCTGCAGCAGATACGGGCTGTCTTCGTGCTGTAGACGATTCATTTTATGTCCTGGAATTCCGCTAGCGTGAGTTGGATAGACACCTTATTCAAGGATAGCTGACAATCGCCTGATGAGAAGCTGAATTTAATCACGTTACATTGGATGGCGCCCGAAACATTATGTTTGGATAGATAAGCGAAATCGCCACACGCAATTCGACAAATTACGTGCTATCATGGTGCTGCAAGCCTTGAATCGTGCCCCACTGCACTCGTTTCTAAGATAATGTTTGCACAATTCTCAGTTGCAATACGCTATAATTCAGGCATATACCAAGTTGTCGAAAGTCAAATCGCTAGATGCAGTTTTGGGAAAACAACGATAACGACGAGAGTCACGATGGCGACGGACCCAGTCGCCCCCCGCAGCGCCCCCCCAATTGGCGAAAATGGGTTTCGCCCGGATTGCTGGTTCTGGTTATGCTGCTGGCGCTGCTCAGTTCGCCGGGCTTGTTCGGCGGGTTGACTTCCACGCCGGAGGTTTCCTATTCGGTTGTTTACGAGCAGTTGCGGCAGCAGAATGTCGCCCTGCTGGACTTCCAGGGCGAAACGGGCGTAAATGGCCGATTCACTCGGAGCGTGATCGTTACGAGTCCATCCGGCCGGACACAGAACATTAGCCGGTTCAGCGCGAATATGCCTCCCGGTGGCGCTGACGAGTTGCGCCAATTGGCAAACGAGAATCGCGTCAACATTCATGCCACGCCAAATGAACCATCGATCTTGCTTTCGCTGATAATCAACTTCTTGCCGCTGGTGCTGATCATCGGGTTTTTCGTCTGGATGGGCAGACGCGCGCAAGGCCAGATGAACGGCATCTTTTCCTTCGGTCAATCGCAAGCGCGCGAAAAAACGCCGGAGATGCCCGCAATTCGTTTTGAGGATGTTGCCGGGCAAGACGCTGCCAAGATGGAGCTGGAAGAAGTTGTAGATTTTCTTAAACAGCCCGAGAAATATGTCAAGGTCGGCGCCAAAGTACCGCGGGGCGTCCTGCTGATCGGACCGCCGGGCACGGGAAAGACATTGATGGCGCGCGCCGTGGCTGGTGAAGCCAATGTCGCGTTCTTCAGCATCGCGGCATCAGAATTTGTAGAAATGTTCGTCGGCGTCGGGGCTTCCCGCGTCCGCGATCTTTTCAAACGCGCCAAGGAAAACGCGCCGGCCATCATCTTTGTTGATGAGATTGATGCCGTGGGTCGGCGGCGCGGGACAGGATTGGGCGGCGGACATGACGAACGCGAGCAAACTTTGAATCAGTTGCTTTCAGAGATGGACGGCTTTGACAACGACACCAACATCGTGATGATCGCCGCCACCAACCGCCCGGATGTGCTGGATCCCGCCCTGCTCCGTCCCGGCCGTTTTGATCGACAGATTACTGTCGATCTGCCTGATGTGAAGGGCCGTCACGATATCCTCAAGATTCACACCAAGAACAAGCCGATGGCGAACAACGTCGAGTTGGAGTCAATGGCGCGCGCCACAATCGGATTCTCGGGAGCGGACATCGCCAATCTCGCCAACGAAGCTGCTATGAACGCAGCCCGTTATGATCGTCGATTGATCACAATGTCGGATTTCACAAGCGCCTATGAGCGTATCCGTCTGGGCACCAAGCGACCACCGCTGTCGAACGAGAAGGATCGCAAGATTACCGCCTATCACGAAGCTGGGCACGCGCTTGTCTCGTTCCTGATCCCGGACGCGATGGCCCTGCTAAAGACCACAATCATCCCGCGCGGGCGCGCGCTCGGCGTCGCATTTTATATGCCCAAGGACGACTCGCTCCATCAATCGCGCAAGCAACTGGAAGCCTTTATTCGCGTCGGTCTGGCGGGGCGCATTGCCGAAGAGATCGTCTTTGATGATGTCACGACGGGCGCCGCCAACGATATCCAGCAAGTGACGCAGATCGCGCGCAATATGGTGAAAATGTTTGGCATGAGCGATTCGGTGGGCATGGTCAATTACGGCGACGACTCCGAACAGCCTTTCTTGGGCTATTCGATCGCCAGCGGCCGAGATTACAGCGACGATACCGCCTCGAAACTCGACGCCGAGATCAAGCGCATTATCGACGTCGCCTATCAAGAAACACGTGGCTTGATTGAAGATCATCGCGAAGAACTCGACCAACTCGCGGTGGCGCTGCTGGAGAAGGAGACGGTGGAGCGCGAAGAGATCCTGCGCATCCTCGATATCGAGGACGACGCGGCCGACATCCTGCCGGATACAGTCGCTAAACACCTTCGTGAACCGCAGACCGCCGAGCATAACGGCTCCGACACTGCGGAAGACTTGGAAGTTGAACCATAAACAATCGGACGAGACTTCTTTGATCTCGCCCGAAAATGCTCGTCCTATTGTTCTGCCGCCGCTTCGGCTTCCGCCACAATCTCTTCCTGGACATAAGTAGGCACGCGGTCATAACGATTGAAATCCATCGTGTAGATTCCGCGTCCACCGGTCATTGAGCGCAAGTCGTTTCCGTAGCGCAGCATCTCCGCCAGCGGCACTTCGGCAGTAACCACGCTCTTGAACCCGAGCGTATCCATCCCTTGCACGCGGCCCCGACGCGTGTTGAGATCACTCATGATGTCGCCCATCATCGCCTCCGGGACCGTGATGCGGACGTCCATGATCGGCTCCAACAGCACCGGTTTCGCTTTGCGGAAGGCAGCGCGAAACGCTTCGCGACCTGCAATCTGAAAAGCGATGTCTTTCGAATCCACCGGATGCTCTTTGCCGTCAATCACGTTTACCTTGACACGTACTACAGGATAGCCGGCGATAACGCCGTCGGACAGCACGGCTCGAATGCCTTTTTCCGTCGACGACACAAACTGTTGCGAAATCGCGCCGCCGAAAACCGAGGACTCGAACTCGAAGGCTTCTCCCGTAGGTTCCACTTTGAGGTCGACGCGGCCATATTGTCCCGCGCCACCGGTCTGCTTCTTGTGCGTATAACTGGATTCGGCGTCCCCCGTGATCGTCTCGCGGTATGGCACCTTGGGCATATTCGTATCAATGTTGACGCCGAGAGATGCCGCGCGCTTCAATGTGACGTCGAGGTGGATTTGACCCATGCCCTCGAGTACAGTCTGGCGGGTATCTCGATCTTGTCTCCAACGCAACGTGGGATCCGCATCGCAGAGATTGCTGAGCGTCGGTCCCATTTTTGCGCTGTCGGCTTGTGCTCGCGGCGCGACCGCCACCATGTACAAGGGCGCCGGGAACTCCGGCGGCGCGATCTTCACATCGCTTCCGTTATCGGCAAAGGTGTCCCCGGTCTTGGTATTCGTCAACTTGGCAACTACGCCAACGTCGCCGGCATGAAGCGTTTGGACCGGTATCTGTTCTTTTCCACGCATCAAAAACAGCGAGTTGAATCGCTCATCTTCACCGCTGTTCGCATTGCGATAACA
>JAPOOU010000086.1 GCA_026713245.1 Chloroflexota bacterium
CGCAGAGCGCTCGCGCCGAGCAACGTCGTTCCTGTTTTCGCTTAAGGATCTCATGTCGAGAACTGACCACGAAGTATTTCAACCGAAATGGATGCGCTACCCGGCGCGCCCTGCGCGAACATTAGTCGCCCCTTCCCAGCTAAGGCATGCTACGCTTTGCTCTATGACCGCGATAATCCTTTCTCTCAGCGCCAGCCCGGAGCGGCGCGGCTGCATATCCGCCGCGCCGCCGCCTGCCAAATGCGAGGGGGGGTACCCCCCCCCCCCCCGTATGAATACTTATTCTTTATAGTTACTCAAAAAGGGGGCAAAATGAGGGCAACTTCCGAGCATTTGAGGACGACTCGCGCTTCGCAGAGCGCTCGCGCCGAGCAACGTCGTTCCTGCTTTCGCTTAAGGATCTCATGTCGAGAACTGGCCACGAAGTATTTCAACCGAAATGGATGCGCTACTCGCTATCGCGGCTTTGGGAACTGCGACACTCGCCGTGTTATAATTTTCTTGCCGAGATTAAGTGAAAGTGATGCCTGATGGCGACCCGAGAACGCGCATACACGGTCGACGATGTCTGGCGACTTGAGGTGGCGAACGAGAATCCGCTGGAGAAATACTACCTCATCGACGGGGAGTTATGTATCAAGATGGCGCCGAGTGAACTGCATGGTGAAACCGCAAACCTGATTGCGCACTACCTGACTGGCTTTGTGCTGGAGCGCGCTTTGGGGCGAGTCGGGGTCGAAGTCGGCTTTCATCCGCCGGGAGATCGTCGCACGGCGCTGCTGCCGGATGTTTCCTTCATCAGTAAAGCGCGAATGTCGCGCCGCGCGCGCGCCAGCTATGTGCCGCGCATGCCCGATCTGGCGGTGGAGCTTGTCTCGCCCTCGCAGTCGCTGGCGCAAGTCCGCCGCAAAGCCGAAACCTACCTGCGTCACGGGACGGCGTTAGTGTGGCTTATTGACCCGGAAGCGAAAACCGCCGAGGTCTGGCAGCCGGGAACGGAGCGGCGCGAAGTCATTGACCTGGACGGTGAATTAGCGGGCGGCGATATCTTGCCCGGCTTCAGCCTGCCGCTCAAGCGCTTGTTCCGCGACTAGGCGCGAAATTCAGCCCGGCGCGCTGCTGGCGGCGAGCAACTCGCGCAGGTTGACCTTGACGCTTTCTTCGTAGTATTCGAGTTCGCGGAAGGGAAAACCACGTACATAGCGCGGTTCGTCCGCGTCGTCGCCGTCAATCTCGACCAGCGCCAGGATGAATTGCTCCCGGCTGTTGAGGGCGCAATGCAATTCGTTCTTGGTCAAGGTGACATCGCGCGCGCCCTTCTTTCGCCCTTTGACCTCTATGAAGCGCAGCTTCGCCTGTTCTGCCGGGGGCATGCTTTCAATGTCATAACCGCGTTTCTCGCTGCCGACATCTTTTGGCATATTGCCCAGGGCGCGTTCCGCTTTCATCACCGCGCGCATGGCAATCGCTTCGCTTCTGCGCGTGTCTATCAGTTGCCGGCGTTCCCGCTCGTCCAGCAGCATGCCTGCGGGAATAACCAAGGCGCCGCCCTTCACGATTGGGCGCGTCGCGCTGATCTGCCGCTCTAGCGCGATTTGGGCTTTGCGTTGGTCCAAACGTTCTTTCAAACTGTCGGCGCGCTGTTCTTCCCGCTGGCGATTGAGCCGCGCGTTGACCTTGCCCGCTGCTTCTTGCGCGCGGTGATGCGCCGCTCGCCGGTCACAGTAGCTGATCGCAAGCGTGAGGCGCTCCTGAACCGCCCGCTCCGTCTTGTCCAGCCGTTCGTCCCGCGGTCCCCGCAGGCGTTCCAGATGACGCGGCGTCAGGTACTCGATCGCGTAGTTTGTGACGCGCTTTTCCAGTTGCTCGCCTTTGAGCCAGTCTTGCCCCAGCAGCGGCGCGATTTGCGCGCCTTCACTGTCGGTCGCGGGGCGGTAATCGAGGTAGGGCGCCGCGCCGGCTTCCCGAATCTCGCTGGCGCCGTCGATCTCGACGAAGTGCAGCTCGCGCGAGATGATGGTGGAGTCCGCTCCTCGGCTGGCGACGGCATCCTGGATGGCGCCCTCCAGATAGAACAAGACGCGCAATTCATCGCCGGGGTCGTCCGGGGCCACCAGCATCGCGCCTCGTTTCAGTAGTTCGCGCTGCTGCTTCAGCATTAGGCTGATAGTCGCATCAAGCAGAGCGTGCCCGGGACAGATGAAGGCGGCTTCCGGCTTCTTTTCCTGGTGGATTTGACCCTTGTGAAAGCAGACGCGCGCGTACTTGCGCGATATCGGCCCCAGCCCGCGTTCCAGCGCGTGATTGCGAATGACAGCGGGCACATTGTTGATGGCGTAACGCCCGCTCTCTCGTTCATGCAACGCGCCCCCCAGTTCTTGAAAGGCTTGTACGAAAAAGGCCTTGATGAAGTGCGGTTGCAATTTCCGGGCATTGGCGCGTTCCATCTCGGCGCGCAATTCTTCGACTTTGCGCGTGTCCATTACGCCCGTGACAAGCAGGTCGTCACGCACGATCTTCCTGACGCGCTCTTGATCGGTGGCATTGTCAATCTCAATCTTGAGCCGGTCACGCACTTCCTGCGCGTCGCCATATCGCAGCGCCTTGACCATCAGTTTCCACAGCGGCGCCTCACGAAAGAGCTCGCCTATCACATCAAAGACTTGCCCGTTGAGTCTATTGCGCTCGTTTGCCAGTTTCTCTAGCAAACGCTGATAGACGGCGCCTTCCCGCGTTTCTCCCGCGACCAGGTTCCAAAGATGACAAACCTCTTTTTGTCCGATCCGGTGGATGCGTCCGAAGCGCTGCTCCAGACGGTTAGGATTCCAGGGCAGATCGTAATTGACCATCAGGTGAGCGCTCTGCAAGTTGATGCCTTCCCCGGCGGCATCCGTCGCCACCAGGATTTGTACGTCGCCATCGTGGCGAAAATCCGCTTCGATCTTGCGACGCTGGTCACGATGAGTGCCGCCGTGAATGGTCACGATCGCTTCGGGGCGCCCGATCACCGTATGCAGCCTGTCCGTCAGATAGTCGAGCGTATCGCGATGTTCGGTGAAGATGACCAGCTTGCGCGCTGTGCCATCCGCACTATTCAATTCGGGCGTGTCTTGCAGCAGGCTCAGCAATTGCAGCCATTTGCTGTCCGCGCCACTGTGCAGTACGCGCAGCGCCCTCTGCTCAAGCTCGCGCAGGATGTCAATTTCTTCTGCCAACTGCGTCACTGTCTCGGCGGCGGTTGCACGGTCAACCAGTTCGGCCTCGATGGACTCTACCTCGCTGTCTGGCGCGTCTTCCAGGTCATCATCCAGATTGATGTCGTAATTCAGTACCGTTGGCCGCAACTCAGCTTCAGGACGATCTTGCTCCTCTTTCAAGCGCGTTTCCAGCTTCTCGCGCCGGCGTCGCAGCGAGTGATAGATGGCGGCCGGCGATGAAGCCAGGCGACGCTGCAGTATCGTCAGCGCGAAGCCGATTGCGCTTCTCCGTCCGCCGTGCTCCAGTTCATCAATCCGATTGAATTCTGTGCGCACGTACTCGGTAACACTCTCGTAGAGAGCGAGCTCTTCCGAGGACAGGTCGTAGTTGACGGATGTCGCCCTGCGCTCGGGGAATAGCGGCGTTCCCTCGAAGGTAAGCAGTTTCTCCTTGATCATGCGCCGCATCAGGTCGCCCGCATCGCTGCGCCGGGCGCCGCCTCGCGCGCGCCCTTCGAAGCGATCCGGATCCAGTAGCTTCATGAACAAGTCAAAATCATCATCCTTGCCGTTGTGAGGCGTAGCGGTCATCAGCAGCAGATGGCGCGTCAGTTGCCCCAGCAAGGCGCCGAGTTTGTAACGCTTTGTCGGCTTTAATTCGTTGCCGAAATAGGTCGCGGACATCTTGTGCGCTTCGTCACAGACGACCAGGTCCCAATCGGTTTGCGCCAACCGGCTTTGAAGCTCCTCATTGCGGCTAATCTGGTCCAGGCGCACAATCAAGCGATCGTTTTCGGCAAAAGGATTGCCGCTGCGCGATGCCTCGATCATATCGCGCGAGAGGATCCTGAAATCGAGCTGGAATTTGCTTCCGAGCTCATCCTGCCACTGCTCGGTCAAATTGCCGGGGGCGCAGATCAGACAGCGCCGCGCATCACCGCGCACGATCAACTCGCGGATTAACAAGCCGGCCATGATCGTCTTGCCCGCCCCGGGATCGTCCGCGAGTAGAAATCGCAAGGGCTGTCGCGTCAGCATTTCGTCATAGACTGCGGTAATCTGATGCGGCAGCGGCTCGATGAGCGAGGTGTGCACAGCCATAAGCGGGTCGAAGAGATGTCCCAGCTGAATGCGGTAGGCCTCGGATACGAGACGCAACAGGCGCCCGTCCCCGTCAAATGGCCATAGCCGTTCATCCGGCGGTATAGAGAGCGTGGCTTCATCCGCCCGATAAAGCACTCTTTCGCCCAGCCCGCCGTCTGCGCGGCGGTAGGCCACCGAAAGGGAATTCGGGCCGCTTTGCTCCACAGCGACCAACTCGACCGTTTGATTCGGCACGATGCCTTTGACTCGCATCTTGCTTTCCAGCTCTTCAAGTTTAATCACGCGCCTACTTTTCCTTCCGAGTGATCCAGACGCTTGGGCTTGCTCGAACCGCGCCTGCGGGACGAAAGCGCTTTCGACTGGATCCGTCGTTGGATCATCGCCAATCCATAATGTTGGGAAGAAGACGAACACCATATTAAACAGCGTACAACGAGAAAGGGCGACCCAGCGGGTCGCCCTTAGGGCTTGCTATAGCAAAGATGTTATGGACGCTACTCCGCTCTGCTTAAGATAGCAACATCCAGAAGCCAGTGCGGATGCCAGATATAACCCTGAAGATTGGACCGATAGGCAGTCGCCACTTCGGGTACGTTAAAGGGCGCGAAGGGGCCGCTCTGTTGGGTGTATTCTTGCAGCGCGGTGAAGAGCTCCATGCGATCGTCCGGGTTGCTGGCGACCTTGGCTGCGGCGATCATATCCTGGATGTCTTGCGGCAAACTCTCCAGCTGCCAATTATTGCGTTCTGTCGCGACCTTGCCGGGCGGCATAAAGCTTAGGAAGTCGAGCGGATCAAGGATATCCGGACCCCAGAGCCAATAGCCGACGCCGTGCTCGCCGCTGCGGTAACGTTCAAGCGCGACTTGAATTTCGCCAGGCAGAAGCGTAACGTTGATGCCGACTTCGGCCAGATCGGCCTGGATCTTCTGGGCGTTGGTGTTGAAGCTGACGCCGCCATAGACCATGTCGGGGTACTCAAGTTCCATTTCAAGCCCGTCGGCATAACCGGCTTCCGCCAGCAATTCGCGCGCTTTGTCCAGATCACGGGAGAAGGCACGGTCTTCGCCAAAGGCCGAGAAGAAGCCAACCCACATGTTGGTGCCGGGTGTCACGCCGCCCCAAAGTGTCTTGAAACCTTCGTAATCCAGCGCGTAACGCACGGCGAGTTGAACGGTCGGGTTGGCGAAGGGACCGCTCTTGTCTTCTTCGGTGTTCATGATCACGAAGTGGGTCAGGGTGCTGGGTCCGCGATAGATCTCGATCGCTTCATTGCCTTCCAATCCGGCGACTTGATCGGGGCTGAGGTCAAATGCCAGGTCGATATCGCCGGCTTCCAGCGCCGCCTTTTGCGTGGCGCCTTCGGGCATGTGGATGAAGATTACGCGGTCAAAGTAGGGTTGATCGCCCCAGTAATTCTCGTTGCGGACCAATTCTGTGCGGTTCTGGGGCTCCCAGTTATCCAGAACGTAGGGACCGGAACCGGCCGAGGTACTGTCCAGATAAGCGCCGGCGGTATCCGTCTCGGCCGCGTCCATCGCATCGGTGCCGCCGTTTGCCATCACCACATCCGCGTTGGTGACGCTGAAGACTCCGCTGGTGATCTCGGACAAGAAGGACGGACGCGGGGCGGGCAAGGTAAAGGCGACGGTGTCGTCATCTATCGCTTCTACGGAATCGATGCCATCTGCCAGGAAGGACGGATTGCCGTTGTAGTTTTGCAGTCGCTGGATCGAGAAGACAACATCATCGGCGGTGATATCGTCGCCGTTGGCAAATGCCGCATCCTGACGCAGCGAGAATGTATAGACCGTGCCGTCCGCGGATATTTCCCAGCTATCGGCCAATTGCGGCAAGATCTGGCTGGCGTCTTCGTCCGGGAATGTGACCAACTGGCTGTAGGTAACGTGATTGATGATGTGGGTCGAATGGGTGAATCCGTTAGCCGGATCGTAGGCGTCGGTGTTTTCCGACCAGCCGATCACGAGTACTTTCTCGTCAGCCATCGCGGTGCCGAAGGCGGCCAGAACGAGGACAAGTACGGTAAATAGTATTAGCCCGTGTTTCAAGCGTTTCATACTCGTTGCTCCTTAGAAAATATGTAGAACGAAAATAGTCTAGCAGAAGGAGTATAGCGAAAATTGTGGCTAGCTGCAAAGATGCTCGACACGGGGAATTTACCGAGGTCGGTTGACATACTTCGTAGCCAGTCGTCGACATGGGATCCTTAAGCATAAACAGGGACGACGTTGCTCGGCGCGAGCGCTTTGTGAGGCGGAATGTGTCCTCAAATGCTGGGGAAATGCCCTCATTTTGCCCCCTTTTTGAGAAAGTGATAAAGACAGGGAGGAGTGGGGGGGGGGGGGGGGGGTACCCCCCCCAGATCTGAGGACATGACAGGTTCCAGCGGACACGGAATCGTGACAAGATCTGCGCATTTTTTTGCGCTCTGGCGGGCGACCTGA
>JAPOOU010000113.1 GCA_026713245.1 Chloroflexota bacterium
ATCTCGTTCTCATAGACGCTGAAGCTGACGTGTTTGAGCAACTGATGGCCGCTGTCGTCGGCGTAGGTCAAGTCTTGGACATCCAGTACGGAGGATCCGCGCTTCACTTCCGGTCGATCGACCTGCATGAAGACCTCGCGCCCGACCATCATGCGCGCCAATTCGCGCTCATCCGTCTCGGCGGTATTGACCGTGCCGATCACCCGGGCGTCGCGCATGACCGTGACGCGGTCGGATATCTCGATCACTTCCTTGAGCTTGTGCGTGATGAAGATGACAGTCTTGCCGCCCTCGACCAGGTTGCGAATGGCCGCAAACAGGTCTTGGGTCTCGCTCGGCGTCAAGACAGCGGTCGGCTCATCGAGGATCAATATCTCTGCGCCGCGGTAAAGCGCCTTGAGGATCTCCACCCGCTGCCGCATGCCCACCGGGATATCCTCGATTTTGGCATCCGGATTGACATTCAAGCCGTATTCTCCAGACAGCGCTACTGTATCGGTGACGGCGCCCTGAATGTCGATGGACATGCCCTGTTTGGTCTCGCGATTGAGGATGATGTTCTGCGCCACCGTGAAGGAATTCACCAGCATGAAGTTCTGGTGCACCATGCCGATGCCGTGTTCGATGGCGACCTGAGGATTGCCGATTTCGACTTCCTGCTCGCGGATGAAAATGCGCCCCGACGAAGGATGCTCCAGACCGTAGAGGAGTTTCATCAGCGTTGATTTGCCGGCGCCGTTCTCGCCGACCAGTGCGTGGATCTCCCCCTGCTCGACCGCAAAGCTGATGTCATCGTTGGCGTGCACGCCGTTGGGATAAATCTTGTGGACATTTTGGGTTTCGATTATGGGCATTAGTTTTCTTCAAGCGAGCCATGTAGGGCCTGTGGCTCGCCTGCCTTCAATTCACTTATTCGTGTAGGGGCGACCCAAGGGTCGCCCGTCTATTATTGACCTGTATACCTGCGGGCGACTCAATGAGTCGCCCATGCAGTTCATTTTAACGACGTTGGAAGCGGGTCAGCCGGCGGCCGACCCGCTTTACCAACCTGTAACGTGTCTCCCCCTTCCCCGTAAAAGGGGGAGGGGGAGGGGGACGAAAACTACATATCGTCCATCATCATGTCGTCCATGCTCATGTCGGCGCTAGGCATATCGGCGCAAGCCGTTCCAACCGCCGCCATCATGTCCTCGCTGGTGAAGACAGTCTGAACTTCGATATCACCATTGACGACGGCGGCTTCGGCTGCTTCCACCATTGCCTTGATGTCGTCAGACGTGGCCATGTCGTAGAAGTCGTTCTTGGCCAGGCCAACGCCGCCTTCGGGAATACCCAGGTTCTCAACCGAGCCGTAGGGCAGCTCGCCATCAAGGTGCAGCGTGACGGCGCGGAAGATCGAATTGTCGACATTCTTGAGCATGCTGGTCAGAATGCGCTCGGCTTGGTCGGGATCGGTCTCGGCCACAATTACGGCCTGGTCGGAATCGACGCCGATGGCGTAGCGCCCTTGTTCGTACGGCGCTTCAAAGACGCCTACACCGGTGCCGCCCGCGATCTGGAAGACAATATCAGCGCCCTGCTCGTACATGGCCAGGGTGATTTCCTTGCCGCGGGCCGGGTCATTCCAGCTACCGGCGTATTGCACGATGCTCACGGTATCCGGATTGACCAGGCAAGCGCCCTGCTCGTAACCGACGATGAAGTCGTCGATGACCGGAATCTGCTGCCCGCCGACGGCGCCGATGGTCGGGGCGTCATTGGCGCCGTCGATCCCGCTGATAGTGACGGCAGCGGCGTATACGCCGGCCAGGAAGGAGCCCTGATTCTGCGCATAAGTCATCGAATAGACATTGGCACAGGCATCGACACAGGTTTCCGCATCGTCATAGGGCATGCCGGCATCGTAAAACATGAAGTGCTTGTCGGGATAGTTGTGGGCGTTGGCCGCCATGAAACCAACCATCTGCCAGGTGCCGGCGATCAAGATGTCGTAGGAATCGGTATCGGACATGACATCCAGCAAGCCCGGTTCCCAATTGGCGGGATCAATGCCGAGTTCGACCGTATCGGTCTCGATATCGTATTCATCCGCAATGGCGTCCATACCACGCTGGGCGCTATCGAAGAAGGACTTGTCGCCGAGCGTACCGTTGATCACGGAAACGACGCGCAGCGGTTCGTCCTGCGCGAGAGCGGCAAACGCCGTCAGGAACACGAGCATAGCGACTAGCAGAATACTAAACTTCCTCATTTGATTCCTCCATTAAAAACTTGGCTTGATCAGATTCAATTCTGATTTGGCTATTATACCCATGTTTTTCCCGAATGGGCAAAATCCCGCACGGGGATATGCGCTTACAGAACATACAAAACAAAAGCCCGCCCCTGCGGGCGGGCTATGCGATAGCTGGGCTCGCTCAATGCCAGATGTGAAGCAAGCCCCGTCCGATTTGAACAACATCCACCGTAGCCGCTCATTTTACGATTGCTGAAGAATAGGAACACCGCAATCCGAGCAAGAAGGAGATGAAGTTCCCCAGAATATGAAGTCAGGAACTTTCGCGCCAATCGCGATACAGGTACACCCATGCGGCAATCAAAAGCACATTTAGCGCCACGACAAACGCGATAACCAGATTGTCTCCGTACATCTCGTCCTCCCCTTCAATCTAGGCTTTCTTGACATTTGTTGCCGATCTCGATTGAGAAAACAGGATCTATACCTTTTACGATTCTCTACAAGCTGGCGATAAAACCGTATTTCAGCAAATGGCGCAATGTCCTATGCTCTTCCAGACCGCGGCGCCTCGCATTTGGCACGCGCCGATTCCAGTCGGCATCTTCACTCTCATTGAACGGCAATTATAAGCCTATGTCAATGTTGATTTATACAGTTTGCACAAGTATATTCGCAATTTGATTATATAGTTTACCTAGTTTTTCATCCTGGACCAGCTTGTGATGGATGCACTTGGGTCGATACCTGTTTGGCGGGCGACATGACCGTGCTATATTAAGGTGGAAATATTTGCCCGAAGAGGAGCAGATAAATATGAAAATGGTCATTGATACGGACGCCGGCGTCGACGACGCGCAAGCGATCATGCTGGCGCTGACCCACCCCGATGTCGACGTGTTAGCCATCACGACTTTGACCGGCAACGTGCATATCCGCCAGGTCAATCCCAACGTCCTGACCATCCTCGAAATCATGAACAGGGACGTGCCGGTTTACGCCGGCATCGACCGTCCATTGATCCAGCCCTGGGAAGACGCGGCCGAGTTCCACGGCGGCGACGGATTAGGCGACTTCCGCGACCGTCCGCCGGTGACGCGCTCGATCGCGGACGAGCATGCGGTTCCAGTGCTGTTGCGGCTGTCGCGCGAATACATGGGCGAACTGACCTTGATCGCGCTGGGCCCGCTGACCAACCTGGCCGCCGCTATCCGCCTCGATCCGGAATTTCCTGCGCGCATCAAGCAATTTGTCTTCATGGGCGGCACGATCGCGGCGCATGGAAACACGCCCAACCTGACCGCCGAGTACAATATTTACACCGATCCCGAAGCGGCTTTCATCACGCTTGCTGCCTTCGAGGACGCCACCATGCTCAGTTGGGAGACGACGCTTGCGCATGGATTTACCTGGGACAAGTTCAACGCGCTTTGCGCTATCGACACGGTCAACGGGCGCTTCTTCGACAAGATCTCCGGCAAAACGGCCCAGCGCCTGCAGCATACGTACAGCCGGCCGGCCTACTTGCTGCCGGACCCATTGGCGATGGCGGTCACGCTAGAGCCGGCATTGATAAGGCAGAGTAACAAGTTCTTCGTCACCGTCGAGCTGAACGGTCAGCATACGCGCGGACAAACGGTCATTGATTACAACCACATGAGCGGACACGCGTCCAATGTGAACGTGATTCAAGCGCTGGATACCGACGGCGTGCACGCGATGTTCGTCAAGGCGCTTTCGCAGAGCTAGCCAACCCCTCCCCCAGCCCCTCCCCGAAGCATCAGGGAGGGGAGCCCAACGTATGCGGGCCTGATGTGTAACAAGTTTTAATAATAAGCGGTTTGCTCTATCAGATTGAGCCCCGGACAGCGCGCCTGACGCCATCTACGCGTGGTTGGCGCGGTTGCGGGAGCGCTCACATTTGTGATACCGTAGCCGAAACCAGCGATAAAGGGAAAGCGATGGGCGAAAATGACGTGCAAAAGGAATTCGATGCGTGGTTCAAGAAATTGAAGCCGCTACCAAAAGACCACTACGGCCGGACGGTGCAAATAGCCAAGGAGCTAGCAGACGGGGTTCCTCGGGGGTTCTGGGGACAAAATGTAGAGCGTACTGGATCACCAGGCGACCCAGTTTATGAACGGAAACGTAGGTTTTGGTCCGAGCGAATTTCCAACAAGAACCGCTCAGGCACGAATCAAGAGAGCGATTTTCAAGCCATGCGAGCAAGCTTAGTAACTGCAAGCTATGTTGAAGAAACGCGGGGGCGTTTAGAATTAACGCCAATTGCGTTTTCATTGCTTCGGAAACCGACGCGCATAGAAAGGATTGACCGCTGGCAAACCGCGATCGAGATTGCGCTCCTACTTATCTTCCTTGCTCATTTTCTGGTGCTACTGTCACCGGCTGTTGAATCAACACAAAGGCTTTTCAACTTATCCTAGTGATTCATTTCAATCCATTGCAATGCAGGGTGACGAGTAGTGGGTTGGACATCATTATCTCTCTGTGCCCTCTGTGTCTCTGTGGTGAATTAACCTATGACAACACCTCACATTCGAGACTTGCTCGCCCACATCAGCGCCGACGCGGCCAGCACGCCTGAGGCGATCACCGCGCGGTTGACGCGCCTGCTGGATGCGCCCGCCCCTGCCAACAGCTGCGTGCTGCCGGGGGCGGTCGGCGATGTCATCCGCGCCATCGCAGCCGAGCTTGACCTGCCCTGCGCGCCCTTGGGCTCAAGCGGCAACCTCGGCATAGAACTCGGCGACCTCGACGCCCCGCTGGACCTGCTGGTGACGGCGCATATGGACCGCCCCTGCTTCCGCGTGCGCAATCTGGCCGAGGCGACGCTGTATCCGCTCTGCGCCATACGCGTGCCGGGCGATGGTTATACCTGTGAAGCGCGGGCGCTGCGATTTGTCGACGGGCGCGTGAGCACGGTTGCCAGCGGCCGGCTACATTTCGCGGGGGACGGGGATGACTATCGCATCCGCTTCCTGGCGGACGAAGGCGAGCTCGCTTGGGGCGACACGGTGATGATGCACTGCGCGCCGACGCTGAGCGAAGGCCTGATCAGCGGCACGGGCCTCGACAACGCTATCGGGGTGATACTGGCGCTGCTAAGCGCGCATTCGCTGAATCAGCACGCAGCCGACAGCCTGGAAGGGCGCCGCCTGCTCTTCGCGCTGACCGATCAAGAAGAGGGGCCGCCGGTCGGCCTATTCGGGCAGGGCGCCGCCCGTCTGGCGCATGCGCTGGAACCGCCGCACCTGGGTTTCATCAATATCGACGCCCACAATGTCGGTGCGTCGACCGGTCATGCGCCCGGCATTGGCGCGTCTCATGCTTTCGTTTCCGGCTATGGACGCGGCTCGGTCGTCCCGCTGGATTATCAGGCGCTGGCGACGGACTTGGCCGAGGCGGTCAATCGGGCGCGGCCGGGCACGGTCAAGCTCAATTACGGATACGTCTCGCGCAGCGATGATATGCTGCTGAGTTTGAACGCGCGCTGCCTGGCTTTGACCGGCGTCGTGCTGGAAAACGCGCATACGACTGATGAGACTGTGGCGCTGGGGGATCTGGTCGCGGGCGTGCTGTGGCTTAGCGGCTTCGTATCGAAGATACTTGAAAGTAAATGAAACCGATGTTAAGATAGAGTATGAATCAGTCGACGCGGTACGCTGAAGACATGCAAGGATACATACATGGCAAGCGGCACTGAATTGGAAAGAATCGCTTCACTCGAAACAGCCGTTCCACATCTGGCAACCAAGGCGGGCCTCGAAGGCGTCAGAGTTGACGTCGAAAAAGTACGAACCGAAGTCGAGAGCGTCAAAGTCGATGTGGCAGTCCTCAAGACGGACGTTGCGAGTCTCAAAGCGGACGTGGCGGTTATGAAAACGGATGTAGCCGACCTTAAAGCTGACGTGGCGGTTCTTAAGACAGACGTTGCAGGTCTCAAAACGGATGTGGCCGACCTTAAAGCAGACTTCGTCGTACTCAAAACAGACGTGTCAGTTCTCAAAACGGACATGAAGAGTGTGCGATCCGAGTTGAGAGTCTTCCGTTGGTTCATCGGGCTAGCAGCCACATTTGGCGCTGCCGTATCCTTACACATCATACAGCTTCTCAATCAGGTCCTCGCCTAAACGAGATCTTCCGTCATCTGAAATACATTTGGCACGTGTCGCAGGGACGATACTTAACCTAGCACTGATCGCTGCGACATTCTCATGTGTCTCCGAATCGCTCGGAGCGGCGTTCACGTATCGTGCGTCGTTTGATTCTGCTGATTGACTTTGTTAAGCTCTCTCGCATCATTACATGCTTGAATGACCACGAAAGGACAGCACCCACATGCCCGACCGCTCCCCCATGCACCAACAAATCGACACGCTGCCCGGCCTCATTCGCGAGATCGTCAAACCCTTCGACGCCGCGGCCCGGCGCGCCTTCGACTTCGAGACCTGCACCTCGGTCAAGCGCATCTATCTGGTCGGCTGCGGCGACAGCCATCACGCGCCGGTGGGCGCCGAACTGGCTTTTCATCAGTTGACCGGCGTGCCGACGCAGGCCCTCAGTTCTTTGCCCTTCAGTCGCTATAGCGCCGGCTTCCTGCCCGATACCGGCCCAGGGACCAATCTGGTCATCTGCGTTTCGGTCTCGGGCGAAGTCAGCCGCACGATTGAAGCGATGGATTTGGCGCGGAAAGCGGGCGCGACCGCCGTCGCGCTGACCGGCAATCCTGGCGGACCTCTGGGCGCCGTCGCCGAGACCGTGTTCGAAACCGCCGTGCCTCCCCTGCCCGATGAACTGGCGGGCATGGTCGTGCCCGGCATCCGCTCCTATCTGGCTTCGCAGATCGCCCTGCTGCTGGCGGCTCTGCGTATCGCCGAAGTGCGCGGCTCCCTCACCACCGCCGCTGCCGATGCCGAACGAGAGGCCATCGCCGAATTGGCCGACGCGGTCGAGGAGACCATCCGGGTATGCGAACCGATCGCCGACGACTTGGCGCAGCGCTGGCGCGACGCCAGGCTCTTCGAATTTGTCGGCGCGGGACCTCTTTACGGCGTGGCCATGTTCAGCGCGGCAAAAGTCCTGGAAGCCAGCGGCGACGCCGCCCTGGCCCAAGAGACCGAGGAATGGTCGCATTTGCAGTATTTCGCCGCGGCTGCGGATACGCCGCTGATTTTGCTCTCGGCGAATCAATTCGACGCCGACCGCATGGCGGAGGTGGCGCGCGCGGCCCAGAGCATTTCACGTCCCATCGCCCTGGTTTCTACGGATGACGCGACTGAGATTCGCCGTTATGTCGATACGCTGCTTCCGATCCCGCGGCGGATCCCGGAGCGCTACGCCGCGATCGTTTACAGCATCCCGGGCGAGCTCTTTTCCGCAGCCCGCGCGGCTGCGTTGGGCGCGCCCTATTTTCGCAATTTCGAGGGCGGCCGCAGTCCCGATTGGGCGGACGGCGCCAGCCAGATTCGCTCCAGCCACATGATCAGCGAACTCAAACGTTAAGCCATGACCGCGCCAAAGTTCATCGCCGTCGGCAGCATCATCATCGACGACATCGTCTATCCCGACGGCCGCACCAGCATGGGCGTGCTGGGCGGCGGCGGCACGCACGCGGCCTATGGCATGGCGCTGGCGGGAGAGCGGCCCGCGTTGGTCGGGCTGGTGGGCGAGGACCTGCCGGCGGATATCCGCGCGCGGCTGGAAAAAGACTTCGATACATCGGGTCTAGCCTGGACCCGTCATCCGCAAGTGCGCGGCTGGCAGATCTTCGAATGGAACGGCGTCCGCAACGAGATCTTCCGCGTCGATGTCGTCGAACCATTCATGTATGGACCTGGCGCCGACAGCCCGCAAGTCCCCTTCACCCGCGCGGCCGGCATGACGCTGCTGCGGGGAGCGGATCATGTGGCGGCTTGGCGGCGGCGCTTTCCGGATGCCATATTGCTCTGGGAACCCGTGCGCATTTTCATGCTCAGCGCCGACCACGCGGCATTCCTTCGCGGTATTGCCCACGCGGATATCATTTCGCCCAATCTGCACGAGGCCCAGACCATGTACGGCGTCGAAGACGAAGCCGAGATTATGCGGCGCATGCTGGCCGACGGCTGCAAAATGGTCGCCCTGCGCATGGGCGAGCTTGGCTCGCTGGTGGCGCGTCAAGGGGACGATAGAGCCTATGCCATTCCAGCGGTCGAGGTCGGCGACGTTGTGGACCAAACCGGCGCGGGCAATGCTTATTGTGGCGGCTTCGTCGTCGGCTGGCGCCGGGATCAAGACCTGGAGACTGCCGGCTGCTATGGCGCGGCGGCCGCGTCTTTCACCCTGGAGTACGTCGGCTGCGCCGATATACCCGCGGAGCTCGACATCGAATGGCGCCGGCGCTTGGCGGAGGCGCGCGCCGGTGTGAGCATCGTCGCTCTGTAACGCGTCGGGGCGGCGACCATCTGTGGCGCGGATCTGAAAATAGTTGCTGGGAAAAAGACCAGAGGCCTGCGGATTCCGTCGATATTGGGACGCGAAATCGCCGGCGAGATCGTCGCTGTCGGCGCCCATGTCAGCGACTGGCAGGTCGGTGAGTTTGTCGTCGTCGCGCCGGTCATCGCTTGCGGGGAATGCTATTACTGCCTGCGCGATCTCGAGAATCTTTGCGCGGGGCGCAAAGCGCTGGGATACGAGTACGACGGGGGATTCGCCGAGTCCCTGCGCGTACCGGCTCCGGCCGCCAGCTATGTCGGCGTCGACCTGGTTTCTTTGTGCGGCCCGGAATCCGTACGCGCCGAACAAGCCAATCTCAGTTGCGCTTGTCGAGTGCGAGAAAGGTCGCGTACGACATGGATTTTGACGCTATGGTCGAGCTTTATGTTTCAGCCTTGACCGGGCGCTAGCGAGCCGGTGGAACCTGCGGGAGGCGATAATGGATCAGTTCATGCGCGCGGCGCTGGACGAGGCAAAGCGAGGTCTGGCGGAAGGCGGCATCCCGATCGGGTCGGTCCTGGCGCTCGACGGCGCGATTGTCGGCCGCGGCCACAACCGGCGGGTACAACGGGGCAGCCCCGTGCTTCACGCGGAAATTGATTGCCTGGAAAACGCCGGGCGCCTCGGCGCGCGTGATTATCAACGGACGACCTTGTACACAACCTTGTCGCCCTGCGATATGTGCAGCGGCGCTATCTTGCTTTACAAGATACCTACGGTCGTCATCGGCGAAAACCGCAGTTTTCAAGGTCCCGAGGATTACTTGAGCGCTCGCGGCGTGCATCTGATTCAGCTTGATGACGATGATTGCTACCGGCTGATGCAGGATTTCATTCGCGACAATCCCGGGCTTTGGAACGAGGACATCGGCGTATAGCCGCGGCCGGCGCGCAGTTCCGCGAATGGCGCGGCAAGTTGCTTCTGTCGGTTATTCCTTGTTATACTGCAAGCTAAACAAAATGAGGCTTGGTTAGTTGGCGCGTCGCGCGAGCGCGACCTGGGGCGGGCATGATCAGTTGACCTGTAGATTGTTCCGCCGCCCAATGCATACTTAAAGATTGTTTGTCTTGAAGAAAATGCTTGGTATATAACATGTCTCGATCCATCCTCGAAATGCGAGGAATTACCAAGACCTTCCCCGGCGTCGTCGCGCTTGACGGCGTCGATCTGGATATCGAGCCAGGCGAAGTCCACGCTGTCGTTGGCGAAAATGGCGCCGGCAAATCAACCTTGATGAAGATCCTGTCCGGCGCCTATCAGCGCGACGCCGGATCCATTTTCTTAAATGGAGAGCCGGCCAATATCAGCGCGCCCGCCGATGCCATTCGACAAGGCATCGGCATCGTCTATCAAGACCTGCCCCTGGCGCCGGCGCTTTCGGTGCTGGCCAATATCTACCTTGGACGGGAAGAGACGACCCGCCTGGGCAAGATTGATCGCGCGACCCATCTGGCGCGTTATGAGCGGCTTTGCGACAGCTTCGGCATCTACCTTCCGCCTGATAGTCGCATCCGCGACTTGAGCGTCGCCGAACGCCAATTGGTCGAGATTTTGAAGGTACTTGACCGTGATGCCCAGGTCATCGTCATGGACGAGCCAACAGCGACCCTGGACCAGAATGCCAAGCAGGCGCTCTTCCAGACCGTGCGTCAATTGCAGACGGCGGGCAAGTCCTTTATTTTCATCACCCATTTTATTGACGAAATATTCGAAATCGCCGACAGGGTGACCGTATTGAAGGATGGCTGCCGCGTCGACACCCTCAAGATTGACCAAACAAGTCCGCAAGAAGTAGTGGCGATGATGATCGGGCATTCGCCAAGGGACATGTTCCCCGAAAAGGCAGGCACAGCAAGCGGCAAACCCATCCTCCAGTTGCGAGAGATCAACGCCGGCGCCCGCATTCGTGACTTCTCGATGACGCTCCATCAGGGAGAGATCCTGGGCTTGACCGGCCTGGTCGGCAGCGGCTGCAGCGACATCGGCCATCTGATCATTGGCAACCTCGCCTATGATAGTGGCGCGGTCTTGCTCGATGGCGAGCCGACGCGCATCTCGTCGCCGTACGAAGCGATCAAGCGCGGCATCTGTCTGCTGCCCAGCGACCGCAAGGGGAGCGGCTTGCTGCTGGATTTCGAATTGGCGCAAAACGTAAGCCTGTCATCGATCGAGAAAATCTCGCCCCGGCAGGTGATTCAGTTCCAGCGCGAACGCCAGATCGCCGCCGATTTCATCGAGCAATTGCGTATTGTCACGCCGTCTGCCCGGCAGCGCGTGCGCAATCTAAGCGGCGGCAATCAACAGAAGGTTGTATTGGCGCGCATGCTGCATACCGACGCCCGCATCCTGGTCCTCGATGAACCGACGCAGGGTATTGACGTGCGAGCCAAGGAAGAGATCTTTCTCTTGATGCGACAGTTGGCCGGTCAAGGCAAAGCCATCTTGTTCATCTCGTCAGAATTCAAGGAGATAGCCGGCGTCGCCGACCGCGGCATAGTCCTGCGCAACGGAGCCATCACCGCCGCGCTTGAACGCGACGACATCAGCGAGGCGCGGCTGGTGGCCGCGGCGACCATGCTCTAATCGGGAGCGGATATGACCACGAAGCGACAACAAGAGGGACACACCCGCCTTTCGACCTTGATGAAAGCCCTCTCGCTACAAAACATGGCCATCGTCTATGTATTCATCATCCTGTGTATTGTCCTGGCATTGTCTTCCGACGCCTTCTTGCGGCCGCGCAACATCATCAACATCATCCGTCAGGCATCGGTTGTCGGCGTTCTGGCAATCGGCATGACTTTTCTGCTGTCGACCGCTCAATTCGATCTGGCAGTGGGCGCGCAAGCGGGCTTTACCGGGGTGGTCATCCTCTTGTTGATCCCGGTCATCGGCTTTATTCCCGCCCTGTTGTCGTCGCTTGGCACCGCCGTCATCATCGGTACGATCACCGGCGTCATCATCACCAAGATCGGCGTCAACTCTCTGGTGACAACCTTGGGCACGCTGTCAATCATCAAGGGTTTGCTGCTGGTGCTAACCGACGGGCGCATCCTGCGCGGCGCGACGCCGGAATTGCGTTGGTTCGGCAGTGGCGAGATCTTGTCGATTCCCTTTCCCGTCATCGCCTTCCTGGGCTTGGGCATCCTGGGCGAATTCGTCCTGAACTACACGCGTTACGGCCGTTATCTGCTGGCGATCGGCGGCAATAGAGAAGCCAGCAAGCTGGCTGGCTTGCGCGTCGACGAGATCATCATCAGCGCCTTCGTTCTCAGTTCGATTTGCGCCACCATCGGCGGCATCATCTTGCTGGGCCGCATCTATTCGGCTTCGCCCCTGGGCGGTGTAGGCACGGAGTTCATCGCGATCACGGCGGCGGTGCTGGGCGGCACCAGCATTTTCGGCGGAGAGGGCAGCGTTTGGAAAACGGTGGTCGCTGTCCTTCTGCTGCAAGTGCTGGGCAATGGCTTCAATCTCTTGAATATCGGCGCGAATTATCAGGAGTTGATACAGGGATTCATCATGATCGGCGCCGTCGCGCTCTATACGTATCAGCGCCGTCGACAATAGCCGCGCGGCGGCGGCGAATTAGTCCGACGCGCTCACGCAAAACGGCAAGCGTTCTCGCCGTGTGAGCGACGCGGCTCATGTAAACAGGATAGAAAGGGGGCCATATCAGAAAAGTCTATACAGGAGCGTGTTTCTGTTCGAATGAGTAGCTTTTTAGGAGACAAATCATGAAGTTTCATAAGTTCATGCTAGCGTGCGCGCTATTGCTGTTTGTGCCGCTGCTCATCCTGCCGGGCGCGGCCTTTGCGGACGACGAGGATGAGGCGGAAATGGAGATGGAAGCGGTTGATCTGTCCTTCCTCTTTGAACTGGGCGACAACGGCATGCCCATCATGTCGCCCTACGAGACTACTGATACCTATCTGATAGGCGTATCGCAGATCGGCAACAACTTCCCCTTTGTCGTCGCCATGGTGGAAGGCTCGGATCAAGCGGCGGAAGATATGGGCTTCGAGCAGATCCTGACCGACGCCCAATTTGACGTTCAGAAGCAGATCACGCAACTGGAAGACATCCTTGCCCTGGACCCCGACGGAATCGTGTTGGTCGCCCTGGACGCCGAGGCAGTCATTCCACAACTGGAAGCTGCGGTCGCTGCCGATATCGCCGTTCTGACCTGTTGGAATGATCTTGGCGGGCCGCCCCGCGCCAATTACGAAGGCAGCGTGAGCTTGATCGGCGTTGACGAAGTTCAAACCGGGCGCGATGTCGCGCAATTCGTCCTTGAGTTGCTGCCCGACGGCGGGCAAGTCGCCATTGTTGAGGGCGCCGCAGGTTTCCAGGCCTCTATCGAGCGCTCCGAGGGATTTGTCGAGGCGCTGGAAGCGAATCCCGATATCGAGATCGTGGCTTCGCAGCCGGGCAACTGGACGCGTGAAGATGCCCTGGCCGTCACCGAAAACTACATCCAGGCCTATCCGGATATTGACCTGATCTATGCACATGACGACAACATGGCGATGGGGGTCGTATCCGCCTTGCGAGATGCTGATCTGCTGGCCGACGTGCGCGTGATCGGCATCGGCGGCAGCGTAGAAGGTCTGGAATCGATTGCTAACGGCGAACTCTATGGCAGCGTCTTCGATTCGCCGCGGGCAGCCGCCTACATTTGCTCGAAAGCCCTGATCGCGCACCTCGAAGGCGCCGAGATCCCCAGCGATATCTTTCTGCCGCGTCCGATCGTGACGCAAGAAAACGTGGCAGACTTTGAAGGCGAGTGGTAGAAATCGCGCGTACCCGTTAGGATAGCCGGCCTTGGCGTCGGCTATCCCCCGGCAATTGCAAAATCTCTGCTCGCAAGCGGAGGGAGAAGAGATCATGGCAAATGGCGGTCCTTTTCGCCGTATGGTCGTTCTGGGCGACAGCAATTCCTATGGCATGTGCGCGCGCGAGCCAGGCAACGAATGGAATCAAGTCCTGGCCAACTGGCTGCGGCACTTCCAGGACGAGCCGCTGGAAGTCTTCAATCGCGGTTTGCCGGCGGGGGTTGTTTCTCCGCGTTGCCCGGGCTATGCCGATTCAGCCAAGCCCAGCTTGATGGAGCGCTACCAGCGACACTGTATCGACCTCGATCCGGATCTGGTCGTCGTAGCGCAAAGCTTGAACGATATGCGCGCGGGCATGCCGCTGCAAGAATACCTGGCAGATCTTGGCGATATCGTCTCCGACATACAGGCGCGGACAGCGGCCTTGGTAGTCATGCCCGGCGTCTATCATCAGATCCACGGCCGGGGCGTAAACGACCCGGCGCTTTACCCGACCTGGTCGCGCTGGAATGACCGGGAAGCCCAGGCCTACAACCACGCCATCGGCTTGCTCGCGGCGGAGCTCGGCGCCTTGTATGTTGATACCCGCGCGGTCTTCGCCGGCGCTGATTGGGCCTTGCATTCGGATTGCTGTCATCTCAACGACCTGGGCCAGGTGCTGATGGGCAATGCCGTCTTTCAGGTCATCGCCACCCATTGCGCCGGGATCGCGGACAAAACCATGCGCGTCATGAAGGAAGAAGCGGTGTCTATCCTCAACACTGGCGGTACCGACACCGACGAGGAGATTCGCGCGCTCTGGAACGAGGCGCTGGATCGTTTCACGATTGAATTTGATGACGACTTGAAAAAGTGACGGGATTAAGCTTATGAACCATGGTCCATTCCGCAGAATGGTGGTCTTAGGAGACAGCATCTCCTACGGAATGTGCGCGTCGGAGCCCGCGAACGAGTGGAACCAGGTGGCGGCGAATTTGCTGCGTAAGTTCCAGGACGAGCGCCTGACGGTATTCAACCGCGGTCTGCCGGCCGGCGTGATATCTCCCCGCTGCCCAGGTTATGACGAATCGGCCAAGCCGAGCTTGCTGGAGCGCTATCGACAACATTGCATCGACTTGAAGCCGGACCTGGTGCTAATTGCCGAAGGCGTCAACGATATGCGCTCGGGCATGCCTCTGGGGGAATACATCGAAGACCTGGAGAGCATCGTCAGCGACATTCAAGAGCAGACCGGGGCGCTGATTGTCTTGCTCGGCGTATATCATCAAACTTACGGGGTGGGCGCCAACGACCCGGAAGTCTACCCCACCTGGACCCGCTGGAGCTACGAGATATCCCGGGCCTACAACGTGGCAATTCGGAAAGTCGCGGAAAAGTATCGCGCGATCTTCGCCGATGCCGAGCAAATCATGGGCGGCGCTGACTGGTTGCTGCATGTCGATGCCTGCCACCTCAACGACCTGGGGCACGTCCTGATCGGACAGGGCATCTTCCAGGCGATTGCTACACGCTGCAAATCGGTCGCGGACAAGACATTCCGAGTCATCCAGGAAAAGGATGTATCGATCCTGAATACCGGCGGCGCGGATACCGACGACGATATTCAGCAACTGTGGGCGACGGCGCTAAGCCGCTTCACCGAACACCTCGATGAATAAGCCGCCGGCGCGTTACCCGCGAATCTGGGCTACGGCGCTTGCGGAAAAAAATCGGCGCGCTCGGCTAGCGCGCATCGCGGTTTATCAAATCGACGGGAGCTCAGGCGTATAAGGCTTTGGCTTCTTGAAACAGCCGCTTCAACTCGGCGAGCACTTGCCGGGCATCGCCTCCCCGCATCAAATACTGGCGGATGGGCGCGCCGCCGTGATCCTGAAAATGCAAGTAACCGGGGAATCTCGGCCGCAGGTAAGCCCGGTCGAGCGCGGGCAAGGTATTGCGGAAGTAGTTGCTGCTGCGGCGATTAACCTCGTCGTCGGTCCAGGCGCCGCGATGACCGGGCTGGCCGCCGTTCTCGAAGAACAGCGTTCTCTGGATGACCGGGCTGGCGCTAAACATGGCGTAATCGCGCGCGATCTCCACCGACTTGCAGCCCGTGGAAATCGAGAGTCCGGTGCCGCCCAGCGTACTTTGGCAGCGCCCCTGGCCATCGATGTCGACCATGTCATCAAAAACCAGCACATTGTCCGAGTAGCCGGGGCGCGAATAATTAGAGTATCCGTAGGCGAAGGGACAGTAGACGTAATCTGCGCGCCGCGAAAGCGCTTCATATACGGCAATCGGATTCCAGGCGAAGATCTCCCGCGGGCACAGGCTGGCCAGTTCTCGCAATTGCTCCAGGGCGCTTAAGCTCATCTCGTCGGACACCGCCCATTCATCGTCGACGAAGGGCGCTTCGCCCCGGGTGGCGCAGAGCATGTAGAAATTCATCAGCGTATCGATTTCTATGCCGGGCATAATAACCCGACCCTGCCGCGCCAGCGCCAGCAAATCGCTCCAGGCATCCGGCTTACGCAGATCGTAACGCGCGAGCAAATCCGGCCGATAGGAAGCCACGGGTGTGGCCGCGTCAATGGCCAGGGCGCATTGATTGCCGTTGAAGATATAACTGGCGTGCGAATGCCCGACCGAGTTGGCTGCCTGATCCGCCATATAGTCGGCCGGGATGATTTCCTGTAGCGGGACCAAGACTTGACTGAAAGCCGCGTAACCGGCCCAAGGATGATCGATCACCAGCATGTCATAGTCCTCGGCCAAGCCTTGAATCGGCGCGTCGGCGAATTCCTGCAATGAACGCTTCTCCCAGACGATTTCCACGTCCGGGCGCATCTCGCAAAAGCGCTGCGCGGTCGCAACCACCGATACAAAACCGCGTGAATGATTCCAGGTGATGCCACGTAACAGGGTCTTCGCCGTCATGTTCTCGCCTCCAGTCGGTCCCGAATTGCGGTGTCGGCCGCAGCTGCGAGTGGCGGCCGGTTTTGCTTGCAAAAGTCAGTTTTATATGCAAAATATAGTGAGCGGGTTGCTCCTTGTCAACCGGCGCGCGGTTTGGGAGCGGTGAATATGGCGCAGATCGCAATTTCTAACCCCTCCCCAACGCATCCGAAGTAGAGGGGAGATTATGTGCGGATCTAAGACACCAGACAAGTATTTCTTGTCCACGATGTTCACCACTCCCGCGTTTTCGTCCCCAGAGTGATAGACAGGAAGGGCTGATGATCAAGACCAGGTATTACGAAGATTATCTGATCGGGGAAAGCCGCGAGACCTTTGGCAGAACGATCACTGAAGCCGATATCGTGCTCCATGCCGGTCAAACGGGAGATTTTTTCCCGCACCACATGGACGCCGAGTGGGTTAAGACCCAGGTATTCAAAGAGCGCGTGGCGCATGGCACCTTGATCCTGTGCGTAGCCATCGGTATGACGGCCAACGAGATCAATCCCGTCGCCTTCTCCTACGGCTACGACCGCGTCCGTTTCATTCGGCCGGTTTTCATCGGCGATACCATCACGGTCAAGGCGACCATCAGCGAAAAGCGCGATTATCCCAAGCGTCCCGATCACGGTTATGTGGTTGAGCAGGTCGAGGTCTTTAACCAGCATAACAAGATTGTTCTTGCTTGCCAGCATCTGTATCTGGTCCAACGCAAGGAAGGCGTGGAAAGCGACTAACTCGGCAAGACGAGCAATATACGGACAGACAGGAATCAATCACTTCAAATCAACAATGAATGAGCAAAAAGCGGGTCCCAATTACAGCGTCCCGGCTTTGGAGAAAGGCTTGGCTGTTCTGGAATTGCTTGCCGAAGCGTCCGAGCCGCTTTCGCTATCCCAGATCTCGGAGAAGACCGAGAACAGCACCAGCCAACTCTTCCGCACCATGACCTGCCTGGCGGAAAGCGGCTTTGTCATCAAGGACGATGTCTCTGGCAAGTACATGCTGACGCTAAAGCTCTTTGAACTGGCGAATCGACATTCGCCGCTGGAGCATCTGCTGCAGATGGCGGATTTGCCAATGCAAGAACTCGCGTGGACGATCCGCGAGTCCTGCCATATCAGCATTATGCAGCAGCGGCAGCTCCTGGTCGTCGGACAGGTGGAAAGCCCGGAGAAGGTGCAGATCATCGTCTCGGCAGGCGCTACCTTTCCGCTGACGCGGACGGTTTCGGGGCGCATATTACTTTCGTCCACACCCGATAGCAGCATCGAAATGACACTTGAACACGATCCCGAGTACTGCAGTATGAGCGCTGAAGAACGCGAGCTCTTTTGGCAGCGCATTGCTGATATTCGCCGTACCGGCATTTCAACCGCCGTGGACGAATCCTTCATCGGCATGAAGGATACCGCCGTCCTTGTCGGCAACCCGGCAGTTGGGGTGACGGCAGCGGTCGCCGTCACGCAATTGACGGCGACCCGTCGCAGCAGCGAACCGCATAAAGTAGTGGCAGCTTTGCGCCAGTGCGCGCGTCAGATCAACGAACGCGCCGGCTTGAGTTATGGATTGGAAAAGCCGATCTTGGTGGCGGACGCTGTCTGATCCGGACCAACAACCGCCCGGCGCGAATACGGCGTAAGTGTCTGTCACGCTTGCACAAAATAACAAGCCTGCTCCTTGCCCGACCAAGGGGTTGTAGACAAGAAGGAATATGCCATGCCTCCATTCAGCGTTCGACAAAAGGCGATCTTGCCGGCAAACCCGCCCCCGATCGTAAGCATCGGCCTGGGCGGGATCGTGCACGACGCCCATTATCCGGCTTATCACATCGCGGGCTTCGAGGTGGCCGGCGGCTTCGATATCGACGCCGAGCGCGCCGCTATGATGAAGGACAAGTTCTCAATACCGCGCATCTACGAATCACTCGGCCAGGCGATCGAAACGGCCCCGGAAAATGCTGTCTTTGATGTCGCCGTACCGGGCAGCGCAATCAGCGAAATAATCCGCGAAATCCCGGCCGGGCGCGCCGTTCTCATTCAAAAACCCATGGGGGAAGACATGGCGCAGGCGCGGCAGATCCTCGACCTTTGCCGCGAACGAAATCTGTTGGCAGCCATCAATTTCCAACTGCGCTTCGCGCCCTTTATCATCGCCGCGCGCGACATGATAGCGCAGGGTCTGATTGGCGAGCTCTGCGATTTGGAATTCCGCGTACAGTGCAATACGCCCTGGCGCCTGTGGGGCTTCCTCTTTCCCCTGCCTCGCGTCGAAATCCTGTATCACAGCATCCATTATGTCGATCTGGTTCGGTCCTTCTGTGGCACGCCGACATCGGTATATGCCAAGACAATGAGCCATCCATCCGCGCCGGAACTGAAGGGCGGCGTCCGTTCCATGATCATCATGGACTACGGCGAGAACCCGCGCGTCAACGTGATGACAAACCACAGCCACGCCTACGGGCCGGAAAAGCAGCAATCCTACGTCAAGTTCGAAGGCAGCAAGGGGGCCATCCAGATCCGCGCCGGATTGAATATGAATTATCCGGACGGCGTACCCGACCGCTTCGAGTACGTTTTGCCGGATGGCGAAACGGAGCCCGAGTGGCAGTCGCTGAATATAGAAGGGACATGGTTCCCGGAAGCATTCATCGGCGCCATGGCCAGCTTGATGCGCTGCGCCAGTGGCGAGAGCGATGTTCTGCCGACATCGGTTGAAGACGCCATTGAAACGATGGCGACTGTGGAAGCGGCCTATGCATCCAGCGCGCAAGGCGGGACTGCGTTGCCTGCATGGTAACGGGGTGGCAGGTATACGATTATTGCTGAAGGCGAGTTTGATCTAGAATGCCAGTTGGTGACGTCACAGCGGACCGGGAGAATTCCAATGGAAGGGAATTCAGTTGTATCGATCGACATCATCATCCTTGCCCTGATTATACTTGTTTCCTTTCGCTGGCTTGAATGGAGGATAGACCGTCGCTCAGCCGGGTTTCAGCGGAAATCCAAAAGGAAAAGGCGCGAATTCTCCAGCGAAGGATATGGCGTGAAATCTGATGTGCGCTATGAGCTGCGAGGAGATATCATGCGCGTCGAGGCGAAAGTCGATGATGCCAGGCGGGCGACTAGCACGCATAGAAGAAAGACTTGAAATACGCGAGGAGCGGGCAGAAGCTGCGCCCCTCCAGCTACTGCCTAAGTGTTCGACTACAAACCGAGACTGTAAAAGCTATTGGCCGTGCCGCCGAGCAAGGCGTCTTTATCCGCGTCGGACAAATCGGCGATGGCTTTATTGGTTTCGTCCCAGACCTTGGCGTAATCGCCGGCCAGCACAGCAACGGGCCAATCGCTGCCGAACATGAGCCGATCAACGCCGAATTGCTCGATCGCAAAGTCGATATGCGGTTTGATATCCTCGTGGGTCCAGTTCTCGAAATCGGGCGTAACCGTATTCAAGCCGGACAACTTGGCGAAGACATTGGGACTTTCCGCAGCGGCAGCCATCTGGTCGCGCCAGACCGCGCGGTCGGCTTCGTCCAGCGGCGGCTTCGCCAGGTGATCGATGACCATTTTCAGGTTGGGCACGCGTTCGACCAGCTCCGGCACGTGCTTGAGATGATTGGGAAACACCGCCACCACATCAAAGGTCAAGCCGCGGTCCGCCAGCAACTGCAAACCTTCGATCACCTGTTTCTGGATGACCCAATCGGGATTTCCCTCTTCGTGGATCAAATGGCGCATGCCCTTGAAATAAGGGTTCCGCGCATATTCATCCAGCTTTCTGTCGGCCTCTGCAGGATCATGCAGCGGCGCCCAGCCGACCACGCCGGCCACCCAGTCCTCTGCCGCCGCGATCGCCAACATCGAGTCGGTATCGGCATAGGAATCCATCGCTTGAACGATGACTGTCTTGTCGACGCCGGACGCCGCCAACTGCGGCGCCAGTTCCGCGGCATCGAAATTGCGGTAGATCGGCCCATAAGCAGGCACCAGCCAAGGGTATGCCACTTCATCAAGATTCCAAAAATGCTGGTGGGTATCAACTCTTAGCATGCTTGCCTCCCCGCTGGCTTGCGCCCGCCGCGGCGGACCGCGAAATTCGATTTGACAGATCTGGTTTTGCTGACTATATTTTACATACAAAAAGTGTTTTTGCAAGCAAAACAGAATCACGGCGCGTGACGGGGGAGAACAAGGCCACTATGCGACCTCTGGAAGGTTTGTTGGTACTCGATTTCAGCATTTTTCTGTCCGGTCCTTCGGCGGCGCTGCGCCTGGCCGATTTGGGCGCGCGCGTGATCAAAGTCGAGCGGCCCGACGGCGGCGACCTATGCCGGCAGCTCTATATCTCCGAGCTTGAGTTGGACGGCGAAAGCACCCTGTTTCATTCGATCAACCGCAACAAAGAGAGCTTCGCCGCCAATTTAAAGGACCCGGCGGATCTGGCGAGAGTGCATGAGCTAATCGCCAGAGCCGATGTGCTGGTTCAGAATTTTCGGCCGGGCGTGATGACGCGCCTTGGGCTGGATTACCAAGCGGTTCGCGCCATCAATCCGCGCCTGATTTACGGTGAGATCACGGGCTACGGCAACGAAGGCGTGTGGGTGTACAAGCCCGGGCAAGACCTGCTGCTGCAATCGATATCGGGCCTGGTCTGGCTAAACGGCGACGCCGATCGGCCGCCGACTCCTTTTGGTTTGGCGGTGGTCGACCTATTCGCGGGCGCGCATCTGGTTCAGGGGATCCTGGCTTGCCTGGTGCGGCGCGGCGTGACTGGCGACGGCGGGCTGGTGCAAGTCAGCCTGCTGGAATCGATTCTCGATTTCCAATTCGAAGTGTTGACCACGCACCTCAATGACGGCGGCAAGCTGCCGCGGCGGAGTACTATCAATAACGCCCATGCCTACCTGGCCGCGCCCTATGGCATTTACGAGACTGCGGACGGTTATCTGGCGCTGGCGATGGGCTCGATCCCGGTATTGGGCGAATTGCTGGATTGCCCGCCACTGCTTGCGTACCCCAACTCGTCCACCTGGTTCACGGAGCGGGACGAGATCAAGGCGATACTGGTGGAGCATTTGCGTGGAGGATCGACAGCGCATTGGCTGGGCATCCTGGAGCCGCAAGACATCTGGTGCGCCGATGTGCTGACCTGGGACCGGCTGCTGCAGCACGAGGGTTTCGAAGTGATCGACATGATCCAGGAAGTTGCGCGGAGCGAAACCGTCAAACTGGACACGCTTCGCTGCCCGATCCGCATTGACGGCGAGATCTTGAAGAATCCCAAAGGCGCGCCGCGCATCGGCGAAGACACGGGACGTATCATGGCGGAATTTGAGATCAGCGGCCATTCGAATTAGGCGCGACGCGCGGTAGAGCGGGCCGGTCGCGTAGGTCGCGCAAGTCGCGTAGACACTGACCCCTGACACGGACCGTCAAGCAAAAAACGTGAGAGCGCGGCAGACCTTTTGCCCTGCCGCCGAGCGGCTGAGGAGGCACCCATGCCGGAAAACACACCTGTTGAAATGCACAAAGGCCTGCCCCTGTTTAATACCGAAACCTGGATGTACGAGGACTTCGAGATTGGCGCCAAGATCAAATCGATTCGGCGCACGCTTTCCGAAGGCGAGTGCATGATCTTCAACGCCATCGTGCTTGATATGCACCCCTATGTTGCCGATGAGATATTCGCGCGGGACGAAGGCATCTTCGACAAACGGCTAGTCGCCGGCTCGATGGTTTTCAGCATCGGCCTTGGCTTGATGGCGCATAACAACATTCACACCTTCAGCTACGGCTATGACAAGCTGCGCTTCATCAAGCCGGTTTTCATCGGAGATACGATCTATACCGTGCGCACGCAACTGAGCAAGGAACCGAAATACCCGGAGATGGGTCTGGTCAAAGTCAGTTACGAGATATACAAAAATGAAGGTGTGCTGGCTCTGTACTGCGAGCACCTGCAGACCGTGAAATATCGCCATCCGGAGAACTTCAAATCGTAGGTCGGCAGCGTTTAGGATTCCCACAGGCGCTTCGCGGTGACAATTGCAGCATTGAGCGCATTTTCGGATTCAGTTAGCGGTGACAAACAGGAGAGCAACATGCAACGGTTTGGACAAGTGATCGGCATCAAGAAAGAGCATCTGAAAGAATACACGGAACTGCATGCCAATACCTGGCCCGGCGTGCTCAAGAAGATCGAAGAATGCAATATCCGCAATTATTCGATTTTTCACTACGGCGATCTGCTTTTTGCTTACATGGAATACCATGGCGACGACTTTGAAGCCGATATGGCAAAAATGGCGGCCGATGAGACGACACAGAAGTGGTGGGATATCTGCATGCCAATGCAGAATCCCGTACCCGACCGCGCCGAGGGCGAATGGTGGAAGACGCTCGACGAGGTCTTCCACACCGATTGACGCTCCCAACGCCATCAGCAACGGCCCTTGCGATCCCCTTCCCCGAGAGGGAAGTGGGGACAGTTTTGAATCAACACAGAGTGCGCCGATATAGCGGGTCAGCTGATAGCTGACCCCTACAGGGTCAATGTATATTTGAAAACAGTAGGGGCGACCAATCTGGTCGCCCGAAAATCACCGCAATATATACAGATTCTATAGCGATATCGCGCCCGACGAAAACATGTGCTCTCCTCAGCCCATTGAAGAGGAAAGGGGCTGGGAGACTTGCCGGTCAGGTGAACTAGCGCCCTTAATGAACCGCAATTGTAGCGTTGTCGATGAAATCCCAATCCCATTCGATGCCCGTGCCGGCGCCCTGCGGCGGATGCGCGTAACCCTCGGCGTCTATATGAATCGGATTCTTGACACCCAGCCTCATCAGCGTGCTCGGGATCAGCGCTTCGAAGAATTCGCAATTGGCGATGGCGCAGCAACAATGCAAGTTGACGATATCAAGAGCGGGATAGACAGCCGTGTGCACTTCGCAACGAATGCCAAATGACTCCGCCAGATGCGCCGTTTTCATCAAGGCGGTCACGCCGCCCTTCCACGAGACATCGCTGCGCACGATGTCCACCACGCCGCTGGCGATACACTCCGCCGTTGAATAGTGCGAGCCAACCAGCACCTCGGTGCCGGCGATGGGAATATCCAGGTCGCGCGCCAGGCGCCGCAAGCCATGAAAGTCGACATCATAAAGCGGTTCCTCGAACCAGTGATAGTTGAGCTTTTCCAGTTCCCGTCCCATGCGCAAGGCCTCATCGTAATAAAGATGCGCCGTTACCGGATCCGCCATCAACTTGAAATGCGGATCATCGCCGATTTGCTCGCGGCACAAGCGATAGGCTTCCAGGGCTTCGTTATAGTCGCCCGGCGGGTGCAGCTTGTAGCCATGGAAGCCCTGCTGCTTGAATTCGGCGACTTGATCGGCATAGTCACCTGGCGAATCCAGGAACAGCGAACTAACGTAGGTCGGCACTTTTTCGCGATAGTGTCCCAACACCTTGTACAGCGGAAGATCGGCAATTTTGCCGGCGATATCCCATAGCGCGATATCAAAGGGACCGTAAGAATAGATCGGCGGGAAGTGCCAGAAGCGATCATAACGCCGAAAGTCGTGCCAGTGTTTTTCGCGCGCCAACGCATCCTTGCCCAGGAAAAAAGGCTTGAGCGAATCGACGGCAATTGCGCCGGCCATTTCGGCGCCCATGCCGGCGAAGCCCATGCTGATGCCGTCAATGCCCGCGTCCGTCGACAGCTTGACCATGATGAATTGCAGGTCGGAGCTTTGCACGTCGCGCATCTCGCCCTCAGCCATGACGGATTCCTGGTGCTTGCAAACGCGGATTTCGATATCTGTGATTCTCATGTCTCGCTCCAGTTATTGGCGGCTCAGCCCTTGACCGCGCCGAAGGTCAAACCGCTGACCAGGTTGCGCTGTACCAGAATGACAAAGATGACCGCGGGCACCATCATGATCACGCTCATGGCGGCCATGCCGCGCCAATCTACCGTGAATTGCTCGGTAAAGGCGAACAGGCCGGGCGGGAATGTTTTGGCGGCGTTATTGCGCGCCAGGACGCTGACGATCTGAAATTCGTTCCAGGCAGCCAGAAAAGCGAAGATGGCAGCCGTCGCCAAGCCGGGCAAGGAGAGCGGCAGTTCAATACGCCAGAAGGCCGACCAGTGTCCGCAGCCGTCGATATAGGCTGATTCAGTCAGCTCCTGCGGGATCTGGCGGAAGAAGCCATCCATCAGCCAAGCAGTGAAGGGGATATTGACGGCGATATAAACAAATGCCAGGCCGAAAACATTATTGGTTAGTCCGGCCCGGTTAAAGAGCAAGAAGAGCGGCAAACTCAGGGCGACGCCTGGTACCGAGCGCGAAAGCATGATGCCGAGGAAAAGCGTGGTATGAAAGCGGAAGCGGAAGCGAGCAAAGGCATAACCGGCCAGCGTGCCCAGCGAAACCGCGACGATCGTGCTGGTGCCGGCCGCTAGAAGCGAGTTGCGCAGGTAGGCTTCGACCGCGACGCGCTGCTGCACTTCGGGGTTCAAGCCGAACATATTGGCGTAGGCTTCCAGCGTCAGCCGCTGCGGGATCCACACTGGCGGGAAGGAATTGATTTCGGAATTAGGGCGGAAAGCCGTCGTGATGATCCAGAAGGCCGGCAGCGCCAAAGCCAGCAGCGCCGCCCAGGCGACGGCATTCCAGATGGCGTCGTTGCGGCGGCGGTTCGGTCCCACGCTGCGCGTGTTCATCGCACAATTCTCGCTTTGACCAATTGCCGGAAGAAATACAGCGTGAAAAGCACCGACAGGAAAACTGTGATCCAGGACATCGCGCTGCCCAAGCCGAATTTGGTATTCTCGATGGACAGGCGGGTGATATAGGTCCATAGCATCTCGGTGCGATGGGCGGGGCCGCCGTCGGTCATGATGCGCACGATATCAAAAGCGCGGGCGATATCCAGTGACATGATCGTCAGGGCGATGTAGGTGAAAGGCGCCAGCAGCGGAAAGGTAATGAACCGAAATTTCTGCCAGCCCGAAGCGCCATCAACCTCCGCCGCCTCAAAGGTTTCAGTCGGCAGAGACAGTGTGCCGGCAAGCAAGATTATCGTCAGCACCGGGATATTCATCCACACCGAAGCCACGATGATGGAGAACATGCCCAGCGGCACATCGACCAGCCAGGCGATCTGGCCTTGAGCCTGGATTAAGCCCAGGCTGTAAAGGAAGTTGTTGACCAAACCGACGCTGGCATTGAAGAACCAACGGAATTGCATGCCCACCAAGATTGGCGCGAACATCATCGGCACCATCAACAGCGTGCGCAAGATGCTCTGGCCCACTGTCACCCTCGCCAGCAATTGCGATAGCGCCAAAGATAGCGCGTAACTCAAATTGACCGAGACGGCCAGGAAAATAATCGTATTGCCCAGCGAGCGCCAAAAGATCGCGTCATCCAAAAGTTTTTCATAATTGCGCAGCGCCTTGCCGAGCGTGAAGTTCAAACTATTAGGGCGCAGCAGCTCATAAGGCGTGAAGCTGACATATAGGGAATAGACCAGTGGAAAAGCAATGACGAGCAGGATGACGACGACGGAGGGCAGAATCAACATATAGGGGAAGGCGCCAGCCTCCAGCCGATTACTGTGGGCGACCTGGATCGGCGCTTCTTCTTCGGTATTCCTTGAGCGGTTAAGAGTCATGGACCGAGCAACAGCAAAGTTTGCACATAAGGCGGGCGACTCGCGAAGTCGCCCGCTTTTGGTGATGTATTAGAGCCTTGCCGCGTTCAAGAGAGAATGGGAGTGTGTCACTAGCGAAACAGTCCCATCCTCCTTGTGGGGCCCCGGGTGGGGATTTGTCAGGCTCTAATCGTAATAGCCCGCATCCGCCATCAGCTCGCGGGTATCGGCCGCGGCTTGGTCCAAGCCTTCCTGCGCGCCGATATCACCCAGCATGATGGCTTGCACTTTGGGATACAGAATGTTGGAGAAGGGAATCCACTCTGCGATCAGGGGCGGCGTGCGGAAGTCTTCAGCCACTTGCAGCTTTGCCAGCTCCAGCCGTTCGCGGTCAAGCGCGCGGTCGGAGGCTGCGGCATCCGCGATCACGCGATCCCATACATCGTCACGTGTCGGCAGGTAACCCAACTGCGCTTCTTCATAAGCAACGCGTTCGGAGCTCAGGAACTTAATCAGCTGTATACCCGCCTGCGGATTCGGCGCGGAGGCCGGCACGGAGAAGGCATGGGCGCCAGCCCAGCCGGAGGGACGAACCGCGTCGCCGCCGATGCTCAAGCCGGTGAAGCCGCGCGCCAAACCGAAGTTCTCGCTGATGTTCGGGCAGTTTTCAGGATCCTGGAAGTAGGCGTACCAGCCGTACCATTCCAGCTTAATGGCGGTATCGCCGTTGCAGAAGTAGGCAGCCACGCCATCCCATACCAGCGAGGTGGTATCGGCCGGGATGATGCCATCCTGATACCAGCCGCGCAGCATCTCGGCCACAGCCACGCCGATTTCGTCGTTGAAGACGGGCTCCCAATTCTCGTCGAACATGGCGCCGCCGCTGGCGAAGACCATCTCGTAGAAGCGGCCATTGAGGGCTTCGTCGCGGCCCGCCAGGGTGTAGCCATAGGTGCTATGGTCATTCTCGACGAAGAATCGCGCCTGGCGATCAATCTGCTCGAGTGTGCTCGGCACTTCCAATGCCTCGCCTGTGGCTTCCATGTAGGCGGCGGCAATCGCTTCGTCCTCATAGAGGTCCTTGCGATAGTGGATAGGGCTGATATCCGCGTGGCGTGGGATGAGGTAGAGGTTGCCGTCGATGGTGGCGGCGTCCAGGATGGCGGGGCTAAAGGGCGCCAGTTCTTCTTCGCTGAAGTAATCTTGGAGCGGCAGCAAGAAAGGCGTGTACTGGGCGACGAAGCTGGTGTGATCCCACGCCACGTCATAATCGGCCGCGCCGGTGGCGAAGTCTACTTTGAGTTTCTGGTCTATGGCGAAGCCATCCAGCAGGGCCACTATCTCGACCGTGGCGCCGGTGGCTTCTTCAAAAATGGGAATGGATTCGTACATGGCTTCATAGGTGCCACCGCCGATATTCGCCATCTTGATGTTGATGCCAGACAGATCCATGTCCAGGCCGGCGTACTGCGGCTCGTCCTGCGCTGTCGCCGGCAGGGCGAGCAGCCAGACCAGCGCCAAGACCAACACAATTAACGAGAGTTTGCGAATCATTATCTGTCTTCTCCCTTCTTTCAGATAATCCTGCAATTGAACTGCTAGTGCCATAAATCAGTACATTCGCTTATATCTTACCCCTTTCGCAATGCATTCGCTATCCCGCCTGCGGGAGCCAAAAAAGGCTGCTAAGCTATAAGGACTATAGCAAGATTTTGCCAGCAAAACAAGTTTTTGCCAGCAAAACTCTGTTCAGGAGCATTCACATGCGCGACATATCCATCAGCAGAATAAGCACCCATGACCTGCGATTTGCGCTGGAAGAAGGCGCCGGCGCCGACAGCGTGCATTCCAATCCGCAGTATTCATACGCCGTAACAGAGATCCAGACAAATGGCTACCTGTCCGGCATCGGATTGGCCTTTACCCTGGGCGGCGGAAACGATCTGGTCTGCCGCGCCATCGACGATCTGGCTGGTGTGTTGGTCGGCCGCGAAGTCGAAGCGCTGATGGCAGAATTTGGGGCCGTCTACGCGCTCATGCTGGAACATCCACAGTATCGCTGGCTGGGTCCCCACAAGGGCGTTGTGCATCTGGCCCTGTCGTCGATCGTCAACGCCTGCTTCGACCTGTGGGCCAAGGCGCGAGGCTTGCCCCTGTGGCGGCTGCTGCTGGATTTGACGCCGGAGCAACTGCTGGCGACGCTGCATCTGCGCTACATCGACGATGCGCTGAGCGCGGACGACGCATTGGCGATTCTTCGGAACGAGCATCGGCTGCGGGGACAGCGGATGGACATTCTTGAACAGGGCTATCCCGGCTACGACACGTCGATTGGATGGATCCAGTACACCGATGACACCATCAAAGAGAACCTGGTCAAATCGATGGATCAGGGTTTCGATTCGGTCAAACTCAAGGTCGGCTCGGATGATCCGGCGCGCGATATCCGCCGCGCCTTTCTGGTGCGCGATACAGTCGGCGACGACGCCCGCGTCATGCTCGATGTCAATCAACAATGGACCTTGCCGCAAGCGCTGGAAATGTGCCGGGAACTACGCGCGATGAATCCCTACTGGATCGAAGAACCCACGCACCCCGACGATGTGCTGGCTCATCAGGCGCTGGCTCGCGCCGTCGCGCCGATGAAGCTGGCAATCGGCGAGCACCTGCCCAATCAAGTCCTCTTCAAGAATTATCTCCAGGCCGATGCCGCGGGATTCCTGCAGCCGGATTGCGTGCGGCTCGGCGGCGTCAGCGAATTCATCGCGGTGAGTTTAATGGCGCGCAAGTACGATATACCGGTCGTGCCGCATGTCGGCGACATGGGCCAGATCCACCAGCATCTGGTACTCTTCAATCATATCGCCTTGGGTCACGAAGCGATCTTCCTGGAATACATTCCGCACCTGCGGCAGCATTTCACGGCGCCGGCGCGCGTGGAAGGCGGGGTCTATGCGACGCCCCAAGAGCCGGGCAGCAGTTCCGATCTGAAGGCGCTACGCTGAGCGTCCACAAGCGCCTGTCGCCAGGTCATCGCGCCAGGCGGTCAATCAAGAAATCCTCGAAGCCCTTGGCATCAACATCCAGCGCGACTCGAGCGTTCTCGGGCCAATCGGCATCCGGCGAGCGCATGAAGGTCACGCCGGCCGCGAAGCGCCCGCCCGTCTCCACATCCACGTGAAGCGGGGTCAAGCTGACCAGCTCCGGTCGGATCAAGATCGCCGCCGCCAGGGGATCGTGCATGAAGGTCCAGCCGCGGTCGGCGAAAAAGGGATAAAGGTCGATCTGATCGGCCACCGCACTGTGGAAGGCTGTGCCCGCCGCGCGTATCCGCGCCGAGCCCTCGCGCCTGACCCGCACTTGCAACGTAACATCAAGCGGAATCAGTGTGATAGGCGCGCCGGACGTGAAGACGATATGCGCCGCTTCCGGATCGCTGACGATGTTGTGCTCGCCGTAATCGGCATAGACATCGGCCGAGCGCTGGAAAGCGCCGCCCATGATGGTCAGCCCGGCAAGGTTTTCCGCAAGGCGCGGCTCTTGACGAAGCGCCAGGGCGGCGTTGGTCAAGGGACCAATGCAAAGCAGATGAATTTGCCCGGGATTGTCCATCACGGCACGGACGATGAAATTGACTGCGGATTCCGAAGCCGGTTGCAGGGCCTCGTCATCCTCGTTCAGGAAACCTTGTCCTTCGTGCCCGCCCCAATAAACCGGACGCGTACCGAGCAAGGGCTTGGTCGCGCCCTGCGTCACCGGCACATCGCTCCGCCCGCGCATGCGCAAGAGCTTCAGCGCCATGCGCGCCCTCAACAGCACATCGCCATAGACGCAGGTCACGCCGACAAGCTCGGTCTCAGGCGAATTGAGCAAGAGCGCCAGGGCGACGATGTCGTCCACATCGGTGCCGATATCGGTATCAAATATGACTTTCACTTTTCACCCCGAATCTGCCATTTTGTCATTGGAAAGGAAGCGCGCTGTAGAGCCGACGCAGCTTCAGCCCTTCAACCCAGAGCCCAAAATCCCCCCGACGTAGTAGCGCTGGAAGGGCAATATCAAGAGGACCGGGACCAGCATCGCCAGTGTCGAGCTGGCGAACATTTGCTCCCACAAATGGACTTGCTGTTCGATGCCGATGATGGACACCGCGACTTGCACCACCCGCAATTCCGGATCCGGCGCCACCAGCAGCGGCCAAAAGAAATTATTCCATTGGCCCAGGAACAAGATCACGCCGGCGCTGATCAAAGCCGGCTTGGAGATGGGCAAGATGATCTGAATAAAGACTTGCAGCCAAGTCGCGCCATCAACGCGCGGCGCGTCAATCAAGTCTTGTGGGATCTCGGCGAAGAACTGGCGGAACAGAAAGATGATGATGCCGTTTGCCAAGCCCGGCACGATGAGACCCTGCCAGGTACCGAGCCAGCCCAAATCCCGCACTAACACAAAAGACGGGATGATCGTCAGGTCACCGGGGATCATGAAGCTGAAGATGACCAGGGCAAACAGGAAATTCTTGGCGCGGAACTGCAAGCGCGCGAATGCGAAGCCCGACATCGCCCCGACCGCGATGCCAAAGACGACTGTCACCGCGCCCAGGAAAAAGGTGTTCAACAGCGCCCGGCCGAAGTCTTTATCGAAGATGGCGTGGTAGCCGTCCAGCGTGAAATCGGCCGGGAAGAATGCCCGCCAGGAAAAGGGCAAGACGTTTTTCCATACGGTCTCGCGCGTGGTAAAGGACGAGGCGACGATCCAGGATATCGGCAAGATGATAACAATCGCGAGCGCGATCAGCAGGGCATAAAGCAAAATGTGCCGGCGCGCTTTGCGCAAGCGCAGGAGGGTCGCGTTATCCCGGTTCATGTCGCACCGCCGCTATGCATTTGCTTGTCGCTTCCTCTGATCTTTCGTTTGCGCATCGGACGCGGCTAGTGCCGCGGACGCAGCACGATAAATTCGACCGCGACGAATGCTACTACAACGATTAGCAAGACTGAAATAATGGCCGAAGCGATACCGATATCGCCATAAACCAAGCCGCGGCGATAGGCTTCGTACATGACTAGATGGGTGGAAAGCTGGGGTCCCCCGCGCGTGATCAGATATATGGGCGCGAACAAGGTGAAGTTCACCACTGTATCGGAGACCAGCACAAAGGCGATGATACGGCGCAGCAGCGGCAGCTTGATCGAAATGAAAGTGCGCAGACTGCCTGCGCCGTCCACATGCGCCGATTCCAGCACATCTTTGGAGATGCCTTGCAGACCGGCCAGGAAAAAGAGGCTCCAATAGGGTACGCCGATCCAACTGATAATGCCGATGATCGACCAGAGCGCCTGGCTCGGATGCTGCAGAAAGGGCTGGCGCGGCAAGCCCAAGGTGCGAATGATGCCGTTGATCAAGCCGTAGTTGGGGTCCAGCGCCAAGCCCCAGGCGATGGCTGTGACATTCATCGATATGGCGACAGGCACCAGATAGATGGCGCGGAACACGGCGATGCCCGGCACGCGCTGGTTGATCAATTCCGCCAGCAAGAGCGCCAAGCCAACTTGCAGCGGATTCACTACCAGGCTGAAAATCAGCGTCGTTTTGAAGGAACCCCAAACCACCGGGTCCTCAAAGACCGCGATGAAGTTGGTCAACCCGACGAACTTGCGCGCGCCGGCCAGACTCAGCGAATTGGTATAGAGCGCTTCTTCGAAGCCGAGGACAATAGGAATATAACGGAAGACGATCAGAAGGATGATCGCGGGCGCCAAAAAGAAAGCCGGCGTCCACCGTTCCAGGCGCAGCTTATTCAGCACGGTTATGCTCCGAGCGGCAAGCCGGGGGATAGCCGCCCCAGCCTGCCCCTACCGGAAGATAAGGAATTATTCCCGGTATTTGTCCATTTCGCGCTCGATACGGCCTGCCGCCTGGCCCAGGGTCTCGGCGACATCGGCGCCGTTGCGGATGTCCTCAAAGGCGTCAGAGAGAATCTCTTCATATTCGAGATAGCCCACGGTCAGCGGCCTGGGCGTGACGTAAGGCGCTTCGCCCGCCGCCACAACGAAGGCCAGGTTGGGGAATTCGGCATTGGCGGGGTCTTCGGCGAATTCGGCCAGCATCGCTTCGTGCGCGGGCCATACGCCCCAGACATCAAACCAGATGCGCCCGGCTTCCGGTGAACTGGCGAAGGCGACGAAGGCCGCGGCTTCCTCAGTATGTTCGCTATTGGGGTTGACGCCCAGATGCCAACTGTCGCCCGGCACCGTGACCTCGCCGCCATCCCAATAGGGATGCGGCGCAACGCCCCAGTCAAATTCAAGCGGATTGTTGATGAACTGGTTGATCATCCAGCCGCCGTCAACATAGATGCCCAACTGGCTATTGCGGAACAACTCGCCGGAACTGATGCCGCCCTGCGGCGAGACGTTCAAGGTGTTGTGCAGATCGGAGAACCAGGTGAATGCTTTGACCCAGTCTTCGGAATCGATGACCCCCTCGACAGTCAAGCCGTCGTCGCCTAGCACCGCCGTGGGCAAGCTTTCTGGAATGGGCTGCAATTGATAGATGCGATTGTACTGGCCGAATTGCAAACCCCAGACATCGTTTACCCCGTCAGCGTCAGCGTCGCTTGCCAGCGCCTGAGCCGCTTCCGTCACTTGTTCCCAGGTCCAGCGTTCATCGGGCGCGGGCGGCGTGATGCCAGCCGCTTCCATCAGCGCCCCGTTGTAATACATGACCTGGGCGGAATTCCAGATCGGCGGCGCCAGCAGTTGCCCGTTATACATGCTTGAGGTGTGCAGGGCGTCCACCCAACCGTCGATCTGCTCGGCCGGGATGGCATCGTCCAGCGGCAGCAGCCAGCCGCGGAAGCCGTAAGAGGCCACAACCGGCGCGTCCACGCTGACAATATCCGGCTCGGAACTGCCGGATCCCAAGCGAATCTGATTCTGTTGGAAGACTTCGCGGAAGGATACCTTATCCACGCGAACGGTGATATTCGGATTGTATTCGGTGAACCTGGCGGCGACTTCTTCCGCGCCCGGCAAGTCGGTGATCCAACTCAATTCCACCGCGTCCTGGCCGGTGACCGCAGTCGCCGCCAGCAGCAAGATCAACAGCGAGAGTCCAAACAGTCTGAGGAGTTTACAAACAAACATTGTTTTTCCTTTCGAAACTAACACTAACGATTTAGATTCCAGATCTTCGGCGCTGCGCCCCCAATGCTACTCCATCATTGACATAGTATAACAACGACGAACCAGCCCCTGCCAAAAAGCAGGCAATGGGTAGTGTATGCTTTTCGGTTGAAATACTTCGTGGCCAGTTCTCGACATGAGATCCTTAAGCGAAAACAGGAACGATGTTGCTCGGCGCCAGCGCTCTGTGAAGCGCAATTCGCCCTCCAATGCTCGAAAGTTGCACTGATTTTGCCTCATTTGCTCTCATTTTACCCTCTTTTTGCCCTCTTTTTGGGTAACAGTATAGATACAGTATGTATACGGGGGGGGGGGGAGGGGGGGACCCCCCCCCCGGACATAGGGCAAAACCATACTTTACCACAGAAAAAAAAGTTTAGACGATGTA
>JAPOOU010000044.1 GCA_026713245.1 Chloroflexota bacterium
CTCTTTTTCAACCACTACCGGACAATCCTTGTGGCGAATAAAACCGACCCAAATACCTGTCCCACAGCAAAAATATGACGCCATTTTGCCTACCAAACCACAACATACACACAAGCTATGTAGGGGCGACCAATCTGGTCGCCCGCTTGCCGGCTAAAGGTCGCTGGATAACCGCATTGAAAACGACTGATGGAACTCTTTTTCAACCACTACCGGACAAGCCTTGTGGCGAACAAAACCGACCCAAATACCCGCCCGACAGCAAGAAAATGACGCCATTTTGCCTACCAAACCACAACATAAAGACAAGTTATGTAGGAGCGACCTTTCATGTCGCCCGCTTTCCGTCTAAATGTGGCTCGCCCGCAATCGCCACAGCATTTCCCGGTTTCCCGCCGCTGTCAACCCGGCCTGCCCTCAGCTTCCGATCGGGGTAGGGGGTACCCCCCTCCCCCATATACATACAGTATCTATACTGTTACCCAAAAAGGGGGCAAAATGAGGGCACTTTCCGGGCATTTGAGGACAAATTGCGCTTCACTTTGCGCTCGCGCCTTGCACCTGGCGCGCTGGACCCTTTTCTCTGTTCAGCTTTGTGTTAATCTTTGCTGCGAGCGCGCGAAATGGGGACGAGAGCCGTGTATACGGTCACAATTTGCTCGCGCCCACGACTCCGCAGGTTACTCATCCCGCGAGGATTTCGCCTATGAACGAACGAACAGCAAGCATTGAGCGAAATACAAAAGAAACGCAGATTCAATTGGCGCTCAACCTCGATGGCAGCGGGCTTGCCGAGATCGACACCGGCATTGGCTTCTACGACCATATGCTGCACCACATTGCCTTGCATGGCCTCTTCGATTTGACAATCAGCGCGGCGGGCGATTTGCATATCGACAGCCACCATAGCATCGAAGACATCGCCATTTGTCTGGGACGAGCGATCGACGAGGCTTTGACTTCGCGAACCGGCATTCGGCGCATGGGCAGCGCCTACGTGCCGATGGACGAAGCTTTGGCCCGCGCCGTTGTCGATTTGAGCGGACGCCCCTACGCCGTCATCATCGCCGATTTCAGCACGCCCCATATGGGCAAGATGCCGACCGACCTGGTCGCGCATTCCCTGGAAACCATCGCCGTGCACGCCAGGATGAACTTGCATGCCGAAGTCCTTTACGGGCGTAACGATCACCACAAAGCGGAAGCGCTTTTCAAAGCCTTCGGACGGGCTTTACGCCAAGCCGTGACCTTCGATCCCGGGCGGCAGGGCGTTCCCAGCACCAAAGGCACACTCACGGAGTAAGACATCATGCAAGAGTTTGTGGACTTCAGCAAACAGCTCGCCCGGGCCAGCGGCGATATCATCATGCGTTACTTTCGCAGCGACTTCACCGTGGAAACCAAGTCGGATGAATCGCCGGTGACCATCGCCGACAAGCAGGCCGAAGAGATCATGCGCGAGATGATCATGAAAGAATATCCGGCACACGGCATCATCGGCGAGGAATTCGGGAATCACAACGAAGATGCCGCGTATCAATGGGTGCTCGATCCCATCGACGGCACCAAGTCCTTCGTCAGCGGCACCTTCTTGTTCGGCACCTTGATCGGCTTGATGAAAGACGGGAATCCGATCGTCGGCGCCATCCACCATCCGCTGACGTCGCATCTGTTGATCGGCGCCGGCGACGAAGCGCGCCTGAATGACGAGATCGTCCGCGTGCGCCCGACGCGGGAACTGCGCGACGCCGTCATGCTCTACACCGACTTCATTCACGTCGGCCAATTCCAGAACGGCATCGCCTTTCAACAGTTGCTGGGCAGAACCAGGTACAATCGGACCTGGGGCGACTGTCACGGTTATTTCCTGCTGGCGACCGGTTATGCCGATATCATGCTGGATCCGGTCATGCACCTTTGGGACATCGTCGCCCTGATCCCGGTTGTGCAAGGCGCCGGCGGGGTGATCACGTCCTGGAACGGCGGACCGCCGCTCTCCGGCAATGGCATCATCGCCACCAACGGCCCCCTGCACAGTCAGGTCCTGCGCGTTCTGATCGCGTGAGAATTGGCTGAGGGCGACTCAGCGAGTCGCCCCTACCAGGTAATTTTATAGAAGCCCCGAGATTTCCGTCCGCCGCAGCCTAAGCAACGCGGAACTGAGTAGTTCCAATAAAGTAATGAGAAACGATTCCATTTCTTAATGAAAGTTCTGGACCTAATTCAAATCCCGGCAAAAGCGCTCCCCTTCCCCGATGCATCGGGGTTTCCGCCCCCCGCTTAGCGGGGGGACTGAGGGGGGCCTAGGGCCGGGGGATGGGGTAGAATTGCATGGATCACTTTTTCGCATGACTAACTTGGTACTAGTTGTGATTGAAAAATCACGCGTCAAACTGAAACAGCGAGCAGCCGCCGTCCAGTGTCAAGATACTGCCCGTCATATAAGCCGTCTGCGGACCGGCCAGATAAACCACCGCCGCGGCGATCTCTTCGGGCTTACCGGGTTCAACTAGCGGAATGACCTTGGCGACGCGCGCGGCGTATTGCGGTTCTTCGCGCAGTTGACGTCCCGCCAATCCCGCCGCTACGATCCCGGGCGCCACGGCATTCACCAGAATACGGCGCCCCGCCAATTCCCGCGCCATCTGCTTGACCAGCATATTGACCCCGGCTTTGCTGACGGCATAAGGCGTGATCTCGGGCCAGGGAATGCTGCCAACCCAACTCGAGGTGAGGATGATTCGTCCCGCGGTCCCGTCCGCGACCATCTTTCGCGCGGCCGCCTGACAGACATTGAAGCAGCCGGTCAGGTTGATATCGAGGTGCTTCTGCCAATTGTCCTGCGTCACATCCAGGAAGGGCTGGGCATCGACGATGCCGGCGTTGGAACAGACGATATCGAGCGCGGGCATATCGGCGATCGCGCCATCGACTGCCGCGCGATCGCGCACGTCAACCTGCTGATAACTCGCGCCGCCGTCGTGACTGCGCGCTTGCTCCAGCGCCGCGCTCGCTTCGTCGTCGGACTTGATATCCCATAGGACGACATGCGCGCCATTGGCCGCCAGATGCCGCGCCATAGCGCCGCCCAAGTCGCCGGCCGCGCCGGTTACTATTGCGGTTTTACCCTTGAGCATTGACCCTACTCCCCTTACCACCATTGCACTTCGGGATCGTGAATGTTGGCGATGATCCATTTAAGCCAATCAATCGTACCGGCATCGTTGGCCGGGTCGATGGTTTGAAGCGCGTCAAGACTCGCTTGCGTGCAGGCTTTTTCTTCATCCAGTCCATCTTTGTGGAGATGGTCGTCGTTTACGTGACAGGCTTCATGAACGATGCCAAAGATGACGTAGACGAGGCCCGCTTCGCCCGTGCCTTTTCTTAGAACTTCCGAGAGGGTTTCGTCATAGGTTTTGCTATCCGGGTGGACAACTGAAGGGCTGCCTTCCGGGACCATCTTTATCGTGTTCAATCCGCGCGTTGCATACTTCCACCACTGCGGCGCTCTGTCTTGCAATAGTTGCAGCGCATTGCTGACCTGGGACACAAATTGCGGCGAGCCTTTTATTGAGATTCCTTGTGTGGCTGGCGGGATCTGGCATTGAAAATGCCGAAATGCCAGCCATCCGCTCACCCAATCCGCTTCGCTATGGCATTCTCGATTGACACGACAGCAATTGTCACTGCCCTCAGGGATGCCGCCGGCGGGCTGCGCTGGGCTTTGCGGCTGCGGCGAACCGTCGCATTGCCCGTTCTGGTAAGCGTAATAGCCGTTTGTCCAATCCGCTTCTGTATGGCACTGCCTGTCAACCTGGCAACAGTTGTCAACAGCCGCGGGCGCATTGCTGACGGGCTGCGCGGGGCTCTGTGCCTGTGGCTGGGCTGGCGCGGACGCGGCGCACTGGTTATCCCGAAAAGCATAATAGCCATTCTCCCAGTCCGCAGCCGTATGGCACTGCCTGTCAACCTGGCAGCAGTTGTCGACACCCGCGGGGATATTGCTGGCCGGCTGCGCGGGGCTCTGTGGCTGGGCTGGCGCTGGCGCGGCGCATTGTCCATTTTGGAAAGCCCAATAGCCGTTCGTCCAGTCCTGGTCGCTATGGCACTGGCGATCCACAAAGCAGCAGTTGTCGATATTGCTGGGGACATTGCCCGCGGGCTGGGCGGTGACGGGGTCTTCGACGCGGCTATGGTTGACCCAAGCCGCCATCCAATACAGGGCGCCAGCGCGATTAATTTGCAGCCAGTTCTCAACCTGTCCGACGACCTGCAAGGTTGTGCCGGCTGGCGCGCTGGCGAGCAAAGCGCTGTCCAAGCTGTTGGAAGCGCGCAAGTTGGTGTTATATTGGACGCGGATGCGATATGTTTCTGGATTGGCGATGACAACGGCAACAAAAGCAGCCAGGGTAAGCACAAGGATAAAAAGCTTCGACTTCACATTTGGACTCCGAAATCTGGCGTATTAAATTTTAGATCAAGGCTATTATATTATTCGACGCGAACGAATGCCAAGCATAACTAACGCCCGACCAGGATCATCACCGAGCGCGGACCGACTATGATTTGCTCCTGGTCCGGCAGAACCGGTTCCTGGCCGAGAGCGTGGCTGTCCTCGGGCGAGCCCAGCGCCGTGTTGATGGCCACGCGCCATTTCATGGGCGCGCCCAGCGGCGGCAGATCGAACCAGGCTGTCTCCCAGTGGGCGTTCATGACGATGTAGATCATATCGTCCGTTTCCGCCCCTTCGCGGCAATGCTTCCCGCAAAGCAGGCAAGCCAGTTGCCGCCCGTCGTAGGACCAATCCGGCTGCCACAGCTTGGCGCCGTGAAAGGAAATATCGGGATAGCCTGAATTGACTCTGTCGCGATGATGAAAATATGAACGGCGGCGCAGCGCCGGGTGCGCCCGGCGGAATGCGATCAAATCGCGCGTGAAGCAAAACAGCGGGGCTTCGCTGCGCAGGGCTGACCAATCGAACCAGTTGAGCGCGCTATCGTGGCAGTAGCTATTGTTGTTGCCGCCTTTGCTGTGCCCGATTTCGTCGCCCATCAGCAGCATCGGCACGCCCTGGCTGACCATCAACAAGCTGAGGAAGTTCTTGATTTGCCGCTCGCGCAAGCCCTTGATTGTCTCGTCTTCGGTTTCGCCTTCCGCGCCGCAATTCCAACTTAAGTTCTCGTCCATGCCATCGCGGTTGTCTTCGCCGTTGGCTTCATTGTGCTTGTGATTGTAAGAGACCAGGTCGCGCAAGGTGAAGCCGTCGTGCGCGGTCACGAAATTGACCGACGCCCGTGGTCCACGACCGCCATAAATGTCGGGAGAACCTTGAATCCGCGCGGCCATGGCCCCGAGCATGCCGCCATCGCCCTTGACAAAACGGCGGACGTCGTCGCGGTATCTGCCGTTCCACTCGGCCCAGCGCCCGTAAGCCGGGAAGCTGCCCACTTGATACAAGCCGCCAGCGTCCCAGGCCTCGGCGATCAGCTTGGTTTGGGCCAACATGGGATCGTATGCCAAGACCTCCAGCAAGGGCGGGTTGGGATCGGGAACCCCCTGTGGATCGCGGCCCATGCTGGAAGCCAGGTCGAAGCGGAAACCATCAATGTGAAACTCCGAAACCCAATAGCGTAGGCAGTCCAGCAGCAATACACGAACGATGGGGTGATTGCAGTTAAAGGTATTGCCGGTGCCGCTGAAATTGTAATAACCGCCGTCGGGTTTCAGCAGGTAGTAGGTCTTGTTGTCAATGCCGCGATAAGAAATGGTTGGTCCGTCGTCGTTGCCCTCGGCGGTGTGGTTGAAAACGACATCAAGCCAGACCTCAATGCCGTTCTGATGACATTGCTTGACCAGGGTCTTTAACTCCCGAGCCGGCTCGCCGGTAGCAGCGTAGGCCGCGTTAGGCGCGAAAAAGCCAATCGGGTTGTAGCCCCAGTAATTCATCAGTTGCTCGTTCGTCTGCGGATTGACCCGATCGTTGGCGAGCTCGTCGAACTCAAAGATCGGCATCAACTCGATGCAGTTGACCCCAAGTTCCTTGAGGTAAGGGATCTTCTCGATTATCGCGGCGTAGGTGCCGGGGGCTTCCACCTGTGATGAAGGATGGGCGGTAAAGCCGCGAACGTGAATTTCGTAGACGACCAAATCTTCCATGGGGATGTTTAGCTGCCGGTCGCCTGCCCAGTCAAAGTCCTCTATATGAGGCCGGGCGCGGTAGGGGTAAGGGTTGTCCCGGTCGTATCCCTGGGCCCAGACATCCCGCCCGCCGATTCGTTTCGCGTATGGGTCCAGCAATATATGCCGCGCGTCAAAGCGATGTCCCTCCGCCGGGTCGTACGGACCATCAAAGCGGAAGCCATACTCGATCTGCCTGTGATCCAGGTCGAACACGATCATGGCAAAGACATCGCCCATTCGAAAAGCATCGAGAAACGGGATTTCCACAAGCGGCGATTCGGCGCCTTTGTCAAAGAGGACGAGCGTGCAAGCGCTGGCGTGATTGGAGAAAGCCGAAAAATTGACGCCATCCGCCATGACGGTCGCCCCGAAGGGCCGCGGTCTTCCGGGACCGTACCTGAAACCGTCGCGTTCGTATGTCGGGAAACTGTCCATAAGCGAAGGGCACTGCCGCTCCATCAGAATCACGCCTATTATAACGAAGCGCGATCGGTTCGTAGCAAGAATTTGTAGAAATTAGCAAAACTTGGCATACTATGCTCGGTATACATTGAACAACATCTTTTCCGATGCAATAGGGACCATCACAGGATACGCTGGGATAGTGGAACTGTGAATCAATCATCCGGATTCGCGAGAAGCGCCTGGTTCGCGCGCCTAAACCGGCTCGTAGACTTTTCGCCAGTGATCATCGCGTTGGCGCTGGCGCTGGTTGTGGCTTCGGTGTTGCTGCTGGCGCTGAATGCCAACCCGCTGGAAGCCTATGCCGCCATGTGGGAAGGCGCTGCCGGAAAGGAGAACGCCACCGCCGAGACCCTGGTCAAGGCGACGCCGATTCTCTTCGTCGGCATCGGCATCACCATCGCCTTCCGCGGCGGCATGATCAACATCGGCGGCGAGGGCCAAATGATCGCCGGCGCGCTGGCGGGCGTAACCGTCGCCTTGATTATGGGAGAAATGCGCGTTCCGCCGGAGTTAGCCAAGGAAAAAGGCGCCTTCGACCTCATCATCGTCACCTGCTCATTAATTGGGGGTTTTCTGGCAGGCGCGCTCTATGGCGGCTTGGCCGGCTTACTCAAAGCCTATTTTGATGTCAACGAGATTCTGAGCACCATCATGCTCAACCAGATCGCCGTGCAGATGATGAATTTCTTGCTCAACGGCATCCTCCTAGATCCGGCAGAAGCGGGCATCAACAATATTCCCAAGACCGCGCGGCTGGTGACTGCGGCGCAGTTGCCGCGACTGTCCTTGCCGATTGGCGACCCAAATCTCTTCGCGCGAACGCGCTTGCACTGGGGCTTGATCATCGCCATTGTACTGGCGGTGATCATTTATGTTTTCCTGTGGCGCACGTCGCTGGGTTATCGCATTCGCGCCGTTGGAGAAAACCAGCGCGCTTCGAGCTACGCCGGCATCAACGTCAAGCGGCAGATGATGTTCTCCATGTTTCTGGCGGGCGGGTTCGCCGGATTGGCGGGGGTCGTGCAAGTCCTTGGACTGCAATATCGCTTGCAAACCGACGGATCGCCGGCCGGTTTCACCGGCGCTGCCGGCTTTAACGGCATTGTGGCGGCGCTCTTCGGCGGGCTTAATCCCATTGGCGCGATACCGGCAGCGGCCTTCTTCGGCGGCCTATTGGTGGGCGCGCAGAAAATGCAGCGCGAACTTGGCGTACCCGCTTCGTTGATCACCGCGGTCAACGGCTTAATCGTGGTCTTCGTCGTCAGCAGCGAAATCTTCATCTTGCAGCGCAGCAAGCGACGGGTCAGCCTGCAGGAAACACCGGACAATCTTGGTTCCGCCGGGGGCAAGCCCGCTGATCGCGCCGCGTCGGATGCGAGATTGGATGAGGGCAGCGGCTGATGGAACTCGACGCCATTTTCACCGCCAGCGTATTCGCCTCGGCCATACGGCTGGCCACTCCCTATATCTTCGCGGCCCTGGGCGAGACCTTCGCGCAGCGCAGCGGCGTATTGAACCTGGGCGTCGATGGCATGATGCTGATGGGCGCCTTCACCGGCTTTTATGCAGTGTTCATCACGCAACAGGATGGGGCGTTGAGCGAGCCGCTAAGTTTGCTCTTCGGCGTATTTATCGCCTTGATCGTCGGCGGCTTGATGGGCTTGGCCATGGCCTTCGTGAGCGTGACGCTAAAGGCGAAGCAAGGTATCAGCGGCATCGGCGTTTATCTCTTTGGACTGGGCTTGAGCGAGCTATTGTTCCAGCAGTGGGTGGGTACGCCGAAATCGGTCAGCGGCTTCCCGCGCATCACCTTCCCGATCCTGTCGGAAATACCGGTGCTGGGCGAGATCTTCTTTCGCCACAATCTGCTGGTTTATGTCGCATTCGCGCTGGTGCCGATTTCCGCCTTTGTGCTCAACCGGACGACCTTCGGTTTGATGATCCGCGCTGTGGGACAGAATCCCGAAGCCGCCGATGCCATGGGCGTCAGCGTGGCGCGCGTGCGGTATGCGACCACGACCATCGGCGGCATGCTGGCGGGGTTGGCCGGGGCCTCGCTGTCAATCGCCTTGATCAACCTGTTTCAGCAAAATCTGACGGCCGGGCAAGGCTTTATCGCGGTGGCGCTGGTGTATTTCGGCGGCTGGCGCCCCTGGGCGGTGGCGGCCGGCGCCATGCTCTTCAGTTTCGTCAATGCCCTGCAATTGCAGATCAAAGTGGTCGGTCTGGATATTCCGTCGGAGTTCGCGGTCATGGCGCCCTATGTCATCACCATCATCGCGCTGGTTTTCGCCTCCAAGCGGCAAGAACAGCCTACAGCCCTGACCAAGCCCTATGAACGCGGAGAGTAGGCGCTCCCAGGTCGGATTGTGGCCTGCGCGTTTTTGAATACTAGATTGATTGAGGGAAGATCATGAAAACGAGGCGCCTGATAATCCTTGTATTCCTCCTGGCTTGGGCGGGGATTCCGTCCCTGGCGCAGGATGACGTTTTTCGCGTGGCGGCCCTGATGCCAAGCGCGATCAACGATCTCGCCTTCAGCCAGAGCATGTACGACGGCCTGGCCGCTGTCCAGAACGAATTGGGCGAGGACGCCTTTCAGTTTGACGTGCAAGACAGCACGTACATCGTTGACGACGCCGCGGTTGCCTTGCGCGATTGGGCGGCCTCCGGCGATTATCAATTGGTGATCGCGCATGGATCACAGTACGGTCCGATCGTCGAGGAACTGGCTAGCGAATTCCCCGACCTGTCTTTCGCATGGGGGACGCGACAAGATACCTTCGGCCTGGACAACGTATACAGCTACGCCGCCGCGTCTGATGAAGGCGGCTATTTCAACGGCGTGCTGGCCGCGCGCCTTACTGAATCGCGCGTGATCGGCCTGGTCGGCCCCATCGAAGTCGGGGATGGCAAACTTTATGCCGACGGCTTCGCCAACGGCGTGGCTTCTGTCGACTCGGATATCGACGTCAACATCGTCTTCATCGGCTCCTTCAGCGATGTGCCGCTGGCGACTGAAGCTGCGGAGACGCATATTGCCAACGGCGCGGATATATTAACCGGCACCGCGCAAATGGTCGTCGGTCCCATAGCCGCCGCCCTGGAAAACGGTGTGCTCTGGTTCGGCTCCGATTCCAGCCAGGACGAGCTCTCCGGGGATATCGGCGTCGCCTTCCAGATTTACAAATGGGATGTGCTCTTGCTGGACATGATCCGCAGAATCGACGAGGGCGACCTGGGCGGCGAGTATTATGTGCTGACGCTGGAGAATGAAGGCCTGGTGATGGAATTCGACAAGGACTTCGAGATCGGCGACGAATTGATGGCGGTAGCCGAAGAAACCATCGCCGGTATCGTATCGGGCGACATCGCGCCAATTCCCGCGATGGACGATGACATGGCCGAGGATAGCGAGGATGAAAACGACGGAGAGGATAGCGAGGACTGATATTTACAAACAGTCGCCACTCGCTATAACATAGTTTATTCACGGGCGATTTCGTCCGGATTAAAGTCAACTGTCCAGTTAAGGAGAAAGTAACGATGAGAAAAGCATTGCTTCTTACCTTGATTCTCGCCCTGTTTATTGGGGTGATGCCGAGCATGGCGCAAGATGTCTTTCGCGTGGCGGCGGTAGCGCCCAGCGCGACTAACGACCTCGCCTTCAGCCAGAGCATGTATGACGGCCTGATGGCGATACAGGCGCAGATGGGTGAAGACGCCTTCCAATTCGACTTCCAGGATGGCACCTTCATCGTCGACGACGCGGCGGTGGCGCTGCGTGAATGGGCGGGGTCGGGCGATTACGACCTGGTGATCGCGCATGGCTCGCAATTCGGCTCGGTGGTTGAAGAGTTGGCGGCGGAATTCTCCGAGGTTTCCTTCGCCTGGGGCACGGACGAGAGCACCTTCGGGCTGGATAATGTCTACGCCTACACCGCGGCGGCTGATGAAGGCGGTTTCGTCAACGGCGTTCTCGCTGGCTTGATGACCGAATCCAACGTCATCGGCGTTGTCGGTCCCATTGAAGTGGGCGACGCCAAGCTCTATGTCGATGGCTTTGTGGACGGTGTCGCCGCCTCCAACGCCGATGCCACAGTCAATGTCGTCTATATCCAGTCCTTCAGCGATGTCCCGCTGGCGACCGAAGCGGCGGAGACCCATATCGCCAATGGCGCGGATATCTTGACCGGCACGGCGCAGATGGTGGTTGGCGCAATCGCCGTCGGCAGCGAGAGCGGCGCGCGCTGGTTCGGCACCCAAGCCAGCCAGGCCGACTTGGCCGGCGATTCCGCCGTCGCCTTCCAGGTCTACAAGTGGGAGGTCATTTTGGCCGACATCATCGACAACATCCAGATGGGTACGCTCGGCGGCCAATCCTATTCCTTGACGCTGGCGAACGGCGGCCTGGTCATGGAGTTTGCCGGCTAGTCCCTCTGCCCGTCACAATTAGAGATTGCCGGGGCGGCCCGCCGGGCTGCCCCGCTTCACCTAGCGGCGCGAGCCAAAATCGATGACCAACAACCTGCTGCCGACCGGGCACCAGCCCATCGAAAAACTGGATATGATCGGCATCGTCAAGCGCTTTCCCGGCGTCCTGGCTGCCGACAAAATCGACTTTGACGTCAAATCCGGCGAGATCCACGCCTTGCTGGGGGAGAATGGCGCCGGCAAGTCCACGTTGATGAAAATGCTCTACGGCTTGTACCATCCGGACGAGGGGCAGATCCTCATCAACGGCGCGGAATCGACCATCAGCAACCCGCAGGACGCCATCGGGCACGGCATCGGCATGATTCACCAGCACTTCATGCTGGTCCCGTCGCTGACCGTCGCCGAGAATATCGCGCTGGGCATGAAGTCGTCGCGCGGCCCGCGCCTCGATCTCGATGTGGTCAGCCAGCGCGTGATTGAACTTTCGAAGATCTACAATCTCAAGGTCAACCCGGATCTGCCGATTTGGCAATTGGCGGTGGGGGAACAGCAGCGCGTCGAGATCTTGCGAGCGCTTTACAAAGGCGCGGCTCTGCTCATCCTCGACGAACCGACAGCCGTGCTCACGCCGCAGGAGGTCGACGGCCTCTTCCGCATCCTCAATCAACTGGCCGACGATGGGCACGGGCTGGTCTTCATATCGCACAAACTGCACGAGGTGCTGGAGATCAGTCACCGCGTCACCGTCTTGCGCGACGGCAGGCGCGTAAACTCGATCCCGACCAGCGAAGCCACCCGACCCAAACTGGCCGAGATGATGGTTGGGCGGCCGGTCTTGCTCGAATACGAGAAAAACGCCGCGGATACCCGGGGCGACCGCCTGGCGCTCGACGGCCTGAGCGCCATGAGCAACCGCGGCACGGTTGGCCTGGACAATGTCTCTCTACGGCTGCGCGGCGGCGAGATCGTGGGCGTGGCCGGCGTTTCCGGCAATGGTCAGCAAGAATTGGCCCAGTGCATCACCGGGCTGCGCGAGGCCACCGCCGGCACTGTGGTGGTCGATGGCAATGATGTCACCAACGCGGCGCCCTCGCAGCTGAACGCCATGGGCCTGTCCTACATCCCCGAAGAGCGCATGATCGACGGCGTGATCAAAGAATTCAGCGTCGCCGAGAATTACGTGCTGCAAGATCACGGCCATCCCAAGTTCACGACCGCCAAGATCTTCATGCTCTTCCGGGTGATCCGCGAAGCCTGCCGCCAAGCCATCAAGGTATACGAGATCAAAACGCCCGGCACAGAAACCCTGGTCAAGAGCCTGTCCGGCGGCAATATCCAGAAATTGGTGCTGGCGCGGGAGCTATCGCGCGCGCCCGGCGTGCTGATCGCGGCCCAGCCGACCCGCGGCGGCGATATCGGCGCGACCGAGTACATCCACCAGCGCTTGCTGGACGAGCGCGACAGCGGCACGGCAATCTTGCTCATCAGCGAAGACCTCGACGAGATCCGCGCCCTATCCGACCGGATCCTGGTGATGTACGAAGGTCAGATCGTGGGCGAGGTCGAGAACGTCGATGTCGATATCGAGCATCTGGGTCTTTTGATGACGGGTGGGGGCTAGGGCGTCTTAGCCCGAATACGCCCACAGCTTGGTAATTTTATCGTAGTGCCAGCCCTCCGGCGAATCAGGACTACACGACGATGGCAATGGCAGTATCTTTTCCCGTTCGACGAATTCAATAACTGTGTGGCTGTCAGTAAGCGCGCTGACAAACGAACCGAGAACAATCTCCGCATGATCTTCCGCCTTCTCGAGTATGCCGCGTTCCAGGGCGCGTTCGATGAAGACCGGCATTGATTGCACCTCACCGAGATTTTTGACTTCGCCCCAGTCTGTACCGCACCAAGTTCTCGATCGATCGTACTGGTCGATATAACTCACTTGGCAGCTCGTAAGGGCCGGCAGGGAGACCCGCAAAGTGAAAGTATCAGACGCATGGTCATAGCTGATGTCTTCTTGCTGTATTCCGCCAAAGTCTATTCCTGCGTTTATCACAGCCTCCGCGACATGATCAGCGCCATAGCTGCAGAGTCCACGGTTGATCCCTACATGTATATCGGCGCGCGCCAGTTCAAAGCTCACTAACTCCAGGTTGCCCATCGTTCTGACATGCACGAATATCTGTACTGGCGTAGCCGTCGGCGTCGGCGTAGCGGTGGCTGTCGCCGTGCTGGTGGGCGTTGCTGTGAACGTGGCAGTGAAGGTAGCCGTTGGCGTACTCGTAGCCGTCGCTGTAGATGTTGCGGTAGCTGTCGGCGTACTGGTGGCGGTGTTCGTCGGCGTCGGAGACGGGATAAGTGTGCTGGTTTGTGTGGGGGACGGTGTATCGGTAGCTGTTGGGCTCGCTGTGGGAACGGGTCCAAATGGTCCTCCGACCTGAAACTGTTGCCGTCCAATCGCCAAACCAATTGCCAAGCCAATGAAAACCACCACCACTCCTGACAATAGCAGCGTCTTTGTGTTCATTGGCTGGCGGCTTGTTGTTTCTCGCGACCTTTGCTGTTGCATCTAGTCGGCTCTCCTCCAGCCCCCATCCACGTCTTTTTCCCAACCGCTTGGCGGAATCGGCTTGCACGAGTCAGGCAACTCCGGCGCTTCGCTTCTTTCCCTAAACTCAATATTAGCCGGGAGGCCAGTTAGATCCATGACAAACTTGCCAATTCGACGGGAAGCCTCTTCCGCAGCCCGTACCAAGACGCCCTCCTCAATCATGCCTTGCGCAAACTTATCAAGCGCTTCAGATTCCGCGATCTGTCGCACCAAATCCCAATCCGCGGGCAGCAAGGTAATGGAATATTGATTCTGGTTTATATACTCGATTCGACAACTCGTTATGATTGACGCAGGCAAGGTTATAGTATAGACATCGTTGCGCAAATCAATGGAGTCCTCTTCAATCTCGTCAAAATTGATGCCAGCATCAATTGCTCCAATGGCGATATGGCTGGCGCTATAGTAGCCGGAATTAAGAAATCCTCGGTGGATTTCGACATCGATATTGGTTGTGCCGACGTCTGAGGACACGGTCACCAGCTGGGCGATAGCCTTGATCTGATTCACCATGATTATTGGAGAGTTTACCTTTACCGCGGTTTGCGGAAAGAGCAATTCGCGCACATTTTGCACCGAGCCGACGACAAAGCCGCCGACGATAAGCGCGATGACCACCAGAGCTATCGTAATGAAATGTCGGCCGATGAATTTGAGTATCGCAATCATTTCTCCTCCTGTTGGCAAGTAAACTCGCGAGCGACGCCATCTATGGCAATGTATCGAATGCGGTTGAGATTCAAATGAGCCACATTCAGTTTCACCACAAAGACACGAAGGACACTAGAGAAGAGGACTATTTCGCAACCAATTCTCGGTGCTCTCGGTGTCGTCGGTGGTTAAGCGTTTTGTTTCAACAGAAAGGATACACTACCTCATCCATCGACCGTTTACGCTAACTCTAAAGATTCGTTACACTGATACTTTGAGGCAGTTTATGACTCCACCCGCTTCCAGGCGCCATTTTGATCCTTCGCCCAACCGCTCGGCGTGTAAGGCTGGCAGGATTCGGGTAGCTCAATCTCGCCGGCCTGCGCCGCAAATTCGACATGCGCCGGCTTGCCCGTCAACTCGCGCACGAAATTGCCTATGCGCAGCGCCGTCTCTTCTTCGGCACGTTCCAGGACGCCTTCCTCGATCATTATCTTGGCAAACTGCATAATGGCCTCAGCTTGCGCGATTTGCCGCACCATGTCCCAATCCGCACTTAGCAGCGTGAATGAATACTCGTTCTGGTCAATATACTCGATGCGGCAGCTTGTGATGACTGGCGCGGGCAAAGTCAGTGAATAAGTATCGTTTTCGTATCTTATGTTGTCTTCATTCATAGCGTCGAAATCTATGCCCGCTTCAATCGCGCCAATGGCGATGTGATTGGCGCTGTAGCCACCAATATTACCGACCCACCGTTTAATCTCGATCTCGAGATCGACTTTGTGGATCTCGGACGTGACCGTCACCAACTGGCCAATGCCGTTGATGCTGTTGACTATGGTCAGCGGCGAGCGGACATAAGCCGCGCTTTCCGGGAACAAGAAATCGCGCACGTTATGGACAGCGCCGATAAGATAGCCGCCGATGACGATGCCGATGATCAGCAGCGCTATCGAAACGAAATTACTGACGATAAATTTGATTGCCTCCTTCATAAACCCGCTCCTTACTTTTTGTGAGTATGTCTATGCGAGATACATCTTACACAGTCTGTCTAGCCCACGCCACCAAAGGCGCCGAAGATACCACCACAAATGGCCATAGTCCCGAATACTATTATCAGAAAAAGAAATGGACCTAGAAAGGAGCAAGCCAGCTTCACTGGCAACAAGATCAACTCTGCGATGCAACCGCTGCACCCTGTAACATCTCCGTTTGCGTTATTCTTTTTCATATCAGTTTCCTAGAGCTACAATGCATTTGTAAATATAACGTAAATTCATTGCGCAAGTTGCAGTGAATTCTTGAGAGTGGCGCAGCCAGCGCCGCAAGGCAATGCTATTATTCGCAGCCCGAATCGTCTATCGTAGCGATATTATGCAATCGCCTCCCGCTCATAAAGCTGCCCAAACGAAGCTTAGTTCCTCAACTCGCGCCGTTTTTCGCTTCCCCCGCCTCTACCGCGCCATGAGCGCATCGGTCGTGGAAGCCTTCTGCTTCACCCGTCCCGCGCTCAACGCCATCCTGCACATCCTCTGCGCGCCCTTCATTCTGGAACTCACGCGGCTCGGCATCAAAATGGAAGCCATGATCGCGCGGGACGGCCACCTGCGGGGCGCGAGCAAATGGCTGGTCGATATCGCCGCCCGCGCGATCCACATCCAGGGCGCCGAGAACGTGCCGACAACGGGACCGGTGCTGTTCCTGGGCAACCACGCCGGGCTGGGCGACGCCTTCGCTTTGCTGGCGGCCTCGCCCCGGCGCGATACCCAAGTCCTGGCTTATAACTTCGGCATTTTACCCGGGCTACAAGAGATGCGTCGCCATGTCATCGTGGTCGACAAGCGCGCGCCCTATTCGGCGATGAGAGAATCCCTGCGCCATTTACGCGGTGGCAACTCGCTGCTGCTCTTTCCGCGCGGGGAAATCGAGGACGATCCCGCGCTCGCTCTCGAACCCGCCCTGGCTTCCTTGGCGGAATGGTCGCGCAGCTTCGAGTTTTTCGCGCGCCATGTGCCGGATCTGACAATCCTGCCCTGCGCGGTTGGCGGCGTGATCTCGCGCCGGGCGCTGCTTAATCCCGTCGTCCGATGTTACCGAGACAAAGACAGACGCCATTTTCTGGCGGCGACCTTCCAGATGATGTTCCCTTTTTATCGCGATCCGGTCATCAGCCTTCATTTCGGTCGCCCCCTGCGCGGCGAGACGGCCACCCACGAGACCGTGCTGCGGGCGATGGCGCAACTGCTGCGGCGCGCGCATGACGAGGGGCGAAGATTGCTGAGTTGACTACGGGCGTATGTAATGATTCCGAAATATGAGACGCTTCCTGCCGAGCATATTTCGAAAATCATCTAGCCAGAGCTAAACGCGAACATATAGTCGCCCTTTGCTTTGCGCTTTCTGCTATGTTCGCATTATGCCGCTTTCTAAGTAGCTCTAAAAAAACAATGAAAATATCGCACAGTGAAGAGATGGCTAAAAATATCGCAAACAGTGTAAGGGAGATCCTTGCATCGCCCGTTTTTGTCCTTCACCATGCTTCACCTTGTGCGCGACGAACTTGCTACGAATTACATCCCAGCATATCCGAGTCGAAAGGGAAAAATGATTGACCAGAAAATCATGTTTCCGGGACAACCCGGAATCTCTGAAAACCAGTAAACACAAGGGTTTCACGTTTCCGAGCTGCCCATACCCGCCAATAATCTCAAGGTCTGTTAGGGGCTGTTCAGGGCTGTTGGCAGTGTTCCCTGGGGGGGAAATGAGGAGGATTAATGCGAATATCACCACCGCTGAAGCTGCTTGTCGCTCGCCACAAAGAGCCTGCGAGCGGCCCCAATCTGCCGGCGCAATCGGCGCTTTGTCCGAAAAAGAGTTCTTATTGTCCGAAAATCGGACAAAGTCGGACAAAATTCAAACATAAATCAAACCGTGCGCGCGACAGTAAGCCTCGAGAACATAGCGCCTGGCGACCATCGCCTCCTTTCGCTCTCGCAAACGCGCTGGCCCTGTCGGATACTTTGCATCCGCTACCTGTGGTCAAGCAGCTTCGACTCTTCATATTTGGGTCGAACTTGCAATAATAACAGCGCTGATCTTACGCAGGAAAGCCATTACCTGACATGAGCCATTGGTCGAACATGCCGTCTGCGGCTGACCGCGCCCTAAAGTGGCGCAGCTACTGGAATCTGTTCCTCTCCCTGGTCAGCCGCGATATACGCGCGCGCTATCGCCGGACGATACTAGGCCCGCTATGGGCGATCATTCCGGCGATTTTGACGACCGCGATCTTCAGTTTCTTGCACCGCGTCGTCGAGATCGACACCGAAGGCGCGCCCCATCTGGTTTTTGTCTTCGCCGCCACCGTCCCCTGGACTTATTTTCAGACATCGGTCATTCGCATTCCCTTTGGCATCCTTGCCAATGGTACGCTTCTGCGCAAGATGGCCGTCCCGCGCTTCATTTTTCCGCTGGTCGTCCTGGCAACCACCTTCTTCGACTTTGTCATGTCGTCGATCGTGCTCTTCGTCGCCCTGCTGCTTTATCAGATGCCGATCACCTGGGCCTGGCTCTGGCTGCCGCTGTTGGTGGCGATGGTGAGCTTGCTGGCTTGGGGCGTTGGCATCGGCATCGCGGCCTTCACCGTCTACCGGCGCGACATGCTGCATGGCTTGCAGTACTTCATGCAAGTCTGGCTGTTCCTGACGCCGGTGATCTATTCCTCCAAAGAGCTGGCGAGCAACCTGCAAATCGTCTACCGGCTTAATCCGACGGTCGGCATCATCGACGGCTTCCGCAGAGTATTGATCTTCGGGCAGCCGCCCGATCCCGAGTCGCTTTTGATCAGCTTGGTCGTTACGCTGTTGATTCTGCTGGTCGCCTTCCCGCTCTTCCAGGTCTTGTCACAGTACTTTGCCGATGTTCTGTAGCGAAGGTCAGCATTCGAGATGTCTTTTACGCGCCTGACAGGTACATGATGATCCGAGAGAAGCAGTCATGCCCAAAGATCTAGCCATACACGTCGAAGATGTATGGAAGCGTTACGGCTTGCCGCTACGCCCGTACCTGCGCCGACAGTTCGATGAACTGACGGGTCGGGGGGGAAACGGCTTCGCGGCCTATGGTCCCTGGGCATTGCAAGACGTCTCCTTCCAGGTCGAACAAGGCGAGTCACTGGGCATCGTCGGCAAAAACGGGGCGGGGAAGAGCACCTTGCTCAAGTTGCTGGCGGGCGTCAGCCCGGTCACGCACGGGCGAGTCGAGATTAATGGGCGCCTCTTCCCGATGATCGAGTTAGCGGCCGGCATGCACCGTGACTTGACCGGCCGTGAGAATATCAAGCTGCTGGGCGCCATCATGGGTTTCACCGCGGCGCAAATGGACGCCAAGATGCCCGAAATCGAATCTTTCGCGGAATTGGGAGAATGGCTGGACAAACCGGTCTACCAGTATTCCAGCGGCATGCAAGCCCGTCTTGGCTTCAGCGTCGCAGTAAACGTCGACGCCGATATCCTCTTGATCGACGAGGTGCTTTCGGTGGGGGACGTCAACTTCCAGAAGAAATGCCTGACGCGCATGGACGAACTCTCGATCAGCGGCGTGACCGTGATTTTTGTCACGCACAATCCATATAACATCGAGCGCATCTGCGATCGCGCTATTTACCTGCGCGAGGGGAGGGTCACCGCCGCCGGTTCCCCCAGCGATATCCTCACCGCCTATTTCCAGCAGGCTATCGACAAGTCAAAGGTCTTCGCCAGCGCCGAGGTCCCGGCCGCCGAACTGCGGGAAGGCACCGGCAGCTTCCGCGTCGCCGATGTCACCATGCGCGATGTGCATAGCGGCGCGGTCATCACCAGCTTCCATACCGGCGATTCCGTCTTGTTCGAGCTGACGCTGAAGGTCCGCGAGCCGACGAGCAATTATCGCTTTTCCCTGCGCATCCTCGATCCTGCGGGAACGATCCTGAGTTTTGTTGACATACCCAGCGCCCGGCGCGCCAGCCTGGCGCTGCGCGAAGATGCCACGCTGCAATGCACAATTGAAAATATCAATCTGCTGCCGGGCGAATACTGGATCGACATCGTCGCCCGGGAAGTCGCCGGACCCGTGATCGATTCGATATCTTTCGCGCTGTCCTTCCTGGTGACCGGGGATAGCGAAGTCATGCAGCGTACGGAAAACCGCGGCATCGTCTATTTGCCGGCGGCTTGGCAGCTTGCCGGATCCGAGCCTGAGCCAGAAACATTGCCCTGACCATTTTGTGAATTCAACGCAGACCATCCGAGTACGAGCCGCACCCGTTGGATGCGCAACCTCACTTCAAGAAGAAGAGCAACAGAACGGCGACGACGATCGCCAGCGCAACATACCAAGGAATGACGTAAATCGGTTCCATCCGCTTCACCACAGTTTCACTTGCCGGAGCGTCACTTTTAAGTCTAGCGGCGCCTGGCCGGCCGTCAACATTTTCTAATCTGCCATGTCCGCGTGTTCGGATTGCCGCGTCCGATCTTCCCGGCTACAATCGCAAGTCATGCATATTTCAAGCGAGCGCGCCCAGAATGCGCTGACCGCCGTCAACCGCGGCTGGGAATTGAAGGAGGTGCGGCAACTAGGTCCGCGCGCCGCCAAACTGAAAATACTCGCGGATCGCAATAAGCCGCGGCAGTTGATCTTGCTGTGGCACAGCGCCCGCGATCGGCAAGTCAATCCCGATATCGCTCGCGACGAATTCGCATTGTTGGAGATCCTGTCACGCGCCGGGCTAGCCGTGCCGCGACCTTTGATTGTGGATTCCGGGGCCCCGATCCCATTCCTGATTACCGAATACATTGACGGCGAAACCCGCTTCGCGCCGGCAGATTTATCCGCGTTCTGTCATCAGATGGCGGACATCTTGACCGGCATCCATCGTATCGACATTAATCGACATGATCTCTCGTTTTTGCATGATCAACGAAGGAGGATCGAGGAATGGATGCGCGAAACAACAAACGACGCCTACGGCATCCGCGCGGCCATGAGGGCAGCCCTGCCACGCTTTCAATGCAACGATGCGGTCCTGCTGCACGGCGATTTCTGGCCCGGCAATCTGCTTTGGCGCGCCGATCAACTGGCGGCGATCATCGACTGGGAGGATGCCATGCAGGGCGATCCGCTGGGGGACTTGGGCAAGAGTCGCCTGGAAATGCTTTGGGCGCTTGGCGCAGAAGCGATGGACGCGTACACAGCTGGCTATGAGGCGCGGAATCCCGGGCTGGATTATAGTTGCTTGCCCTTCTGGGATCTCTGGGGAGCGCTGCGATTGCCGCACTTTGCCAATTGGTCGGCGGACGCGGACAAGACCGCGCGCATGGGAGCGCAGTACGAGTGCTTCACAAGACGGGCTATCGCCGCGCTAGAGTCCGCGCAGGAATGACTTGACCCGCTCCTGGAATACCAGCGGCTGCTCGAGATGGATATTGTGCCCGGCGCCCGGAATCACCAGCAATTCGGCGCCGGGCATCTGCCGAGCCATCAGTTGATTGATGGAGACGAACTTGCTGTCCTCCTCGCCGACCATCAGGAGCGCAGGCATCGTCACTTGCTCCAGATGCGGCCACAGGCTGGGCTGCGCGCCGCTGCCCATGCCGCGCAGGCTATTGGCCAGTCCTGTGGCGCTGTTGCCCAGGCGCTGCTTCCGCTGCGTTGACAGGATATCTTCGGACAACGTTTGCTGCGATTTCCAAAGCGGCAGTTTCTCCCAATAGTCCACGAACCAGGCGATGCCCATCGTCTCGATACGCTCCGCCAAGGCTCCGTCTTGGCGACGGCGTCGTTCGCGCTCGGCGGCGTCGGCCAATCCCGGCGAGGCGCTTTCCAGGATCAAGCTGCGGAAGCGCGCCGGATAGCCCAGTGCCAGGCGCAGCGCCAGCCGCCCGCCCATTGAGTAACCCAGCAAATGACAGGTCGGGGTACGCAAGTCATCGAGCAGGGCTGCGATATCGCAGGAAATGCGCTCCATGTGATAAGCGCGGACCTGCGTCGGCTTGTCACTGGCGCCATGACCCAAGATATCGACGGCGATAACCCGGTACTCGCTCTCTAATCCGGCTCGCAGGTCGGCCCAGGTGCTTTTCTCGCCGCCGAAACCATGCAAGAGCAGCAGCGCTTCGCCCTGCCCGCCCATTATCAGGTCGTAATGATGACCGTTGACATGCGATCCGCCGCTAGTCATTGAAGAGTTTCCGCACTTCCCGCCGTAGTATCTTGCCCGACGACGCGCGCGGGAAGGCGCTGACGAAACGGATCTCGCGCGGGATTTTGTACGCAGCTAGCCTCTGGCGCGCAAATGCCACAATTGCGTCTTGGGAAAGGACTTGCGATTCGCTCAATTGAACGGCCGCCGCGACGCGCTGTCCCCATTTGGCATCCTCCAGCCCGATCGCGACCGCTTCTTCAACGGCGGGATGCTCGCGCAGCGCCTTCTCCACTTCAGCCGGATAGATATTTTCGCCACCACTGACAATCAGGTCTTCACGACGCTGCAGGACGACCAGATCGCCGTCCGCATCGAGGTAGCCGATATCGCCCGTATGCAGCCAGCCGTTCCGCAGCGATCTTGCCGTGGCTGCCGGCTCATTGTGGTAGCCGCGCATGACTTGCGGTCCTTTGACGATGATTTCGCCCGGCGCGCCCGGCGCTGCGTCGTCGCCGCGCTCATCAAGCACCCGCAATTGCGTGAACAGCAATGGCTTGCCGACGCTTTCGGGTTTGCTCTGTAGTTGATCGGGCGTCGCCGTCGCGACCTGCGATGCCGCCTCGCTCAATCCATAACTGGGGGCTATCGGGATACCCTCTTCGAAACAACGCGAGACCAGCGTCACCGGCGTCGCCTCCCCACCGAGCAAGACGAGTCGGAGCCGCGGATTCCACGGGCGCGCCTTGGCATCCAACAGGCGCGACAACATCGTCGGCACCAGGGATATCATGGATATCGGTCGCTCCGCCAGCAGCCGATTCACCGTATCGGCGTCAAAACGCTTCATGGGCGACAATTCAACGGCTGTGCCGTATATCAATGAGCGCATAATGATGCTCAATCCGCCCACGTGATAAAGCGGCAAGACGCACAGCCAGCGATCGTCTGGCAGCACGCCCAATCGAAATGCCGAGCCGAGCGCGCTCTGGAATATGTTGTTGTATGTCAAAATCGCGGCTTTCGGTCGTCCGCTGGTGCCGGAGGTGTGAATGATGGCAAAGTCGCGGCCGAGGCGCTTGCCCGCCCCGGCGTATGCATCGTCCCACGCAGTCAAACTGGCCACATCGGGAAAGACCAGCGTGGCGTCGGCGGCGGCGCGGGCAAGCGCCTCGCCATCGCGCTCGCAGATCAACAAACGACAGCCGCCGTTCTTAAGCTGCCATTTGAGTTCCTCAGCGGTCAGGCGGGTATTCAAAGGCACGATCACAGCGCCGAGGCGCATCAACGCCAGCAGGCTCAAAACCGATGCCGGGCCATTGCTCATCAACAGCGCCACATGATCGCCCGCACGTACATTTGCGCTCGTCCGAATGTAAGCAACCGTGGCGCGCGTCAAGCGATCCATATCGGCGAAGCTGTATGATTCGTCGCCGATGTGAAGAAAGATTTTTTGCGGCGTAGCGCAAACGCGCGCGCTCAACCAATCAGCGCTTGTTTCAGGTCCGACAACAGGCATGAGTTATTTCCAGGCAACGGTAGCGCCAGGTCAAGCCCGGCGCGGAAACTTGCTGAAGTCAGGCTTGCGCCCTTCGAGGAATGCATTCTTGCCCTCGCTGCCTTCCTCCGTCATATAGAAGAGCATGGTGGCGTCACCCGCCAGAACCTGCACCCCGGTCTGCCCGTCGAGCTCGGCGTTCAAACCGGCTTTGATGAAGCGCAGCGCCAGCGGGCTCTTGCTCAGTATCTCCCGCGACCAGCCCAGCGCTTCCCGTTCCAGTTCCGCCAGCGGCACGACGGTATTGACCATACCCATTTCCAGGGCTTGCTCGGCGCTGTATTGACGGCAGAGGAACCAGATCTCGCGCGCCTTCTTTTGCCCGACATGCGCCGCCAGAAAGGACGAGCCGAAACCGGCGTCGAAGCTGCCGACGATGGGACCGGTCTGGCCGTAGATCGCGTTATCGCTGGAGATAGTCAAATCGCAGCAAACATGCAAAACATGCCCGCCACCGATGGCGAAGCCCGGCACCACGGCGATGACCGGCTTGGGTATATTGCGGATATAGCGCTGCAATTGCAGGACGTTGAGCCGTGGCACGCCATCGTCGCCGACGTAGCCGGAGTGCCCGCGCACCCTTTGGTCGCCGCCGGCGCAAAATGACCAAATGCCGTCTTTGTTACTGGGACCGTTGGCCGTGATCCACAAAACGCCGACCTCGCCGTCGTGCCAGGCATGCAGCAGGGCTTCGGTCATTTCGTCGATAGTCCCCGGCCGAAAGGCGTTGCGCAGGTTGGGCCGATCGAAGGCGATGCGCGCGATGCCCTCGGCTTTGTGATAAGTAATATCGTCATAGCGCTTGACCTCCTCCCAATCGGCCAGGCGCATCAGATACGCGGTCTTGATTTTTGCCTGCTCTTCCGCATTTGTCACCATCTGTATTCTCCTTACTGAAACGAATTCATTCGCTTGCGTCCAATTGTTCGACCTCGGCGCGTATCGTCGCCATGATCTGCTCACGCCGTCGCAAGTCATTCAAGGCATCCGTGCGAACTTCAATGAGGGTCGATCCGCGCCCCGCCACTGCCGCGCTGAAGGCCGCGCGAAATGCCGGGCGGTCATCAGCGCGCTGATAGTCCAAACCATAGAGTCGCGCGGCATGGGAGAAATCCAGGCCATGCGCGGTGACGTAATAGTCGCTGAACGCCGGCTCGAACCGGCTAATCGGCAGCCGATGGAAGATGCCACCGCCCGCGTTATTCAACAGAACGATCGTCACCGGTACGCCACAGCGCCTTATCGCCAACAAGCCATTCATATCGTGATAGAAGGTGATGTCGCCGACGATGGCCGCCAGTGGTCGCTCCCGACAGGCCGCGCCGATGCCCAAAGCGGACGAGATATTGCCGTCGATGCCGGAAGCGCCGCGGTTGGCGAAGGCGAGGATCGGTCGATCGCTCGGCTTGCCAAATTGATCCAACTGCCGCACGGGCAAGCTGTTGCCGGCGAAGATCAGCCCGTCGGACGGCATCAGATCCACCACATCATAGACTGCCGCGCCATCGAAATAGTCTCGCGTGCCTATCGCTTTGTCGATGAGTTTCCAGGCGATCTGCTCGGCACGGTGGATTCTGTCGCGGAAGGCGGTTTCTGTCGCCGGCGGATCGTCCGCGTATGGCATTGGCGCTGCCGACAAAGGATCCCAATGCACGAGATCCGTTATGCCGTGACTGTCGTCCGCCCATGCGCCGTCCCGATTGCAGTAGATATGATGCTTCAAGTCCGCCTGCGCCACCAGGTCGCCCATCGCCTTGGACAAGGGTGGCGCGCCAAAGCGAATCAGCGCTTCGATCGACTTGAATTCGCAAACGTCGCTGCCAAGATAAGTCTCATAAGCGCCCAGCGGCACATAACGCGCGCCCGCCGCGAGTCCGGTATTGCGCATGTTGGAGCTGTATTCCGCCAGAATGGGATAGCCGCTTAGGCGCGACGCGCGGGCTGCCCAGCGCATCAGCGCCCCCGCTTCCGCCGCCGTGCGACAACTGCCGTGCCCAAAGTATATGATGCCCCTCTCCGCCCGGGCTTGGCCCCGCATCAGATCATCAAGCGCGGCGGCGTCGGACTGCTTCTCCCGCAAGAAACGCGTCGCTCCGCCGCGGTCGATATTCATCACTTCGGCATCATCGTCGCCGGGCTCAAAGGGCTTGCGGAAGGGCAGATTGATATGCACGACGCCTCCTGCCGTCTTCGCCATCGCTCTGGCCGCCAGCGTCCGCAGGTTGCGCAAGGCCAGCGGCGGCGGATCCGCCTCCGGCAGCGGCGCGTCGACGAACCAGGCGACGGCGTCGCCGTAGAGCTTGACCTGGTCGATGGTCTGATTGGCGCCGCTGTGCCGCAATTCAGGCGGCCGATCCGCGCTCAATATCAGCAGCGGGGTTCGGGATTGTCGCGCCTCGATTATCGCCGGGAAAAAGTTAGCCGCCGCCGAGCCCGATGTGCAGACCAGAGCCGCGGGTTCATTGCTTGCCGTCGCCAGCCCAAGCGCGAAGAAGGCGGCGCTTCGTTCATCCAGGTGAGAGGTGATGTCGATGGCATCCCGATGCCGGGCGAAGGCCAGGATCAGCGGCGTATGCCGCGACCCGGGCAATAAGCAGACCCGCTTCAAGCCCGCCGCCGCCAGCGCGTCAACAAAAACATTGGCATATAGGGTGTTCGAATTTGGCATGGAATTCACTTATAGTTAACCACCGAGGGCACAGAGAACACCGAGTAAAGTCTACACACTTATGCGCCTGATTCCTTTTTTCAGAGTCAATCCGTTGAAGTTGATGAGTAATCCGGTCTTTATCTTTGCCAGTTTGAGGTATGCGATCAATTGCGCTTCGTGAATTGATGTAAGTTCCTTAACCGACTTTGGCTCAACCACCCCTTTGCCCTCGACCAACAGATCCACAATCAGATCGCCGACAATCTGGTCCTTGTATTTTGCCGCAATCTGCTGTTGCTGCGTGTATCGAATGTTTCGCTTGGTCAGTTCAATACAAAGCGCGTTTTCGTAGATTCGCTCCAATAGTCCTGGTCCAAGTTCCTTGTGAACTTCAATGGCAGCGCCAATTACGTCATGTGTCAGCCAGTCCTTCTCGTATGCGCCAAGCTGATGAGTCGTTTTCCTCGTCGCCCTTTCTCGGTGCTCTCGGTGTCCTCGGTGGTTAGTTTTTTTGTTCTTCGCGTCTTTGTGTTTCGTCCCCATGCGCGTCCAGCATGGGGAGGAATTTGAGGGCGGTTTCTTCCCACTCGGATTCGGGCTGGCTTTCCGCCACGATGCCGGCGCCGGCGTAAATCCACACGCGGGATTCCTGCGCTACTGCCGAGCGGATGGCCACGGTGAACTGTCCGTCGAGGTTTGCGTCGATCCAGCCCACCGGCGCGCCGTACCAGCCCCGCGGGATCGGTTCCAGATCGCGGATGAGACGCATCGCGCGCTCCCTTGGGTCGCCGCCCAGAGCCGGCGTCGGATGCAGGGCTTTCACCAGCGCCAGGATACCGGTTGCCCGCTTGAGCCGCCCGTGGATCGGCGAATGCAGGTGCTGAATATTCTTCAGCTTGAGCAAGCCAGGCGGCGCGATCTCCAGCGACTCGGTCAATGGCAGCAGGCGATCGCGTATCTTGTCCACGACAATTCTGTGCTCTTGTCGGTTCTTGTGGCTGCGCAGCAATTCCCGGCCCAAGCGGCTGTCATCGTCACCATCGCTGCCACGGCCGATGCTGCCCGCCAAAGCCATCGTTTCGATGCGCTTGCCTCGCACACTTGCCAACAATTCGGGAGACGCGCCGTAAAAGGCAAAGCGCGGTCGCGGCTCGAACAAGAAGCGGTAACAGTCGGCGTAATTCCCGGTCAGATGACTAAGAATCGGCAACATGCGCACGCGCTCTTCAAAGCGCAATTCGGCCGCGCGCGCAAGCACAACCTTGTTCAATTCACCAGCATGTATGCGCTCGGTCGCCCCGCAGATCATCGCCCCCCACATGTCAAAGCTCATCGGGTACTTGACGCTTTCCAGTCGCGACTGCTGTGTGACAAGCGGTCGCCCGCTGTCGTTCCGCAATTGCCTGATTTTTTCCCGCAAGGCGACCTGCAAGTCGCTGACCAGCGCTTCGGGATCTTCCTCGGGAGGAATCTGCGTATTGATAGTCAGCCAGGTTTCGCCGTCGGTGCTGACCAGTTGATAATGGGGCAAGACAAAATGCGCCGGCGCATAAATCGACCAGGTATTGTCCGGTGTGAAATCGCCCCGAAACGAAAAGCCGCCATAAAGGCGCGGGCCAGTCCAGGGCGGGTCGCCACCGACGATGTGCGCCTTGGCATAAAGTTCCCGCGCGTCTCGCGCTATCTTGCGGAAACGGTCGCCTCCCCAGGCCATCAACTCGACAGCTGTGCCGGCGCCGGCAAAGGCCAGGCGATTGCTCCGGTTCTCCCAAAAGTAACGCGGCTGACCTTCCGCAGCCCCCAGGAAACCTAGAAAACTGATCCCGTTGCAAGGCAAGCTGCAACTGAGCAGGCGTCCATAACGCCGGTGGAGCGGGGCCGCGCGAAACGCTGCCGATGCCATGCGATACTCCTGTTTATGTAAACCGAGACGCTCGTGCGACGAGAAACCCCGCTATTTTGCGTGAGCGCGGCATTCCCGGGATCCCTTACGCCGGTCACGCGTCCAGCGGCTGGTAGCCGACGCTCTTCAGCAGCAGCGGCAACAAGGCATCCATGATTTCGGCCTTGCTCGGCTCGCCGGTGTACACCCACTGAATCACGACGCCGTAAATGGCGCCCATCCAGGCATGCGCCACAATTCCCGTATCGACGGGCGCAATGGAACCATCAGCGACCGCTTCGTCGAGATAGATCTTAATGAGCAGGGCGAAGCGATCATTGACTTCCATGCGCTTGCGTTCGAATACCGTGCCCAGCCCCACCGCTTGAACGAGCAGCAGCTTGGCCGGGCGGCGATATTTGCCAAAGGTCTCAAGCACTGCTTCGAGGGCAACCTGAACGCGGCGGATGCCTTGTGATTCGCGCGCGATCGCTTCGTTGGCGCGGCGCTCGATCAAGTCGGCGAACTGATCAACAAGCGCGATGAAGAGTTTCTCTTTGTTCGGGAAATGAAAATAGATCGAGCCCTTGCTAATGCCCCCTTCGGCGACGATCTCGTCCAGCTTGGTATCGTGGAAACCCTTGGCGCTGAAGATATTCATCGCGGCATCGAGGATGCGCTCGCGGGTGGAAGGGCTGTCGCTGTTGGGCTCGCTCATGCCGCCTCACAATACTGACTGGTCAGTACTGTAATTATAGCACATTTCTGGAAAGGTGGAAGTTTTTCCGCCAGGCCAATCCAAGTTAGTTATGCAAAACGCGCTGAAAGGTCGCGCTGTAGGGGCGACAATCCATGTCGCCCGAAATCTTTACATTGCAAAGTGGGCGACTAAACGGGCTCTGTTAGGCGAAGAGGCAATGGAAAATGGCGTCAGCCGCTAGTCGGCAGCTGGTCTCCCCGTCAGCCCGCCTGCCAGAACACCCGCTCCAACGGCCAAGCTGGCGGTTCTGTCGAAGAAAGACTTGACGATGGTGGCGACAATATCGTCCCCTTCCGCTGGGCTGACATCTATCGCGCCCTGGATAATGGAAAGGATCACAAAGGTGATGATGGCGACGATGATCGCCGAGATAGCTGAGCCGAACAGTTTGGCGGGCATCAAGTGCTCGGCAGGCGCGTTGGCGGCGATCTGTATGGCAATATGCCTGCCCAGGTTCAATGACGAGGCATAGATAGCGCCCATCACTAAACCGAAGATTAAATCGCCGCGCGTCAGCAATCCAATGATGATGAAGACGACGATTCCAGCAACTGTGACAATGCCGTGTCGGTTGTCTTTCAAGTCTTGATGGGGATCTTTTGGCTTTTCACTCATGATGGTTCTCCTAAGAAGCGTCCAGTAGAATTCTGCAATTTATCCCTTTGTCTATGGCAGTATAAACTGCTCAATGCAATGTAACAACCGGCGGGCTAAAATCGTCACTTCAAGCGGATTGCGCCTGAGTTGGCGGCCCCGTCAAATTAAGGGAGGCAGGAATGGACCCATACATGCAAATGGCAATCGAAGAAGCGCAGGCCACCAAAGCCGAGGGCGGCAGCCCTTTTGGCGCGGTGCTCGTGCGCGGCGACGAGGTCTTGGGGCGCGGGCGCAACCTTATGATCCAGAATAACGATCCGCTCAGTCACGGCGAGATGGAAGCGATCAAGGCGGCCGGCTTGCAAGAGAGTTATGCCGATACCGTCCTCTACACCACGGCCTTCCCATGCCTGATGTGCGCCGGCGCCATCGTGCGCTACCAAATTCCCAAGGTCATCATCGGCGCCAGTTGGGAACATAACGCGCCCTCGCGCGATTTCATGGAATCGCACGGCATTCAGTTGCTCGAGTGGCGGCTGGAGCAATGCTATCAGCTGGTGGAATAATGGCGACTCTGCCGCTTGGAATGGCCGCGCTCAATCATCAAGCATCTGCGGATGCGCGGTCTTGCTGATTAGGCAAAACGCGGCGGCCGCAAGCGGCTGAATACCCAGGCGGCAGCCAGGTAGATCCAATACATGATAAAGAGCACCAAATACTCGATGAGCGGGATGCGCAGTATCTCGTTCGCTTGATAAGGCTCGCGCATTACAAGATAGACGTAGAGCGCGATTAGCAGAAACGAGCTGTAGAATGCCTGCCTGACCCAGGGTTTAAGCCCTAGGCCATGCATCTGCGTGACCAGGAAAATCGCCGCGAAACCGAAAAAGAACATCGGCCATATATTGCTTGACTGGTTCAGCGCGACTTGAAAAGCGTGGGGCAATACCAGAATCTCCAGCAAGAACATCCAACGTTTGTTCAAGTGAACACGCATGAACATCAATGAACCTTGCGCCATTACCAGCACGACATGAATGAAGCCGATCAAATGTCCCCAGGTCGGCACCATCGGATGAAACCAAAAAGTATAAATGACGGCGAAGCTGAAGAAATAACCGTGGTATTTGCGCAGCCCGTCGGTGAATGCCTTGCGGAACTTGACCTTCTTGCCGAAGAACAAACCGCGGCGCTGGTTTTCCATACCTAGAACCACTATCAGCATCAGCGCAACCGCGAATTGCGCTGTCCAGCTGGGCAGGTCCTGGGCAATGGCGTCGTAAAAGAACATGGTCTGCAAGTAATGCAGCGCGATAAATACCAGGTTGATGCCCAGCGCCCACAGGTTCACCGGACGCAGCGTATGGCTATAATCGCGCTTGCTGTAGCGATTCTGGGCATAGGCGATCGTGCCCCAAATCAGCAGCTGATGGACGGCGAATCCTAGCCAGGCGGTGAGTTGACCCCAGGCTGTCTGCTCCGCCAACTGCCATTCATAAACGAGCGGATCTTCCGGATGCGGAATGATCTCGAATTGGCTGAGAACACCACCCATCGCCACGATGGCTGCGCAAAGCAGCGCCGAAAAGACGATGCTCCAGTTGACCGCGTGCTTGGCGTCGATGCGGTAAAGCGCCATGCCTTGCATCCTGTATTTTCTTGACACTGACAGTCGCATTATAGCGGAATCTGCCGCAACCTAGAAATAGCGGCATGGCGCGGTCGGGGCAAGGTCACTGGGTCTGGAAACGGTTGGGTCGACTCGGTGACTCGCCCAATCACTCGTGTTTAGCGGCCCTCGGTGCTTAAGAACAGTCTGATGCGTCTGCTCTGCCCATACGGGCAGAAGCGAACTCCCAAACGCCGCTTAGCGCGATGCCGATGGCCATGCCGACTCCCATATTTCCCAAAGCCGCGCCAACGCCAGCGCCGATGGCGATACCCAGCCCAATCTTTGCGGCTCGGTCACGCAGGCTGCGCTTACGCTTTTCTTTGCCTTGGCTTTCCATTTCAGACCCTTTTGTTATGGATTGTGCGGTTACATGAATCTTACTGCACGACCTAAGGCTGATGACTCCCTAAAAATTAGGGGGTTTGCGAGCCGGTCTCCGGCAACATGAATTGGCGTAGCATACGCCACTTCGTATCCAGAGCCGCTCGGCGCGTAACCGGCGAAAAGGTCTGCCGCACTCACGCAAAATCATGAGCCTTCTCGTCGCATGAACTGCGAGGCCTTGGGGCGTGGGCGCAACCTTATGATCCAGAATAACGATCCGCTCCGTCACGGCGAGATGGAAGCGATCAAGGCGGTCGGCTTGCAAGAGAGTTGTGCCGATACCGTCCTCTATACCACGGCATTCCCTTGCCTGATGTGCGCCGGCGCCATCGTGCGCTACCAGATTCCCAGGGTCATCATCGGCGCCAGTTGGGAACATAACGCGCCCTCGCGCGATTTCATGGAATCGCGCGGCATTCAGTTGCTCGAGTGGCGGCTGGAGCAATGCTATCAGTTGGTGGAGTAGGCTCGCGCCCGCAGGGCTGTACGGTTTAGGGAGTCAGTCGCTGTTCAATCTTCCAGCATGAGGTCGGCATAGGCATGTCGAAACGCCAACTCCGTATTCAAGGCCAGCGCGTCGTTGAATTTGTTCCAGGCTGAACAAAGCGCGAAGCGCATGGTCATGTCAATAATTTGACGATCGTCGAAATGCTTCCGCAGCTCGGCGAACAATTCGTCGGAGATCTTCTGCGGCTCGCGCGTTATCTGCTCGGCATAACGAATCACCAGCCATTCTTGCTCCGACCACAGGTCGCGCGATTCGGTCCAGGCGCCTAGCTGGATATGCCGACACTGCTCGCGGCTTAATCCCGATGCCTGCGCCAGCGGCGCATGATGCTGCAAACAATAGTCGCAGGCATTGACGCGCGAGCAGATCAAGACACCCAGTTCCGTCAGCTTTCGCTCCACCGATGGCGAGGTCGCAAAGGCTTCATAAACGTCGATCAGCGCCTGCAAGAGCGCCGGATGATGCGCCAGCGCGCGAATCTGATTGCCGAAGAGCGTGGGTCCCGGCAATTGCCCGTCCTGCAGCGCGCTGTCGGCACGGTCATAAATCGCCGCCAGTTCGGCTGGGGCATCATCACTTTCGATCTGTCGAACGCGATCTGTATTCATTGCAAGCCAATCTACCGGCGCGCCTCACCGGCCCAACGAGCGGGAATCTCTACAAATTCGCGTTCTTTCTCTCGAAACGCGTCCATTTTGCCATGCTGGTAAACGTAAGTCGAGCCAGCGCGGGTGGTAAGACCAACGTGATTGCCCGCTCTGTCAAGCGTGATCAGATTCATGCCGCCGATGTAATCGCCATCCAAATCGCGCAGATCACGCATCGCCTTTTGTCCCGCTTCGCCTATAGACAGGCCCGCGCGCAGGTAAGAAACCAGCCCGTACGCGGTACAAGCGCGGATGGCCATTTCGCCCATGCCGGTGCAGGCGCAAGCGCCGTGACGATTGTCGGCATAGTTGCCGGCGCCGATGATCGGCGAATCGCCGACGCGCCCGGGGTATTTCCAGGCCCAGCCACTGGTGCTGACTCCGGAACATATGTCGCCGTTGCCGTCAATCGCGATGAAGTTAACCGTGCCCGTGACGCGCTCCGGATCAGTCGCCAGCGCCACCGCATCGAGTAAAGGACTGTCGGCGTCCATGTCATCAAGGTCCAGGAGCGCGCTATTTGCGATCAATCGCTGGCGCCAGAGCGCCTTGACTTCTTCGCTGAGCATGGACGTCCATTGTTCGGCGCCGATCTCCCGGGCGAATCGCTCGGCGCCTTCACCCGCCAGCATCACATGCGGTAGCTTGCGATCCATCACTTGCCGCGCGACCGAAATCGCATAGGGGAAGCCGCGCATGATAGCGACCGCGCCGGAATTGAGCGTTCTGCCATCCATGATGCTCGCGTCCAGCTCCAATTGACCGAGAATATTGGGATAGCCGTTGTAACCGACGGAGCGCTCGGCGGGGTCCGCTTCGACGAGGCGGATGCCGGCCTCAACCGCGTCAACCGCGCTGCCCCCATTCTTGAGGGCGCGCATGGCGGCGTCCATGCCGACAGCGCCGTTTGCGCTGGCGATGATTAACATAAGTGACTTGATTCTCCGACCGTTGAGCCCGATGTCAGAATTAGTCCGCGGCAATCACGCAATTGAGCGTGTCACCCTTTTGCAGGACCTGCTCTTGATCAAAGGGCAGCGCGCCCAAGCCCGTGAGTTGCAGTTCGGCGACGCGAATCTCGCCATACAAGACCTCGAAACGCACGGCGCAGTCGCGATCTTCATTTGGCGCCAAGTCACAGACGCCCCAAGCGTAACCACTCGACCAGAAACTCCGGCGAGCTTCCGACGGCGCCGCGAATGCCAGTCTCCCGTCAATCGCGGAATATTGAAAGCCGGTTAGGGCCAGGATTGCCGCCCAACTGACCATCGCGCGCGCATAATGATGGCCGCATTCCGCCTCGTCAAAGGGGTTGCGCTTGAGCCCGTCATAACGATCGCGGATCGCCCCGATGCACTTTAAGCCATCGTCGAAATCGCCTTCGTAAAGCATGCCGATCGCGGCAGTGTATTCAAAGCCGGTCATAACCTCGTTGTAATAGGGGAAGGGGCGCGCCGGACGATCCCCGCGCGGATAAGTCGCCATCAGCAGCGCCGATTCGTCGTTGAGCACGTAGGAGCGCATGTGGTTGAAATGGCCGTACATGTTGTCTTTGAAATTGTAGCGCATGATGCTGCGCAGCGTGGCTTTGACATTTGCCTCGTCGACGACATATCCCAGTCCGCTGACATGTGCAAGCAACTGCCCCACCAGTTGATCGACCAGGCAGCCGGCGCCCAGCTGCAGCACCGGTTGTGTGGGATCGGCCGCGCCCATGTCGCTCATTAACATGCCGAAGACCGAATCTTTGCCCGCGGCTGGGCGGATCTCGTGTTCGTAATACTCGCCGTTGAACAAATTCGCGTCGATCCAGGCGCGTCCGTTCTCATAAAGCCGTCGGCAATCATCGGCAAAATCCGCTTCGCCCAGGTGCCGCGCCATTTCTTCCATCGCGCGCAAGGCGCCCAGGTACCAGATGCCCATCTGTGGGTTGGGTCCGTAGTATTCTACATCCATGGTATTGTGCTGGCAGCCTTCCATCACGCCGTCTTTATCGGCATCCCAGCCCCCCGGCAGCCAGCAGAATTCCAGCGCCTTGCGCGCCTTATCCCAAAGCTGCCGCAGCCTGTCGCTGTCGCCGCTGAGCTGCCAGTCGCGGTAGAGCTTCATCAGGCAGCCCATCTGGCCGTCGGCCGCCGCCAGCGACCAGGCCGCGGCGTGATCCAGCGGCAGGTCGACACGGAAGCTCATGCCGCCGTCGCCGCGCGTAGCATAGTTGAACTCGACTTCGCGCATACCCATGGCCAGATCGCCGAACAGGAAGGCGGTCGCCTGTTCATAATTCCAGACGTGCGTGCAGGACCCAAAACAGCAGCCCGCCGTATCGTCGCAACCTTCCCAGCCGAACATGAAGCCATCGGGTGTGCGGAAAACGGTCTGCGAGCGCAGCGTGCTCAAGTTCGAGAGCGCGGACTCTTTGACGACCGCCGGCAAATCGCTGTCGAGAACGCCATTGACGAAGGCGCGGGTCTCCGCTTCCAGCCAGTCGAGATTGGCAGCCGTATACGCGGCCGCCTCCCAGGCGTCGGCGTACTGGGTTGTGTAATAGTTGCCGATGCGCGTTCCCGCTTGCAGCGGGCTCTGCGGGTGATTGCGACCGGCTTCTTGCCAGGTGATGCGATTGGGGAAATGCCAGCTCAAGAAGAAGGTCACCGCCGCTGAACGATTGGCTGGCACAGTCAGCGAAACCGAGAGCGAACCGGTAGGATTGTCGACGCCATCGCGCTCGCGCTCTTCCAGGCGACCGTCAGCGCTGAAGTCGTCCCAGAAATCCAGCAGGGAATCGCCCCAGCTATAATTCGCCCAAGCCGTGCGGTGGCTGATGCCATGCGGCTGATCTTCCCCCCATTGCGATGGGGGGATTGAGGGGGGTAAGGGCGTCGTCAGCGCCAGGGTGCCCCATTGCGCTGCCTCGGGGTCGACGCCATTGGATTGCATGTACAAGCCTGCCAAGCCATCCGCCTCGCGATAGTTATTGTAATTGTCGCGCGGCTCGCCGTTTGTACCGTCGCTGCCGATGAAGTTCTGCAAGCTGCCGCAGACCGCGGCTTCAATGTCGGCATCCGTGTCATTGCTCAAGACAAAGCGCAGGATCGCGGCAGGTATGCCGCTGGCGTCGCTATCGCCCGGGATCAGCGGATTGAAGGCTTCCAAGCGAACACCCAATGGAACATCGGGATCGCTAAGCTGGACCTGCCCGAATGGATACGCCGCCGCGAAACTGCACTCCCGAAACCGGGGCAAACCGTGATTGGGCACGGCGGCTCCCCGCGCGCCTTCATAGTCTGCCGCTGGAATGACGCCTTCCAGCGCGGTCGTGCTGGTTCCGCCGTCGGCGGTTTTTGTGTACAGGCTGAAAAACGTCTGCGCCAGGTCAAAACCTTTCGCCGGGCGATTGACGATCTCCCAGTCGTGCAGGTTGCCGCGACCGCCCAGCGAGACGACGCCGGTGCCGATGCCGCCCAGCGGCAGCCCGATCTGCCGCAAATGGTCCTGGTCATAGCTGGTGAGCGCGGGTGCGCGCGACCCATTTAAATGTGTCATTCCATATCACCTTTGTATTGTAGATCGTGTGTAAGTTATCCTTTAATACCTGAGCGCGTCAGCGCTTCTATGATCCAGCGCTGCGCTGCGAGGAAAATCATCAGTACGGGCAAGATCGCCATTGTCACTGCCGCCATCACGACGGAAGGGTTGCCCGATCCCATGTAGCCGGTGAGCAGGGCGATGCCTTGCGGCAGCGTCATTTTGTGCCAGGAATTGAGGAAGATCAGCGGCAGAAAATAGGCGTTCCAGGTCGCGTTGAAAGTGATGATGCCGAGGGTAGCCATCGCCGGGCCCGCCAGCGGTAAGGCGATTTGCATGAAGGACCGGATGTGCCCGGCGCCATCTACGCGTGCCGCGTCAAACAGCTCCTGGGGCATCTGCTTGAAAAACTGCCGCATCAAGAAGACGCCGAATGCGCTGATGAGACCGGGCAAAATGATTGCCAGCGGATTGTCGATCAAACCCAAGTCGCGCATCAGCAGGAAGATCGGGATGATCGTCACCTGGCCCGGAACCATCAAGGAAGCCAGCAGTAGCAGGAAGAGCAGGTCGCGCCCGGGGAAGCGCAAGCGGGCGAAGGCGTATCCGGCGAGCGAGCAGGTCACAAGCTGCCCAAGCGTCACCGCGACCGTTATCCTCATGCTGTTGATGAACAGGCCTACAAAGGGAACGCTCGATTCGAAGGGAGCGAGGTAATTCTCAATACGAAATTGCGTCGGCAGCCATGCCGGCGGCAGTTGGAAGCTCTCCGTTGTCGGGCGCAGAGACGTGGAAAACATCCATAATAGCGGCATCATGACCAAGATGGCGGCGATGGTCAAAATGGTATAAGAAATGATATCGCCAATACTAACTGGCTTCTTGCGCTTTCCGCGCGGTTCCTTTGGCTTTATTACAGCTGTTTGTGTCTGTGCCATTGCTCAGTTCCACTATTCGTAATGAACCCAGCGGCGGCTGATCCAGAATTGCATGGCGGTCAGCACCAGAATGATGGCGAAAAGGGTCATGGATACGGCGGCGGCGTAACCCATATTGAAGGTACGGAAGGCAATCTCATAAATGTAGAGCACGACGCTTCGCGTTGCGTCGCCCGGGCCGCCGGCCGTAAGGACGATGATCGTGTCGAAGACCTGCAAGGCGCCAATCATGAAGATGACGAGAATGAAGAAGATTGTCGGGCTCAGCATGGGAATGGTGATGCGGAAGAAGAGTTGCCTTTCGTTGGCGCCGTCAAGCTGTGCCGCTTCGTAATATTCGTTCGGGATGCTCTGCAAGCCGGCCAGGAAAACCAGCATGGCGAAACCGGTATTCTTCCAGACATCCAGGATGATGATGGCGGCCATCGCCCAATGCGCGTTGCTCAGCCAAGGAACGGGGTCGATACCAATAACGCCTAGGTAGTAATTGATGACGCCGGTATCCTGCTGGTAAAGAAAGCGCCAGATGACGGCGATATAGGTATGGGCGATCAGCACCGGGAAGAAGAAAATGGAGCGGTACAAGTTGCGCATCAATATCGGTAGACGCCGATTAAGCATGACCGCGAGGATCAAGCCGATGCCGGCGTTAAAAAACACGGCAAAAAGCGTAAAGATGATCGTATTGACATAGGAAATGCGCAGACGGGGATCGGCAAACATCTGGGCATAGTTTTCCAGGCCGATGTACGTCGAACCGCGCAAGAGGCTGAACTCCTGAAAACTGATGCGCATGGATTCAATTAGGGGATAGAGAATGAAAATAATGAAGCCGATGTAGGTGGGCAATATGAATAGATAGCCCACGAATGCTTCGCGATGCTTCTGTGTCATTTCTGGCAAGAGTCCGCTTTTCCGCATCCTCAATCTCGTAAGTTGCCTATGGAAACAAGCCTGCATAAATGCTATGCAGGCTTGTTCAATCTGGTGTGCGGATGTCTCTGTTTTAGCCGCTGGCCAGTCGCTCGGCCAGCTTGTCCATGGCGGCGGACAACTCGATGTGCGCCATTTCCAGGCCCTGCTCTGGCGTCAGGGAGTTGGCCATGATCTGGTCCATGTGACGCATGAAGATGCTTTCGACCTCGGCGAAGTTTTCCGGTGACGGCACCGGTTTGATGTCTTCCAGGCTGCCGAAGAAGCGATGGGCGTTGGCCGGGAAGCTGTTGAAGAGTTCGTTTTCGGTGGCGCTGCGGCGCGCCGGCAAGGATGTGCCAACGGCGACCGCTTCCATGTCGGTCTCAAAGGCAGCCAGGTCCTTGATCAATTCCAGCGCCAGCGGGACGTTCTCGGTCGTCTTGGATACCGCCCAGCCGCCGGAACCGAATACGGTCGTGCCAGCGCGTTTGCGCGGCCAGGGTGTGATATCGACATCGCTATAGCCGGTGGTGACGTAGGTGTCGAAGGGCCAGCGTCCGGCGCCGGTCATGGCGATGGTGCCGGCCGGGAAGAGTTCGTAGGGGTTGACCCCTTCTACCGACGGGGCGACGCCGTGCTCATGCACAAGCGAATGTACGAACTTGACCGATTCCAGCATCTTGGGATCGTCCAGGTTGGATTGCGACCAATCCGGCGTCAAGGTCGATGTCCCGTTGGTATGCCACCAGGGCGTCAGACCGAAGTTGAAGTAAGGTATGGCGAAGCCGAATTGCTTGTCGCCGCCTTCGCCATGGGTCAAGATCGATGCGGTTTCCAGGAAGTCTTCCCAGGTCCAGTCCTCAGCCGGCGGATCCAGGCCCGCTTCTTCAAACTTGACCGGATTATAGTGGATGATCATATTGTTCCACTCGCGGGTGAAGTAATAAGTCTGTCCATCCGGTCCCTTGAGGGCATTGTGCAGCACCGGCTCAACTTCGTCGACGATCGCTGCCAAGTCTTCATCGGCGGCTATGGCGTCATCCATCGGCAGCACGAGGTCCTCAAAGATGGTCTCGCGCGTGCCTTCGATCGCGATGGCGATGATATCGGTCTTCAAGCCGCTGGCGGCGCGGAGCTTCAGGTTGGTGATGTAATGGCCCCAGCCTTCAGGCCAAGGGATGTAAAGGTCTTCAACAAGAACATTGGGATAACGCTCATTGAAGCGCGCAATGGCGTTGCCAAACATGCGTTGCTGTTCGGTACCGCCGAAGTTGTAGATGACAAGGTGGCCCTCAGTATCGCCCGCGGGCGCTTGCGCCAGCGCAGTGCCCAAGGGCATTCCGTATGCGGCGGCGAAAGCCGCGGCACTGCCCATTCCTGTGTACTTGAGAAAATCACGACGCGATAGCTTATTTGACATGGCAAAATCTCCTAAAGAAATGCGAATCAATTGACAAGCATGGGCATTATAGCGCATGTGCCGCCGACTGGCAAAAAGGACGAGATGCCGCTACTGCGAGTCCAAAAGCAGATCCCGCTCCCCCAGCGGCAGCACCGGACGCGCGTTGCCGTCATAGATGGCGCGGAATGCGGCGATCTGCCCCGCCGATAGCGCCACCGGCTCATCCAGAAGCAGCCAGCGCACGATCTCGCTGCATGGCGGCGTCGTCAGAGAACCCTGATAGGTGTAATAACCGCGAGCCTCTGGCAGCAGCGAGGCAAGGGCGATCGCTGCGCCCGTCGGCTGGGGTTGGCCCGCGTCCGCCGGCAGATGGTCGAAGACCGCGGCATAAGCCGCATTCTCAGCTTCGCCTTCTGTCAGCAAGACGCCAACAACAGCCAGATTGCCAGAATTGCCGTCTTGATGCACGAAATGGATTTCCATCGCCGCCGCTTCGCCATCGATGGTGTGCTCGCTGGGGCTGTGAAAGTGAAATTGCAGCAGCTCGTAGCTGATCTCGTTGTAAATGATCTGACTGCCCCCGTCGACATTGACTTGAATGGTATGCCCGTTGTTAAAGATATTGTTGGCGGTCTGCCCATAGCGGAAGGCGATATCCACCAGGTCGAGTTCGCTGGCGTCGCGGATATCGACGGGCGATTGTGCCCTGCCATCCGCGCAGAGCGCGAATTCCGGCGATAACGCGCCCCAGTGTTCGGGACCTGTGTCGCCGCTGTAAGCCCAGTCCGTGTTATCCGCCAGACTAGTCGTTAGAAGCACGGCAAAGCCAACCAGCAGGGCCGCAGTGCCAAGCAAAAGAAGAGATCGCTCTATGTTCATGCCCACAACCTCAGCGCAATATCATGATTGTGAAGATTATAGACCACTTCTTACCATCCGCGAAGTTTCCGCCGCCAACGCTTCAAGTCATCCGACAACTCATGGCCGCGCGCGCAATTCGACATAGCGGCAGTTTGGTTTATAATATCCAGATGCGGGAACACAATAGACGAGGCAGTCAAGCTGCCCACGAACAGAGGCGGATCGACAAACAGGAGTATTCGATGGCAGAGCAAGGTTTTACACCCCCAACCAGCGAGTGGTATCACCCGTCGGCGGACATGGTCGAAGGCGCCAACGTGCCCGATTACGAGGCGGTTTATAATCTGGCGCTGCAAGACCCCGAGGCCTTCTGGGCAAACCGCGCCGAGACGCTGGAATGGTACAAGAGATGGGACAGAGTGCTCGATGACAGCCGCAAACCCTTCTACAAGTGGTTCGTCGGCGGCAAGACCAATATGGCGCTCAACGCCCTCGACCGCCATGTCACAACCTGGCGCCGCAACAAGCTGGCCATCATCTGGGAAGGCGAAGACGGCGAAAAAGTCACGCTGTCCTATTGGCGCCTCTGGCAAGAGGTCAACAAATTCGCCAACGTTTTGCGCGGCATGGGCGTGGCCAAGGGCGACCGCGTCACGATTTATATGGGCCGCGTGCCGGAAATCGCCATCGCCATGCTGGCATGCGCCAAGATCGGCGCGCCGCACAGCGTCGTTTATGGCGGCTTTTCCGAGCAAGCGCTTGCCAGCCGCATCGAGGACGCACAGAGCAAGGTCTTGATCGCCTGCGACGGCGCCTGGCTGCGCGGCAAGATTGTCCCGCTCAAGGACATGGTCGACGAAGCCGTGCAGCGCTCGCCGGTGGTAGAAACGGTGATCGTCGTCAAGCGCACCGGGCACGACATCCACATGGAGCCGGGGCGCGATTTCTGGTATCACGATCTGATGGCGCTGCCCATCGCCAAAACCGAAGCAGAAACCGAAGTCATGGATGCCGAAGATCCGCTCTTCATCCTCTATACCAGCGGCACCACCGGCAAACCCAAGGGCGTCCTGCATACGCATGGCGGCTATCAAGTTCACCCCCCGCCCACGCTCGCATGGGTTTTTGATCTAAAGGAAGAAGATCGCTGGTGGTGCGCCGCCGATCCGGGCTGGATCACCGGGCACAGCTATATCGTCTACGCGCCGCTGATCCTGGGCGCGACCAGCATTATATACGAAGGCGCGCCCACCTATCCCAATCCCGATCGCTGGTGGCGGATCGTGGCCGATTATGGCGTGACCATCCTTTATACCGCGCCCACCGCCATCCGCGGACTGATGCGCTTCGGCGAAGCCTGGCCCAATCGCCACGATCTCAGCAGCTTGCGCTTGCTCGGTTCCGTCGGCGAGCCGATCAATCCCGAAGCCTGGCGCTGGTACCACCGCGTCATCGGCAAGGAAGCTTGCCCCATTATCGATACCTGGTGGCAGACCGAGACCGGCGGCTTCATGATCACGCCCTTGCCCTCGGTCGGCTTGAAACCCGGCAGCGCCACCCGACCCTTCCCCGGCATCCAGGTTGACATCGTCGACGATGACGGCAACCCGGTGGCGACCAACGAAGATGGCAACCTGGTCATCAAGTCGCCCTGGCCCAGCATGATCCGCACCGTCTACGGCGATGACGACCGCTTTATCAGCCAGTATTGGGAGAAGTATAAAAACCAGGGCTGGTACCTGGCCGGCGACACCGCCCGCCGCGATGAAGACGGCTACCTCTGGGTCATCGGCCGCAACGACGATGTGCTCAAGGTCAGCGGCTATCGGCTGGGCACAGCCGAGGTTGAATCGGGCCTGGTCAGCCACAGCGCCGTGGCGGAGTCGGCCGTGATCGGCATCCCGGATGAATTGCGCGGCAATGCCATCCACGCCTACTGTATACTTGTGGCGGGCTTGGAAGGCTCCGACGCGCTGGAGGCCGAGCTCAAGGCCCATGTCCGCCACGAGGTCGGTCCCATCGCCGTGCCAGCGCAGATCGAATTTGTGGAGAACCTGCCCAAGACCCGCAGCGGCAAGATCATGCGCCGCGTGCTCAAGGCGCAGGCTCTGGGTCAGCCACTGGGGGATTTGAGCACGCTGGAGGATTGATTCACCACAGAGGCACAGAGGGCACAGAGGGCACAGAGAAAATGTAGGGGCGACTCTGTGAGTCGTCCTCTGTTTCGGGGTTAGGAGCAATGAATGAGCAAAGTTCAGGCGCAGACCAAATCTGTTAAGCAGTTGCTTTCCGGCGTCAAATACGGAATCGACGTGTTCCAGAGGGAATATGATTGGGGGCGCCGGCAAGTCGAAGATCTTTTGACTGACTTTGAAAATAAGTTCCTTGAAGATTACGACTCGTCCCATGAGCCCACTGCGGTAAGCCAATACCCTCATTATTTCCTCGGAACAATTATTACTGTCGCCAAGAACGGAAAGCGATATATCATCGATGGGCAGCAGCGCTTGACTACACTAACGCTGCTGCTGATTTTCATTCATCATTCGCGTGAAAAAACGAGCGGAATATTCGACGTCGCCCCGCTGATCTATTCGGATAGCTTCGGCGAAAAGTCTTTTAATATCGACATATCTGAACGGCGGGACTGTATGGACGCGCTTTTCCAGCGCGGCGAATTTGACGCGGCCGATCATCCGGACTTGTCTGTGCGCAATCTTTCGGCTCGATATGGCGAATTCGAGGAAATATTCCCCGAGACACTTGAAGGACATGCTCTGCCCTTATTTGTGTATTGGCTTATTGAGAAGGTCAACATTGTCGAAATAGAGGCTGCCTCCGATGACAATGCCTTTACAATTTTCGAAACGATGAACGACCGGGGTGTCAACCTGAGTCAAGCGGATATGCTGAAAGGCTATCTATTGGCGAATATCGATAGCTCCGACAAGAAGACCCAAGCAAATGATGAGTGGCGCCGGCAGATCAAAGAGTTGGTCAATGTGGAAGCAGGCGCGGAAGAAGACTTCATCAAGACTTGGCTTCGCGCCAAATTTGCCGACTCCATGCGAGAACGAAAAGCCGGGGCGAAAAATCTGGATTTTGAAGAAATCGACAAGTTTCATCGCTGGACGCGCGACAACGCAAAAAAGAAGATGGGTTTAGTAAAGACAGATCACTTTTACGAATTCATTACGCGCAAAATCGCCTTCTATAGCAAATACTACATCGCCATGCGCAAGGCGGCGCAGACTCTGAGCGAATGCCGCGAGACAATACACTTCAACGCACATAACAACTTCACGCTTCAGTACATGCTGGCGCTTGCGCCATTAACTTTGGCAGATGACGACGTAACCGCCTGGCGGAAAATCCGGCTTGTAACGACATTTGCCGACATCTATCTGGCGCGGCGCATGGTGAACTTTCGGCGCAGTGGCTATGGCACTTTGAAATATACGATGTTCAATTTGACAATGGAGATCCGCGACAAAGACACGGAAGAGCTGCGAGATATTTTGCTAAACCACTTGTCAGGCATGTGGGAGACATTCGAAGGAATTACAGGCCATAACTGGGGAACTTATGCTTTGAATAACTTTAGCGGCCGTAGCATTCGCTACCTGCTTGCCCGCATGACTGCATGGATTGAACAACAAGCCGGAAAAAGTGTGAACTTTCGCAACTTTCTCTGGGACGTCAAAGGCAAGTCGCTCGAAATCGAGCATATCTGGGCGGACAAATACCTACGCCACCAAGACGAGTTTGCTAACGAGTACGACTTTCGCAGGACGCGCAACTACTTCGGCGGGCTTGTTTTGCTGCCGCGTGGCACAAATCAGAGCTACAGTGATACGCGTTTCGAGGACAAGGTAGAGCACTATCCGAAGGAGAACTTGCTGGCTGCCTCTCTACATCCGAAAACCTACGAAAAAAATCCAAACTTTACAACCTTCGTAAAGCGCACGGGCCTCCCCTTCAAACCCCACACCGAGTTCAAACGCGCCGACCTCCTGGAACGCCAAGAACTATACCGCCAAATCTGCGAGCAAATTTGGAATCCTGACCGCCTCCTGGCAAACAATTAAGCCAGAATGCGTTCAACTCGTTTGCTTTGCGCTATAATCCCTTAGTGTGCGATTAGCGTCCACTTTTCAGAGTAGGCGCCAATCTATTGTCAGCTAAAGATATTGAAAGGATTATTCCAATGTCCAAGTTAAGTCGCAGAAGTTTTTTGAAGGGCTTGGCCGCAACCGGCACGGCCGTCGGCGCGCAGATGACGGGTGGCTTGCTGGGCCACCTGCCCACTGCACTCGCGCAGGATATGGTCGAAGTGACCTATGCCACGCCGGGCGGGGTTGTTGAAGACGCCGCCTGGGAGCCGGTATGGGAAGCTTTCAACGAAGAGAACGACGCTATCCAGGCCAATTACCTCGCTGTCGGCGGCGGTTATGGACCGCAGTATTTGCAGCTATTGCAAACGCAACTCGCGGCGGGTACCGGTCCCGATGTTTTCTTTGTCATGGACGGCTTCACGGTCGGTTTTGCCGCTCGCGGCATTCTGGTACCCATCGACAGCTATGTAGACGCCAACCCGGATGTCGACCTGGAAGACAACTATCCGGGTCATATCGCGGCGCTCCGCTGGCAAGACCAGCTCTGGGGATTGCCCCGTGACGGCGCGCCTTACGCCACCTGGTTCAATGCCGATATCTATGACGAAGCCGGCATTGATTATCCACACGGTTTGACCTGGGAAGAGTATCTGGAGCAAGCCATCGCGTTGACCGATCGCGACGATCGCGGACGCGCCCGCGTCGTCGGTGGCGGACGCGGCGCCTGGATCGACTGGATCTGGCAAGCCGGCGGCGAAGTTCTCAACGAAGAGGGTACCGAATGCCTTATGGGCGAGCCGGAAGCGATCGAGGGTTTGCGTTTCGCGCAGAGCCTGGTTGTCGAACACGGCTGCGCCCCATCGGCGTCGGACCTGGCCGATCAGAATGAAGGCGCGCTCTTCACCTCCGGCCGTATGGCCAGCTTCACGATCGCGCGTGGCTTCCTGGGCGCGGTCTGCAACACGCCATTCCGCTTTGACGCGGCGCTGCCGCCGGCGGGCGCCGTCCGCGTGGGACGCACCAACGTCGGACCCACCGTCATGTCGTCGGGGACAGCCGACAAGGACGCCGCCTGGGAGTTGCTCAAGTTCATCAACAGCAGCCGCGGCCAAACGCTGAAGATCAGCACCGGTTACGCCTATCCGTCGCGCCGTTCGGTCGTACAAGAGGACTGGTACGTGAACTTCACTTGCGGCAATGCGATTGGCGCCGGGCTCAACACGGTCTTCAACGACATCATGGAAAACGGCTGGGCGCGCACCTGGCCCCAACATCCGCAGTGGCCCGAAATCAGCACCGCCATCAACAGCCAGCTTGACGCGCTTTACAGCGGCGACAAGTCGGCGGAAGACGTCGGTACCGAGATCGCCGCGCAGGTCAATGCCATACTGAGCGCGGAGTGATTTCAACCCCTCAGACCCCAGCCCCTCTTCATGGCTAGGCTGAGGAGCGGACATGTTTCAAGTAACACGATACGATAGAGACGGGTCAGCTAATAGCTGACCCCTACAAGATTCATATATGGCGAAAATTGTGGGGGCGACCTATCAGGTCGCCCGAAAATCACCAATATCTTCGCAGGTTTTGCGGTGGTATTGCGCCTGATGAAAAGCTGTCCCCTCAGTTCCCGCATGGGAAGGGGCTTGGGGGTTGGGACGCTTCTTTTGTGATTCACCTCTTCAAACCCAAGCGCCTGAGCTTCTGGGAATCGCTGAACGCCTGGATCTTCGTCTTGCCCTGGATCCTCGGTTTCTTACTCTTCACCGGCGGTCCCATTCTGGCCTCGCTGGTCATTTCTTTCACACACTGGGACATCGTCAATCCGCCGCAGTGGGCGGGATTGGGCAACTACGAATCAATGCTGAGCGACCCGCTGTTCTTTCAGTCGCTCAAAGTGACGACTCTGTATGCGCTGGTGGCTGTGCCGCTGCAGATCGTGGTGGGTCTGTTCATCGCGCTGCTGCTAAACACCAAGATCCGTCTGATCGGGTTGTATCGCACGCTCTTTTATTTGCCGGCGGTCCTGCCCATCGTCTCGGTGGCGGTGATGTGGCGCTGGATCTTGTCGCGCGATTGGGGTCTGATCAACTGGTTCCTGTCGCTCTTCGGCGTTTACGGTCCCGGTTGGCTCTCCGAGCCGGAGTGGGCGCTGCCGGCGCTGATTCTGATGAGCCTCTGGGGTGTTGGCGCCGGCATGCTCATTTATCTCGCCGGCCTGCAAGGCATTCCCACCGACTTTTACGAAGCGGCCAAGGTCGACGGCGCCGGCCACTGGGCCTCGTTCCGCTACGTGACCTTGCCGATGATCTCGCCGGTGATCCTTTTCCAACTGGTAGTCGGGTTGATCGCCGCTTTTCAGGTATTCGCGCAGCCCTTCATCATGACCCAGGGCGGACCGCAGAATTCGACCTTGTTTTACCTATTGCACCTGTTTCGCAACGCCTTCGAGTTCTTTCGCATGGGATACGCCTCCGCCTTGTCCTGGGTGCTCTTTATGTATATCGCCATACTGACCCTGCTAATCTTCCGCTTTTCCGCCGCCTGGGTTTTCTACGAAGGCGAAATCAGGAACGAATGATCTCAATATGACCGTGATAACACAGCCAACTGTCTTCAAGAAAAAGCAACCGAAGCCACGCCAAATCGATTGGGTGAAAATCTTGGCGCATATCGTTCTGATTTCGGGCTCGGTCGTCTTCTTGATGCCCTTTGTCTACGTCGTCTCGACCTCGCTGAAGACCGCCGGCGATGTTTATACCTTCCCGCCCGAGTTCATCCCGGATCCGGTGCAATGGGCGAACTATCCCGACGCGCTGACCGCCATGCCCTTTGATGTCTTCTTTCTCAATACCATTCTCCTGGCGCTGGGGCGCATCATCGGCCTCACGCTGAGTTGTTCGCTGGCGGGCTTCGCATTTGCCAAGCTGCGCTGGAAAGGCCGCAATACGCTATTTTTCATCGTCCTGCTGACGCTGATGATCCCGGTCGAAGTCACGCTAATTCCTCGCTATATCTTGTTTTCCAAGCTGGGCTGGGTTGGTTCTTTCGCGCCTTTGCTGGTGCCGGGCTTCTTCGCCGAAAACGCCTTTTTTGTGTTTCTCTTCCGCCAATTCTTCATGACCATGGGGCAAGATCTCATCGACGCGGCGCGGATTGACGGCTGCAGCTTCGTCGGTCTCTTCCGGCGCATTATCGTACCCAACGCCAAACCGGTCTTCGCCGTCGTCGCCATCTATATCATTCAAAACAACTGGAATTCATTCTTGCTGCCCATGATCTACTTGACGGACCGCAGCAAATATACGCTGGCGCTGGGCTTGCGCCTGTTCAACGAACAGTACTACTCGCAGACGCATCTGCTGATGGCCGCCTCTGTTTTCGTCATCTTGCCGATCGTGATCCTGTTCTTTTTCATGCAGCGCTATTTCATCCAAGGCGTCGTCTTCACCGGGTCGAAGGGCTAGGGCATGAGCAGCGCCAAGCCAAATATCCTGCTCATCACTTGCGATGAATTGCGTAAGGACGCCTTGAGCTGCTATGGCAATCGCGTCATCGACACGCCCAATCTGGATGCCTTGGCCGCGCAGAGCTTCCGCTTCGAGCGCGCCTATAGCAACAGTCCCTGGTGTTTGCCCAGCCGCTGCTCGCTGGCCACCGGCTTGTATCCGCACATCAACGGCGCCTACAGCAACTTCCGCGATATTCCGCTGGATGCCAAATTGCCGAATATCTATAATCTGCTAAAGGGCGCGGGCTATCACACAGCGCATGTCGGCAAGTGCCACTATGCGCCCGTTCCCTATGGCGAGACCCGTCCCGACACGACCTTGCCCTACGACGAATTCCGCGATTATTACCTCAGCCTGGGCATCGACCACCTCGACCTGCAAGACGACAAGCAGGTCTCGGTCTGGTTTTATGACGATTACAGCCTGGAACTCGATGCCGCCGGTCATCTAGCGGCTTACCGCGACGCCACCTGGGACAAAGCCAGGCGCAAAGTCTTCGCCTTCCCGGGACCGGAAGCCTGGCACCCGGATAGCTGGGTCGGGCGCAAGTCGACAGCCTATGTCGACGGGTATACCGGCGACCAGCCGCTGTTCCTCTGGGCATCCTTCAGCGGGCCGCATTATCCCTTCGATCCCCCGGCCGAATACTTCGAGCGGGTCGATATGTCGCGGGATCGCCGCATCTTCAGCGAGACCGAATTCGACGACCCCTCTCGCATCCACAGCGCGACTTACCACGGCCGTCCCGGCGGGGCCATCGACGGGTCAGGCGCGGCGCCGGATGGCGCGACCAAAAACTATACTGCGAGCTATTGGCGCGAACTTCGCCGCAACTACTTTGCGAACGTGGCGCAGATTGACGAGTACATCGGGCGCATCCTTACCGCGACCGAGCAGCGCTTCGGCGACGATGTCCTGATCATTTTCAGCGCCGATCACGGCGAAATGCTGGGCGCTCACGGCCTTTGGGGCAAGAACAACTGCGCCTACGAAGACGTCTGGAATGTGCCCTTGATCGTCAAGTACCCGGGCCAGCAGCATGCGCAGGTCAGCGACGTGAAAACGATGCTGATCGATATTCTGCCGACCTGCCTGGCCGCCGCTGGACTTCCGCGCGACTTCTGCGACGGCCTTCCGCTGGCAGAGCGCATTGCTTCCGGCGGCTCTGAATATGTATTTGCCGAGGGCGAGGGTTTCCTGGCGGTCAGCGACGGGCGCTACAAACTGACGCGCGTGGCCCAGGGCCAGCGTCAGCATCTCGAGTTGATCGACCTGGATGCGGATCCGCATGAGTTTGTCAATCTGGCGAATGACCCGGCCTATAGCGCGCAGCGCGCGCGCTTGCTGGGGCAGATGGTGGACCTGCTGATGGCGCAGGCGCTAAGATAGGGCCATTCCTCAACCAGCGGTTTTCGCTTCGGGAAAGCCCTCGCTGTCTTCAGACGACGGATTTAGAGTAAACGTCGTCAAATGACTATAGACTCGGCGCCATCGGTGTCCTCGGCGGTAAAAGAATTAATTGAGGTGATTCCCCTGCCTCGTTTTCATCGCGTACCCGTCCCGGGAGACGTTTATGCGCTATAATCCAGTCTGAGCGTCACCGCAGCCTCACTAGCCGAAAGGTCCCGCCCATGACCGAAGCCGCTCCCGTCCTCGAAGTGCGCGGCATCAGCAAACGCTTCCCCGGCGTCCTGGCCAACGACAATATCAACCTGGCGCTGCGCAAAGGCCAGGTCCTTGGTCTGCTGGGCGAAAACGGCGCCGGCAAGAGCACCTTGATGAACATGATCTATGGGCTGTACAAACCCGACGACGGCGAAATCCTGGTCAACGCGCAAGCCGTCGAGATAGCCGGACCCAAAGACGCCATCGAACTCGGCATCGGCATGGTCCATCAGCACTTTCAACTGGTCGATGTACTGACCGTCACCGAAAACGTCATGCTCGGCAACGAGAGCGTCTCCGGTCCCTTCCTGCGGCGCGACCGCGCCCGGCGCGAAATACTCGAGCTGTCGGGGGAGTACGGCCTGGATGTCGACCCCGACGCGCTGATCGCCGACCTGCCGGTCGGGGTGCAGCAGCGCGTCGAGATCATCAAAGCCCTCTATCGGCATGCCGACATCCTCATCCTCGATGAGCCGACAGCCGTGCTGACGCCGCAAGAGACGCGCGGCTTGTTCAAAATCATGCATACGCTGCTGGAAAAAGGCGTCAGCATCATTTTCATCAGCCACAAGCTGAAAGAAGTGCTGGAGATCTGCGACGACGTGATTGTGCTGCGGCGCGGAAAGGTCGCCGGCCACGCCGATCCCAAGCGCTCCACCGAGGCTTCGCTGGCGTCGCTGATGGTCGGGCGCGATGTCATCCTCGAAGTGGAAAAACCGGCGCCCGCGCCCGGCGACGAAATCCTCAACATCGTCAATCTGCATGTGCATGACGACCGCGGCCTGCCGGCGGTGGAAGGCGTCAACCTGGGCTTGCAGCGCGGCGAAATCCTCGGCATCGCCGGCGTGCAAGGCAATGGGCAGACCGAACTGGTCGAAGCGCTGACCGGCATGCGCCCGGCCGATGACGGCCGCTTCTATATCAAGGGCGAGGACATGACAGGCTCGCCACCGCGCCGGGTCACCGAGAAGGGCGTCGGGCACGTGCCGGAAGATCGCCAGCGCGACGGCTTGGTCGCGGGCTTCACCGTCATGCACAACCTGGTCTTATGTACCTATTACAGAGATGAATTCTCCAACATGATTGTGGTTGACGAGCGCGCCATCGCCGACAACGCACATCAACTGGTGGAACAATACGACGTGCGCCCACCCAACATCTACAACCCGGCCGGCAGCCTCTCCGGCGGCAACCAGCAGAAAGTGATCGTCGCCCGCGAGATTTCGCGCGGGGTCGACCTTTTGATCGCCTCCCAACCAACCCGCGGCCTGGACGTCGGCTCGATTGAATTCATCCACAAGCAGATCATCCGCATGCGCGACGAAGGCGCCGGCATCTTGCTGGTCTCGTCGGAGTTGGACGAGATCCTGAGCCTGTCCGACCGCGTTGCAGTCATGTTTGAAGGGCAAATCATCGACATCCTGCCGATTGAAGAAGCGGACAAGGATACGGTCGGCTTGCGCATGGCCGGGGTGCGCGACGATGTTCAGATCGAAGGTGCAGGATGAGCGCAACAACCGACGCACCCCGTCGCCGCGGCTTTATCGGGCTTTGGGCAGGCGTCTCGCCCAGGCTGGTGCCAGTCCTGGCGGTGATCACGGCTTTTCTGGCCGGCATTCCCTTAATCACCATCACCGTCAGTGACAACGCGGCGCAACCGGATATCGCCGAGGGTTTGCGGGTCTCGTCAACAGCTTATGTGGCGCTGGTTGAATCAATCACCGGTTTGACCATAAATGATGTCGCTGGCGTCGATGACTTTGATGAACTGCGGGGCTATGCCGCCAGCAACGAAATCACCACCGGGCGCAGCCTCTCGCGGCAAGCGCGGCCCTTCGAGCGCATCGTTGAAGTCGGCATGGAAGAGACCCGCGCCTATACGCTGTTCTTCGGGCGTTACGAGATTGATGAAGACTCCGCCACCGCCATCGCCGAGCGCCTCCAGACCATTCGCGAAGTCGGCGCGAGGGGCCTTCGCCAACTCAATCCCCTGCTCGACGAACTGGAGGAATTCAAGCGCTCCGATGTGCGCGATCTGGCGGCGCTGGCAGCCGGACAAAGCGAGCTAGGCGGGGAAACGCTCAACCAGGCCGCCGCGCTCTTTCCCGCGCTGAACAACAAGTCTGCGGGGGAACTGGCGGCGGCGCTAAGGGACCTTCAGCTCATCGACGAACATGGTCAGGTCGCCCTGCTGCGCAGTCACGACGCCCTGATGCAACTGGAGGCTTTGGGCATCGACAGCGAAAGCGCCGATGCCGACGTCATCGCGGCGATCGTAGCATCCGACTATGATGACGCACGCGAAGCCATCGAGACCCTGGCCAGGCTCGATGATCTCGGCATCGGAGATCCGGCGGCGCTGGGCGCGCAATTCCGCATCGTGGGCAAGATGCTCGACGCCGAATACCTGACCGGCGAGTCGGTGAATGCCATGTTAGCCGATCAACTGGATACCGCCTTGCGACAAAACCTGGTCATCCGGCGCCCGGGCAACCGCGTCTTGAGCGCGGACGACCTGGGCGGGCAGAGCTTCGGCATCCTCAAAAACGACCAGGACCTGGAAGTGCTCTTCTTGCGCTTGGGCGATCAGGTGCTGCTCTTCTTCCCGTCCAACCTGGAAAAGACCATCGTGCGCGCCATCCCCTTCATCATCGCTGGATTGGCGGTTGGGCTGGGCTTCAAAGCCGGGCTCTTCAACATCGGCGCGGAAGGCCAGCTATACGCCGGCGCGATTGCGGTGGCGGCGCTGGGCGCCTTTGCCTCGCCCGATATTCCCGGTTTGATCCTGCTGCCGGCGGTCATCCTCTTCGGCATTCTCGGCGGCTTCCTGTGGGGAGCTGTGCCGGGCGCGCTCAAAGCCTATACCGGCGCTCACGAAGTCATCACCACCATCATGCTAAATTTTATCGCCATTTTAATCGTCGACTGGCTGATCAAGTCCGTTAATCCGTTGATCCTGGGCGATGTCAACTCAAGCGTGCCCAAGACCCCCGTGATCTTGCCGGCCGCCATGCTGCCGACCATGGACAGGATCACATCGCCACTCGCGCTCGTGATAATGATGGCGGCGGTGGCGCTGGTCGCCTTCCTGCTGAACTACTTGCCGGAACGGCGCGAGAATCCGCGGGCGGCCATTCGGGGCGGTCTGATCTGGGCGGCCATCATGAGCGGCTTGCAGTTCTTCCTGGTCTTGATCGCGGTCGGCGACCAATCGAAGCTGCACTTCGGCTTCTGGCTGATGATTGCGGCCGTCTGGCTGACCGACTGGTTCTTGACCCGCACCACCCTCGGTTTTGAATTGCGAACCGTCGGCGCCAATCAAAACGCCGCGAAGTACGCCGGTATGAGCGTGCCGCGCAATGTCGTGCTGGCCATGGCCCTCAACGGCATGCTGGCCGGTCTGGCGGGCGCGATCGAAATCAGCGGCGTCGAACACGAAATGCTGCCCCGCTTCTTCGCCGGCGTCGGCTTCGACGCCATCGCGGTCGCTCTGCTGGCCCGCAACAACCCCAAAGGCATGGTCTGGGCGGGCTTGCTCTGGGGCGGTTTACTCAGCGGCGCCGCCTTGATGCAGATCCGCGCTGATATCTCGATTGACCTGGTCAAGATCGTGCAAGCGCTGATCATCATGTTTGTCGCGGCCGACCAAATCATTCGCTTCTTGTGGCGCGTGCCAAAACGCAGCGCCGAAGAAGAAGGCGAACTGGTGTTCTCGACCGGTTGGGGAGGCTGACGACAATGAGTACTTCGAGCAAGCCCAAAGCCTCGGGCCGTCCCGGCTTCAAGCTAAGTCGCATCCGCATCATAGCCATCGTGTTGCTCGTTCTGGGCGCGTTTATCTTTTTGCAGGCCGGCGGCATCGACGGCGATCTTGTCACCACGCTGACCTTCGAAACGACTTCCGCCGGCGAGAGTCCATCGGTCGGCAATATCAATGTGCCCACCTCGTCCTACCTGCGCCTCATCGGCCTGCTCTTTGTCGCCACCGGCATCCTGAATCTCGCCGAGTTGCGCGCGCTTCGCTGGCGGCGGGCCAGCCTGGGCTTGATGATAGTTTGCGGCGTCCTTTTCATCCCGACCGTGATCATCGCCGCCGCCGCCGGCAACGAAACAAATATGACCACGATTGTCGCCGAAAGCCTGCGCCTGGCGACTCCGCTGGCCATTGGGGCGATGGCGGGCATCTGGTGCGAGCGGGCGGGCGTTGTCAATATCGCCATTGAAGGCATGATGCTTTTCGCCGCCTGCTTCGGCTTCACGACGCTCTTTTACCTGCGCAATACCGGGCTGGCGCTGGAAACCGCGCAACTGCTGGCGGTGATCGTCGCGGTGCTCAGCGGCGGCCTGATCGCGCTTTTGCATGGCTGGCTATCGATCACCTTCCGCACCGATCAGATCGTCAGCGGTACGGTCATCAATATCCTGGCGGTGGGCGTCACCAGTTTCGTTCGCCGCGAGTACTTGCTTTCGACCGAAGCGGGCGCGGCCAAACTCGGGAATATCTCCATCCCCGTCCTCAGCGACCTGCCGGTCATCGGCGAGGCAATTTTCACCAATCAGCCGATCTTCTTCATGATGTTTGTCATCCTGGCCTTCACGCATGTCGTCATGTTCTACACGCGCTGGGGCTTGCGGACGCGGGCAGTGGGCGAACATCCGCATGCGGCGGATACGTTGGGCATCAATGTCAACCGCACGCGCTGGACCAATGTCTGGATCAGCGGCATGGTAGCCGGATTGGCGGGGGCCTGGTTCTCGCTGGAAGCCACCGGCAGCTTCAACGACGGTATGACCCGTGGCGCTGGTTTTATCGCGCTGGCGGCGATGATCTTCGGCAAATGGACGCCCATCGGGGCCTTCGGCGCGGCCCTGCTCTTCGGCTTTTCCGATTCGCTGGGCATCCGATTGCAGATGGTCGGCGTCGGCTTCCCGGTCCAGTTCCTGCAGATGGTGCCCTACGCCGTCACGCTGGTCGTGCTGGCTGGTTTCATCGGACGCGCCTCCCCGCCCAAGGCGGTCGGCCAGCCCTATGTGAAGGAGTGATTTTCCTGCGTTACCACTGCGCGGCGGATTGTATGACTTTTTGATAAACAGAGACCTTTTGCCCTTGATCCATCACATAAGAATGACAAGTCGTAGGGGCGACCTATCAGAGTCTGTTGAAATACTAACTTGAGCCTCGCCCCAAACCCCTCTCCCATAAAGGGAGAGGGGGCTTAAAGGGCTCAATACGGGTCACAAGTCTCCCCTTCTCCCCTTGTGGGCTGAGGAGCGGACAGTTTTCGCC
>JAPOOU010000185.1 GCA_026713245.1 Chloroflexota bacterium
CCCGCCTCGATCACCAGGCGGACGCTGCTCGCCTACCTGTTCGCGAACGCGTTAACTCTGCTGCTCTTCTCCCCCTGGGTCTCGACCGCGGTCAGTCAAGTCTTCGCTCAGCCGAATATTGCGGCGCCGATCGCTCTTGATCGCTTGCTGCGCGAGGTACAAGGATATTTGGCACTTGGCAGCACTTTCGAGTTGAGCATGGGAAGCATGGCATTTGTGGTCTATTTCTTCCTGCTCTTCGGCTTGCTCCTGCCCGAAACGCGGGGTCGCGCGCTTTGGAATATGCTGCTGCCAGTGGTCTGGATCTTGATCTCGGTTGGCGTCTACCTGTCCATGAACTTGGGCGAGCGCTATCTGCGTTTCTTGCTGCCGGCCCAGTTGGCTTTCGCGCTTTGGATGGGGCGCGGCGTCTGGATACTTTGGACGCGCCGGACCCGCGACAGGCGCGCTGCGCTGCGTTTTATGCCCCGGCTGGCGGCGGTGGTCGCTTCGGCCGGTGTGCTCCTGGCGCAATTCAACGGATTGCCGATACTCTATCATCACGCCGACTTTCAACGTGATGACATCCGCGGCATGACCCGACGAATCGAAAGCGAACTGCAGGCGGGCGATGCTTTAATCGTCAGCGCAGCCGGATTCGCGGAGGTCCTGCGCTATTACTATCGCGCGGAGGCGCCCGTCTACGGCTTGCCCCTCACGGCGGATGTCGAATCGACGCGCGCGCAAGTGAAAGAGATCGTCGCTTCGCACGAGCGTTTGCACGTCATCTTTTATGGCGCGGCGGAACAAGACCCGGAGGGCATTGTCGAAGCAACGCTCAATCGAAGCGCCTTCGAGATCAGCGACGACTGGGTCGGTGATCTGCGCTACGCGCGATACGTCAGCCCGGCAGATTTCAGCCAAGCGCGGCCGCTGGACGCGCGCTTCGGCAAACAGATCTTGCTGGCTTCGGTCGCCATAAGCGCGCAGGAGGCGCTGCCTGGCGATGTCCTGCAGGTTCAGTTTACCTGGATTGCCGATGCGCCGGTCGCAACGCGCTACAAAGTATTCTTGCAACTGCTTGACGCTGAGGGCTTGCTTGTAGCGCAGCGGGACAGCGAACCGGGCGGCGGTCTGGCGAAGACTGTGGACTGGAAGCCTGGCGTACCGGCGCTAGACAATCACGCGCTCTTGCTGCCGGATGACTTGTCCCCTGGCGACTACAAGCTGATCGCCGGTCTTTACGACATCAATGACGCGAGGGCGCGTCTTCCGGTCGGGGATGGCGACTACGTGGAGCTGGCGCGGATCCGCGTCGGCTAGGCGGAATCACGCAGATATACCGCTTCGCCGGCAATATAGGTCGCCTCGATAGCGCGGTCGTCGGCGCAGATCATCAGCGCGAACAAGAGCTCTTCAAAGGTCTCCGCCACCTGGCTGCGCAACTCCAGCAGTGGCGTCGCGCGCGGATCAAGGGCGATGATATCGGCGTCGTGACCGACCTCTAACGTACCGACGCGGTTGGCAATACCAAGCGCTTGGGCGCTGCCCAGCGTCGCCAGATAAAAGCTCTGAATCGCCGTGACCGAGATCTCGCGCAACTGCGCCATTTTGTAAGCTTCGTTCATCGTTTGCAGCATGGAGAAACTGGTGCCGCCGCCGACATCGGTTCCCAATCCCACCGTGACCGGACGGGCTTCGGCTTTGGTTTTGGCGATATCAAAGAGACCGCTGCCGATGAAAAAATTCGAGGTGGGGCAGTGGGCGATATTGGCGCCGGTCTCGTGGAAGCGGCGCATTTCCTCTTCCGACAGATGAACGCCATGGCCGTATATCGCTCGTTCGTCCAGCAATCCGAAGTATTCGTAGATGTCGGTATAATGCTCCCGCTGCGGATACAATTCCTTTGCCCGTGCGATCTCCGCCAGGTTCTCGGAAATATGCGACTGCAGTCGCAGGTCATCGAATTCTCGCATCAGCGAGCCGGCCAATTCCAATTGCCGGGGACTGCTGGTGAGGGCGAAGCGCGGCGTTACCGTGTATAGACAGCGTCCCCGTTTGTGCCAGCGCTCGATCAGGGCTTTGGATTCGTCGTAGCTCGATTGCGCCGTATCTAGGATGGCGGCCGGGGCATGGCTGTCCATCATCATCTTGCCCGCCAGGATAAGCATGTTGCGCTGCTGCGCCGCCTCGAATATGGCGTGGACGGAACCCGGCGCGGACGTACAAAATACCGAGGCGGCAGTCGTGCCGTTGCGGAACAGCTCGGCGACAAAGAATTGGGCGATGCGCTTGGCGTGCTCGTCATCGTTGAATTTGGCTTCGGTCGGGAAGGTGTACTTGTTCAACCATTCCAGCAGTTGCGTACCGTAGGAACCGATGATCTCGACTTGCGGGTAATGGATATGCGCGTCGACGAAACCGGGCATCAGGATCGAGCGCGCGTAGCGCCGTACTTCAATATCATCCGCCAGCGCCGGCAAAATCTCGGCCGCGCTTCCGACTGCCGAAATCTTGCCGCCCTCGATGACGATAATCCCGTCCGACTCGTATACCGTGCAATCTTCCGGCGGATTCAGAAAGGGATCGTCCGTGACATAGAACAGCGCGCCGCGCAGGGCAAGTTTGATCATTGGGCTGACCACGGCGCACCACTCTGTCTACAATCGGCAAGGGGCATGGAAACAGGGCTATCAGGCACTAGAAATGCATCCCACGTCTTCCCAGGCGCCGCTCTGCCAAGAGCGGATCATCGCCGCGTGTACCTCCGCGACAGCCAGGGCATCGCCAAAACCGGGCGAGGCTTGCGCGCCGTCAGC
>JAPOOU010000043.1 GCA_026713245.1 Chloroflexota bacterium
GGGATAAGCAAGCGCGCGTCACGTCCAGTAGAAGATGATGCGGCCGTTTTGCTTGGCGTCCGGGCGGCCCGATTTCACCGTGTCCATCGCGTGCAGGCTGAGCGCCCGCATCTGCTCGCGGCTGCACCACATGCGCACCACCTGCGGGTCGCCGGGTCCACCTTCAAATATGCTGAAATCGACTTCTTCATCGTCGTCATCGTCGTCGAGGCTCTCGTCAAACTCATTTTCGCTTTGCGGCACATATTCCTGCGCGATCAAGATGATCTTGTTATTGTGCGCCTCGTATGCCAGCCCCATCTGCGCGATGCGGAATAGCGGTTCAATGGGTTCCCGCAGATCCATATCGAGTTCGCTGAAATCGGCGTCTGTTTTGCTATTGTCGCGCTCGTCTATATCAGCGAGCAATTCGGAGATCGCCGAGGAAAGCGCCTGCGCCTGTTCCTTTTCGATGGTGAAGGAGACGATGCGGTTGTCTTGCCCGGCTTGCAGATGGAAGGTGCGTTGGCCCTTGGGCCCAATGGTGCCGACGGTCACAAAATCGACCGGGTTGAGTTCAATCACATTTGACATGACAGCTCCCACAACCTATGTCTGCGACTATTTGCCGGCGTCTTTCTTTAATTCCAGGACGTGCGCGACATCATTCATGCCCAAGACAAAGGGACGGCTATGCCCCATGTGCAAGGTACTGATCGACGCCGGCGAAATGACGATGCGCTGGAAGACATCGAGGTGCATGCCCAGGTAATGCGCCAGCGCCATCTTGATCAGATCCGCGTGGCATACCAGGGCGATCATCTGGTCCGGATGCTTTGGCGCCAAGGCTTCGATAGCATTGACAATTCGCGCCTGTACGCCTCGCATGGTTTCGCCGCCGGGAAAGCGCGCGCGAGACGGGTATTCCTGCACCACGCTCCACATCTTGCGCCGCTGCAAATCGCTGATCGCCTTGCCCTGCCAATCGCCGTAGTGGACCTCGCTGATGCCTTCCAGCGTCTCCACCGTCAACTTCGGGTGATGCGCGGCCAGCGCGCAGGCGGTTTCCATGGTGCGCTCCATCGGGCTGGAATAGATATGGTCAAGCGGCGCCGTCGCCAGGCGGCGGCCCAGCGCACCCGCCTGCGCTTTGCCCTCTTCGTTGAGGTGAATGCCCGCCATTCTGCCTGCCAGTTTGCCGGTTTTCACATAATCATTGACTGCATGTCGTATCAGAAGGAAGGTCGTCATCAAGTCCCGCCAAGAGCGCCGATGTACCCTAACATCATAACATAGTCGCGCGCGCATCGGCTAGACGCGCTGCGGAATGGGAGTGTATCGAAGTCGGCTGTAATTCAATCATTGATTGAACTGCAAAGGCGGAAAGTCGTTTTCCAAAAAGTCCCTGCGCGCTCTGTGCCTCTATTCAATTAACTGGCCAAAACACAATCTAAAATCAAGTCGAAAACCGTTGGGGCGACCAATCTGGTCGCCCGCAGCCGCATTTCCAATTGTAGATTCGGGCGAGCTAATGGCTCGTCTGGCGTGTTGCGACGCTGACATGCCTGGCGTACATTTTCTGTGCGAGCGTTGCAGACCCTTTCGCCGGTTACGCGCCGAGCGGCTGTGGCGAATCCCCGCGTATTGAACCCGTAATGGCGCCTTATCCGCGATTTTCTCCACTCCCTGCGGAATCGTGTGGTCCGGCGTGTATGATTGGCTGTCGAAAGATTGACCAGGAGCAAACCATGAAATTCGCCATAAACTATTCGCCGGAAGCCCTGCAACTTTGGCAAGACAATCGAATTCAGGTCGATCTGTTCAAGTTCCCGCCCTGGGAAGAACTGCGGCCGCAAATGCAGCTGGGACCGGGCGCCTATATCCACTTTGGCAACATCGCCGGCGGACCTTATGCGAAAGAACATGATGAAGCGGTCATTAGTGACTGGCTGGCGAGCACAGAAACCCTCGTCGTCAACACACATCTCGCCGTCTCCGCGAGCGACTTTGCCGACGGCGCGCCCGTGACGCCGGAAGCTGTGATCAGGAAAGCGATAGCATGGGTCGATCGGCTGGGGCGCAGTTTCGGCAACGAAAACGTGGTTGTCGAAACTCCACCCTATCCGATGGCCAATTGGGACCCTGGTCTGCTGGCGGAGGTGGTTGATCCGGCGGTGGTCAGCGAAATAGTCCGCCGCAGCGGCTGTGGCTTGCTGCTGGATGTCGCCCACGCGATCCGCGCTTGCGAGGGCACGGGACGGACGGATGTGCGCGCCTATCTTAATGCCATGCCCGTCGCTGCCCTGCGCGAATTGCACGTGGTCGGCATTTTGCCTTACAAGAACGAGTTCGATGTGCGCGAAGATCACTTCGCTATGACCGACGATGATTGGTCCATCGCCGAATGGGCAGTAGGGCAGATTCGTGACGGTCACTGGCGCGAACCGGCGACTATGGCATTCGAATATGGCGGGATCGGCGAGCTCTTCGCCTGGCGCAGCGACGCCGACGTCATCGCCGCCCAGGTCCCGAGACTGTATGAGTTGGCGCGTTCGGTCGCAGGGCGGCACGCGACTGGATGCAATAAGCAACGGGTCAGCCAAGGCTGATCCCGAGGGGGTTCATCGCGAAAATGTAGCCGCTCGGCGGCAGACTCTTTTGCTGCCGCCGAGCAGCTGTAGTAAATGACCCCTGACCCGGCAGGCTTGCGGCGATTTCCACTTTGCGCTAGGCTGAAAACGCAACTTTCCAATCTCTGGAATCCAAATGAACGAAAGCAGCGCCTGTTTGCCACGCCGTCCATTGGACCGCCGCCACCTGTGGCTGCTCTTGCTGGCAACCACCCTGGTTCAAGCTGTCATGTTCGTCAGCTATCCGCTGGGCGCGGGCAGCAACAACGATAATGAATCAGCGCAGAAATACTTGATCAGCGAAGTCGCCCAGGGCAACTTTCTGGTGGGTAACGTGCGTTACAACACCGGCTATGCTCTGGTCATGGCGCCCTTCAAGACGCTGACTCATCACTTCGGCCGCTGGTCGGAGCGCGCCTTGCTGCTCGTGCAAGTCCTGGCAAGCAGCGCCGTACCTTTTCTGGTGTACGACATCATGCGCCGGCGCTTTGACAGCCGCGGCGCGCTCATCACCGCGCTTCTGGTTCTTGTAGATCCATTCAATTTGCAGTGGGCGCATTTTCAATTGCCCGGCTGGCTGCTGGCGCTGGCGACCGTCAGCGCCTTCTGGCTGGCGCAACTCGCTTGGTCAGCATCGCTGCGGAGGCGCTTGGGCTTGGTGGCCCTGGCCGCGGTCGGGCTGGGCGTCATGAGTTTTACGCGCTTCAACTACGCGCCCTTGATAGCGATCTTTGGTTTGAGCTTCTTCATGTGGACTCATTTGCCGTTTCGGCAGCGTCTGACGCTATTTAGCATAGTCGGTGTCATCAGCGCTGGCATCCTGGGGGCATACATCGCCCTGATTCACATCCCGTCAACCGGCACAACCACGTTGAGTTGCACCGCCGGCGCGACACTGGTGGCCAGCTTGCCGGAAGAGAACTTCGAGATGCGCGCTTCCAATGGACCGCACTCGACAATCTACGCCCAATTGCTGACGCTGCGGCCCGGGCGCAGCGTCGATTTCTTCGGCGATACTTACCCGCTCTGGCAGATTCCCGGTCCCTGGGTGAGCGCCGAGGAAAAAGCCGCTTTTCTGGCGCAGCCCTATGGCGAAGCGCAAGAGGAAATCGACATCGTCTTCCCGGCGGCCCTTTACTGGTACCTCGGTCCCTGTCCCGCTGATGCCTTGCTCTACGATGTCTACGCCGAAACCGTTTCGCATGACCTTTTGAAACTGGCTGTGGCGCATAAGGACGCGGTCTTCAACATGTTGATCCAGCACCCTGGCGCCCCTTCCTTTCCGCTTCAATACGTCGACAGGCCCGAGCAGGTGACCTGGCTGGACGAGGGATGGCTGGGCTTTCAGCGGGCGGAAAGCGCGACCTACAATGGGCATCGTTTGTGGCGGCCCGGAGTTGTTGCCTATAGCGCGCTGTTCCCGGCCCTCAATCTGATCAAGCTCTTGACGCCCCTGGCGCTGGTCGCGGCATTTTGGCGGCGTGATTGGCTCTTGGTCACGGCCGCGGCCATGCTGTTAACCGGGCTGATATTGATCGCGATAGCCGCCGCCATCGAGCCACGCTATTACGCCTCTATGGCGCCGCTCTTCATGATCTTGATTGGCCCTTTCCTGGCGGATCTGCTCAATCGGATTCGGCCCTATGATACGCAACACTAATGTAAAAATTGTAGAGGCGACCAACCTGGTCGCCCGCAGCCGCATTTGCAATAGTAGAAACGGGCGATCAGATAGAGTCTGTTGAAATACTAACTCGCCCCCACCCCAAGCCCCTCCCTCACAAAGATCTGAGGACTGGACAGTTTTTCGTTGGGCAGAAAGTCGTGACAAACCCTGCCGATTCCGGCTTGTTTTTCGGGCGACCTATCATTTCGCCCGAAAATCAGCTTTGGTACGGCTGCAGAATCAATGTCTCTCCACAAATGCACAAGTCGCTATGGACTGTCCGCAAAATAGATGATATACTGCTCCTGCAACGTGGCAAAAAAGGCAGCTATGTCGGCTTTATCCACATTGGTGCAGTGGGTATGCACCCATAAGTCCCTCGAAGAGAATGAGATTCGTACAACGACAACTCGGCGCCTCGGCGTCGATGCTTTGTGCTGGATAGTCATCCTCTCGCATCGGTTCGTCGTCGACAATGACGTTCGCGCCGATGGTAAACAGACTTTGGCAATACCCCGTTAATCGTATTTTTGTCAGGAGCAAGCAGTAATGTCAGAAGAACGTATGCAAGGTACCGTGAAATGGTTCAACGCCGAAAAGGGATATGGCTTCATTTCCCAAGAAGGCGGCGATGACCTTTTCGTTCACTATTCGGAGATTCAAGGTGCTGGCTACCGCACGCTTGATGAAGGCGCGCGCGTCGAATTCCTTATAACGGAGGGGCGGAAGGGCAAGCAAGCCAGCAATGTCGCCCTGCTTGAGTAAGTCAAGTCCGAATTCCTAGACCAAGCCCGCCTCTCAACAGGCGGGCTTTTTGTTTTTTTCGCTGTCCCACCAGATGTCATGTAAGTCGAAACCCGTAGCCGCTCGGCGCGTAATCGGCGAAAAGGTCCCAGGAATGCCGCGCTCACGCAAAATCGTAAGCCTTCCCGTCGCATGAGCGACGCGGTTTACGTAAACAGGGGCGACATACCATGTCGCCCGAAATATACTCTCTGTGTTCTCTGCGCCTTTGTGGTGAATCTCTGGTTTTTTTACGAGGTCGCCCGTACGCGCGCTACCCCCGCCGCGATTCCACGAAGTCGATCGCGGTCAGCAGTTTCCGCAAGCCTGCGGCCCGGTCGCCAGTCAAGTGCAAGCGGATAGCCCGCCGTTCGTGATTATGCAGGGCTTGCAGGTCGCCGGCGGCTTGCGCGGCGAAGAGCGTACCGAAACTGAAATCAAAGCCGGGAATAGCCAGATCGGGCGCGGCGTCGGCGGTCAGCTGCCAAAAGACGCCGTTGTCCCCGCCGCCTTTGTGATACTGACCCGTGCTATGCAAGTAGCGCGGACCGTAGCCGATGGTGACGGCGCGCTTGGTGACATGGCGCAGCCGGCGCTGAATGTGATGGATCAAGTGTTTTTCTTCATCATCGGGACTGAAATAAACCAGAAACGCGAAATAATCACCGGCATGTGTTCCCGCCATCTGCGCGGCGATCACCTGTACAACGTCGCCGCCGTCATAGCCGTGCTGCTGGCAAAGCTCGCGCAGCGGCTCGAGGGTGGCTGCGTCGGCGTACATCTGCAGGCCGTCACGCGTCATGATCGGCTCATCAGAGGGCAGGCGCCCGCTGTCGCTGTATATTTGCAGCAGCGCCTTGGTCGCCTCTTTGGCTTCGGTGACATTGGGTTCATCAAAGGGGTTCACGCCCAGTAAGCTGCCGGCGATGGCGGTGGCGTATTCCCAGCGGAAAAATTCGCCGGCGATGCCGTTTTTCTCCGCTACGCGGATGGTCACACGGGGGTGTCCCGCTTCGCGCAGCGCCCGTATCGCCGCGTCCTTTTCGACGACATCAGGATCGTTATCGACGCGCAGGTAGATGAAGAGCCTGTCGCTAACATAATCATGCGGCCGGCCGATAGTCGCGCCGACAACCGGCAGCGCGCCTACTCCCTCTTTGCCCAGGCTTTCCGCCAGGAGTTGCTCCGCCCAGTTGCCGAAGCTCGTCAGGGATTCCGAGGTGTAGATGCTGACCTTGTCGCGGCCTTCTTTGGCCAGGGCGCCGATAACCGCGCCCAGCAGGATGCCGGGATGATAATGCGCGGGGATCGATTCGCGATTGGAGGCCATCATGGTATCGGCGCTCTCCCAGAGCCCGTCCAGATCCAGGCCCAACAGCGCCGCCGGCACAAGGCCGAAGTAGCTCAGCGCGCTATACCGCCCGCCGATGTCAGCCGGATTGAGAAAGATCTCGCGGACGCCGGCTTCCTCGGCGATATGCTGCAAGCGCGATCCGGCATCGGTGATAACAATGAATTGCTCGCCAGCGCCGCCGGTCCTTTCCCAGAAGTAGTGGTCGAGCGCCAGGGTCTCGATAGTGCCGCCCGATTTGCTGGCGACGATGAAGAGGGTGTCGTCGAGCGAAATCTCAGCCTCGACTTGTCGGATGCGAGCGGGGTCGGTGCTGTCGAGCACGATCAGACTCGGGAAGCCCTCTTGTGGTCCAAAGGTATCGGCCAGCACTTCCGGCGCCAGCGAACTACCACCCATGCCAAGCAGCACGACGTGCTTGAGGCCGCTCCCGCGGACGCTTTCCCGCAGGGCGCGCAGCCGCTCGCGGTCGATGGTTCTGTCGGTATCGAGCCAGCCCAGTCGGTCCACGATCTTCTCCATCGTGGGACCGTGGTTCTTCCACAAACTGCCGTCTTTGTTCCAAAGCCGCTGAATGGCGAAGTCGCCCCCCAGTTGCGCGACCGCCCGGTCTACTTCGCCGTGATAAATGCCCAGCGCCAGCTTGCTTCGTTCCATGATGCCGCTTTGTAGCAGGGTGCGCTTGGCCGCCACTTGCGAGATTAAGGTTTCGAAGGCTTCGATGAAGGCGTCCACGCCATCATCTTGCAAGCGCGAGGTCACCTGTCCCAAATCGATCCCGACCTCCAGCAGGCGATCCATGACCTCGTCCGGCGGCAGAAAACTGCCGGCGTCCCGCGTCAGCGTTTCGGCAACGACGCCGTGGTCCTTGAAAGCGGCCAGGGTCGCGGGCGGCAAGGTGTTGACCGTATGGGGTCCGATCAGGTTATCGACATAAATGGTATCGGGATATGCCGGGTTCTTAGCGCTGGTCGACGCCCAGAGCGGACGTTGGACCTGCGCGCCGGCCGAGCGTAATTCGGCAAAGCGCTCGCCGTCAAAGATGCGCTGGAAAGAGCGATAGGCTTTTTTGGCGCTGGCGACGGCGGTCTGCCCCAGCAGTTTGCTGTTAGAGGCGATGCGGGCCGTATCCCCCCGCAGTTGCGCCGCGCGGATGTTGTTTTCGAGAATGTGATCGACCATGACGTCAATGCGGCTGAGGAAGAAGCTGGCGACCGACGCCACGCGCGCGACGTCTTCGCCGGCTGCGGCGCGCCGCTCCAGACCGCGGATGAAGGCCTCGGCGACCGCTTCGTAATTCTCGATGGCAAAAATCAGCGTGACATTGACGTTGATGCCGGCGGCGATCGCCGCTTCGATGGCTGGCAGCCCCTCGGGCGTGGCCGGTATCTTGATCATCAGGTTGGGCCGGTCAACGGTCTGGAAGAGGCGCGCCGCTTCGTCAATCGTGCCTTGGGTATTGTGCGCCAGCAGCGGGGACACTTCCAGACTGACATAACCATCGCCGCCGTAGCTGCGCTCATAGATCGGGCGAAAGAGGTCAGTCGCGTTTTGGATGTCTTCGATAGCCAGCGCTTCGTATATGTCCGCCGCTTCCAGATCAAGCATCGTCAAGATGGCTTCGTCGTAGGTATCGGAATCGCCGATCGCCTTTTGGAAAATCGATGGATTCGAGGTGACGCCAAGTACGCCTTCTTCGTCGATCCGACGCTGAAGGTCCCCGTTTTGCAGGTCTTGGCGATGGATATAATCCAGCCAGGCGCTTTGCCCATGTCTCTGTATGTCCAGCAGGGGGTTGCTCATGATCGTCAAGTCTCCCGAACTCCGCTTCTTGCCAAGCGATATCCCAGCGAAAGTTTCGACATTGTATCAGGCATGGTTGTCGCCCGCTAGGTTCTGCGTCAATGCCCCTGATCGCCCGGTCCCTCTATATAAGCTGAGGAGCGGACATCTTTACATCATGCGTGATACTGCCGCGAACTTGAAATTATTTCGGTGTTTTTCGGGCGACATACCACGTCGCCCCCGATAAGGTTTGTCCGCTACTGTGTTGTTTGCAGCCGTTTTTGCACCCCTCTCCCACAAGGGGAGAGGGGGCGCTTACGTAGCGCGCCCGCGCTTGAAAAACGCAGTTATCCATACGTGCATAATCAGAAAACTCGTGTTGGGGCAACGTTGAAACAAGCTTCCCCCCATTGCTATGGGGGGATTGAGGGGGTAGACCAAAGGTGGGCGCGACTTCCAGAGTAGCGGACAAGCCTTACAATTCTCGCGATGATCCTTGTAGGGATCAGGTCGCGTAGGTCGCGTTGACACTGACCGCCGACACAGCGCTGCGCCTTTGGCTGACGCATCGCTATAGTCCCGTGTAGCATCGAATACTCAGCGCTTTACGGGAGAGAGGATTGGGGTGAGGGCGGCTCAAGCGAATCCGATCCGCGATCCTCTCTTCTCCACGCCGTGCCATGCCAGGGCTGTCGCCATCACGGTGTCGTCGTGCATGCCTGGCGGCGCGCCATAGCGATAGCCCCCGCCTGGCAAGCGCTGCAGTGTATAGCTGGCCAGCTCCGCCAGCAGCACCGGATGCTCAAGCAAGCTGATAAACTGGCGTTCAATCGCCAGCGCGAGGGATTCGATCAAGGGCGATTTGCTCTTTGAGGTGGTCGTGAAACTGCGCATCGGCAGTCCTTCCTCCAACAGCGCTTCGATATTGGGCGAGCCGAAGCTGTTGGCTTCCGCCCAGATCTGTTGCGGACCCCAGCGATCACAGATTGCGCGCAGCCGCCCCCGCTGCAAGCCCCAACCGATCTGGTTGAAGCGATCCAGGGCGACCATGCGCCGCTCTTCCGCGTCAATGATAACGATAACGGTGTAGTCGCGATCGCGCCCCCAATCCACACCTGCTACGTAAAGGCGCCCGGCGATGGCCTGCGGATAGGGATCCCTGGCGATGGCGGCGCGGATTCCCCGGAAGACCTGACCGCTGTCGTCATCAAAGCGCGCTCGGTATTCCGCGCCCCAGATATGCTCGGTTGTCATACGGCGGATGCTTTCCAACTCTTCGGCAGCGATATTCGGATTCCTGTCTGTCGGGAACCAGAACGACTGCCACTCCGGCTGATAGCGGGCGTCGATGCCCTTCTGAAACAGATCGTAGAACCAGTTGCGCCCAAAAGGCGTGCTCAGAAACAGGGCGCTGCCCCGGGTCGTCGTCAACATCGGCCGAACGATTTCTGGCCAGACGCGCGGTTCCATATAAGCGGCTTCGTCCAGCACGGCCAGATCCAAGCCCTCGCCGCGCAAATTGTCCGGATAATGCGTGCTGCGGACCGCGATCATGCCGCCGCCGGGCACGTCAATACGTCGTTCGCTCTCACTGGTCGCCAGGTCAGGCAAGCGCCTCGCGCTCGCTTTCAAGTCCCGCCAGACCTGGCTCGCCATCAGATGAGTCGGCGCCAGCCACCATGCGCGCTTTTTCTCCTCTATCGCCTGATGCAGCAGTATCGTCTTGCCAAGCTCGGTCTTGCCCCAGCGCCTCCCACACGCCACTACTTTGAAGCGAGCGGTCAAATCCCTCACTTGCGCCTGTCCATGGTGGAACTTCCTGAACGGCACCATCATAGAAGTATTCGAATCGTATAACTTTTTCTTCTTCTCGCTCATCAGTTTCTTCTATCACCTCCTCCAGTTTCAACGCGTGATTGACCAGCGCGCCCAGCGCTGACGCCAACTGATTCAATGGCGCCTTGTCTAGGGTTTCGGCGTCCATCTGCTGCAGGATCGCCCGACCGCGTTCCAGCATCCCCAACTGCAATTCAACCGTCAACCTTTCTCGCTGGCGACGCTGCCGGTTTCGCTGCCTGCTACGCAGATCGCTCTCAGCGCTCTGCCAGCCGCGCAGCGTGCGCTCCGGAATCTCCAGCATGTCGCTGACCACAGCTACATCGCCATCGTTCTGGTCGATCTGATTGAGCGCGTCAATCTTGGTATCAAGTGCGTACTTTCGCGCCATTTGAGACCCAAACTCCTTCTCCATACGGACTAAGCCGCTAGGCGGCAGCGAATTGTCCTGCCGCGTTCGCAGAAAACTATAAACCGTCTCGTCGCATGAGCGACGCGGTTCCTAAAATACGATAAGAAAAGACTCCCACAGCTCGCCCTCCGGCTGGTAACGGGAACGGAAAAAGGAGGCCGTCCGTGCATGGGAGTCTTTTCTTATCTGAGGCAAGATTAGCACTAATGTTCTAGCATATGGCGAAAAGATGTTCACGCGTTCAGGTTTTCTAACTATTGCTGAACGCACGAGCGCCACAGCTTACAAACACATTGCGCCGAAATAATGGGTCGGCTAATGCCAGAACCCTGCGCGGTTCATTCATGCATTAAAAACTAAGGGGCGACATACCAAGTCTCGTCGGGCGACCCATCAGATCACCCCCAACCGGCTGTAACGTGGTTGCTGTCCTTTGTTTCAACTGACTTGGCTGCGCTGCCAGCCGAGTCGTGACTTGCGAGCGCCTTTGTTTACCCTTTATATTAGGCGCCTGATCGCAGGAGGCATCAGCATGAGCGAAAACAATCCGGACAAGTACCTGATCGGGCTGACGGGCAACATTGCGGTTGGAAAAAGTCTCGTCGCCCAGTTCCTGGTTGACCTGGGCGCGGCAGTCGTTGATGCCGACCAGGTCGCGCATCAAGTGATATTGCGCGGTGGTCCGGCATTCGACGACGTGGTTAAAGAATTCGGCGCGGGCATTATCGGCGCGGACGGCGAGATCAATCGCGCCGCCCTGGGCAAAATCGTATTTGCGGATCAAGCGGAATTAAGGGCGCTGGAGGCCATCACGCATCCCCCAATCCGGGAACGGATTCGCCAACTCATTCGGGGCGCCGAGCAGCGGGTTGTGGTCATCGAAGCGATCAAGCTGCTCGAAGGAGATCTGCGACATATCGTCGACGCCGTTTGGGTGGTCAACGCTGCGCCGGAGACGCGCTTAAGGCGCCTGGTGAGCGAGCGCGGCTTGCCGGAGGACATTGCCCGGCAGCGCATCGCGTCGCAGAACAAGCAAGAAGACAAGCTGCGCCGGGCCGATGTGATTATCGATAACGACGGGGACGTCAAAGATACGCGCGTACAGGTGCGGCGGCACTGGGCGGAGATTGCACGGCGCGGGCATTAGCTGGCGAGATTCTAACCACCGAGGTCACCGAGAGCGCCGAGCGGCTACAATTTAATTCAGCAGGCAACTTGCTCTTTTGCTGTGCTATACTCTTCCCCCGATAACGACCCCAACCGGCGGACTGAATATATGACAGAACTCACGCGATTGACCATTACCCAGGCGCTGGAACGGCTGCGGAAGCGCGAGATCAGTTCGCTGGAATTGACCGAGGCCCATTTGCGGCGGATCGAAGCGTTAGACGCGCGCGTCCGCGCCTATCTTTGCACGACCGCCGACCTGGCGCTGGAGGGGGCAAAAGCGGCCGATCAAGCGCGAGCGGCGGGGGACGACCGGCCCTTGCTCGGCATTCCTGTAGCGTTGAAAGACGTGCTTTCCACCAAGGGTATTGAAACGACCTGCGGCTCCAAGATCCTCAAAGGGTACCTGCCGATATTTGACGCCACCGCCGTAGCGCGCCTTCAGGAGGCGGGCGCCGTTATGCTCGGCAAGCTCAACATGGACGAATTCGCCATGGGCTCGACCACTGAAAACAGCGGCTACTTCCCCACGCGCAATCCCTGGAACCTTGAGCGTGTGCCCGGCGGCAGCAGCGGGGGCAGCGCGGCGGCTGTTTCTGCGGAGATGGCGATGGCGGCCCTGGGCAGTGATACCGGCGGCAGCATCCGCCAGCCGGCGTCTTTCTGCGGCGTCAGCGCCATCAAACCGAGTTACGGACGTGTCTCGCGCTATGGTCTGATCGCGTATGGTTCCTCCTTCGACCAGACCGGTCCCTTCGCGCGATCGGTGGAAGATGTAGCGCGGGTACTGGCTGTTATCGCCGGACACGATCCGCTCGATTCGACCAGTATGCCGGTTGGCGTGCCGGACTATGTCGCCGAGATGGCTGGCGACGCGCGAGGCATGAGAATCGGATTGCCGCGGGAGTATTTCGCGGAAGGATTGCAACCCGATGTCGAAAAGACCGTTCTTGCGGCGGTGGCGCTGCTCGAGGACATGGGCGCCCATGTGCAAGAGGTCAGTCTCGCGCACGCCGAATACTGCCTGCCCGCCTACTACATCATAGCCATGGCGGAAGCCAGCGCCAACCTGGCCCGTTACGACGGCGTCCGTTTCGGCGCGCGCGCCGAAGGGGCGGACCTGATTGATACCTACAAGCTGACGCGCGGCCGCGGATTCGGCGAGGAGGTGAAGCGGCGCATCATGCTTGGCACATACACGCTCTCGGCCGGATACTACGACGCCTATTATGGCAAGGCGCAAGCCGTGCGTACGCTCATCCGGGAAGAGTTTGACGCCATCTTTGAAAAAGTAGACGCCCTGGTGGCGCCGGTTGCGCCCACGACCGCCTTCAAGTTCGGCGAGATGACCGAGGATCCGCTGCAGATGATCCTGGCGGATGTGCTGACGATATCAGCCAATTTGGCGGGATTATGCGGCTTGAGCGTTCCCTGTGGTTTTGACGCGACAGGTTTGCCGATTGGCATGCAGATCCTGGGCGCGCCCTATACCGAGCCGACGGCGCTGAAACTGGGCCAGGCCTATCAAATGGCGACCGATTGGCATTTGCGCCGGCCAGAGATTGCCTAGTTGATGCGTCGGTAAACGCGCTCATTCTGGATTGCGAACGGATTCCCAAATTGCGACAAGTTCCGCTTCGGTAGCCCCGCCGTTGCTAAGGGCGACGATCATCAAATTGGCGAGCGCGTCGAACTTGTTGTCGAGGCGCGTAACTTCAACCGTAATTCGATTGTCAAGTCGCGAAATTTCGGCAGTTAGCCTGCTGTCCAGCGCCGATATTTCGCCGGATAGCTTGGTATCCAGCGCCGATATTTCGCCGGATAGCTTGATGTCCAGTGCCGATATAGCTTCGCGATTCTCTGCGATGTCATCGCGGTTCTCAATTATGAGCGTCCTCAGTTCGGCAAATTGAGGGTTTATCAATGCGACAAGCGCTAACAGCGCCAGGATAACCGGGATGCTAATCGAAGCGATTACCTGCAACCACAGTGGCATGTTGATCTTGTCGGTCATGACGTCATTCAGATTGCCTGGCTTGCCTTCGGACGGTTTAGCTGATGCTCTGGAACTCTGGAATTGCGCCGCACCCTTGCCGGTTACACCATGTTGTGCCATACCTTGAGGGCTTGGCATGGCGCCGGCAGCCACATGTTTTGACCCTCTATGATCGCTCGAGTCAGCTTTTTTCCTCGTCTCTTTCATCGGCGAAAAGACCCATGTTTCGTGCAAATCGACTCTTGGAGGATGTGTTCATCGCGGTATAGATGAGATTGTTCAGATTCCAAGCCTGCTTGACAAATAGATTTCTCGCTACATATTCTAGGATGTGAATCGTTCATTCGGCGTTTTTGATGCCATGTTGCTTAGTCCTGCTACTTCCGTTAGAGTAACGCAAGACTGCGGTTTGGTCAAGCCACGAAGATCGCAACATACTCGCGTTTGAGCATTTCACGACACATCCCGTCGAGACCAAGAATGGCGCGCGATTGCGGCGCTATCATCTTGGTAAGCCTAACTGCTTTGACCACAGTCTGGTTATCGAATTCAGCGCGGGATAGTACAAACCTTTATACTTGGTCGCGCGCTGTCAGATGCCGAAGTAAGCGGTAGACGAGCATAGCCTGTAAATGATGCTAGAATGACGGCATTCATCAGAAGGGCATCCAGCCATGTGCGGCATTTGCGGCGTCATTCATTTCGACGGCAAACCGGTGAGCGAGGAATTGTTGCGCGCTATGAACGACCGCTTGCGTCATCGCGGTCCAGATGGCGCCGGTTATTTCATCGACCGGGCTGTCGGACTGGCCATGCGCCGCTTGAGCATCATTGACATCCCCGGCAGTGATCAACCGCTGGCCAACGAAGATGAGTCTGTCATTCTCGTCTTCAATGGCGAAATCTACAATTATCGCGACTTGCGCCAGGACCTGGGCGCAAGGGGGCACCGCTTCCGCAGCGACGGCGACGGCGAGCCGATCGTCCATCTATACGAAGCGTACGGGGATGACTGTTGGAAGCGCTTGCGCGGGATGTACGCCATCGCTCTTTGGGACAAGCGGCGCAAGCGTCTGCTCTTGGCGCGCGACCGAATGGGCCAGAAGCCGCTCTATTATTACCATGACCGCGACATTTTTGTTTTTGCCAGCGAGATCAAAGCCCTGCTTGCGCACCCGCATGTGCCGCGTCTTTCCTCGTTCGCCGCCACGAAGGGCAGCGCCCTGGCGCAATACCTCAGCTATGGATACCTGCCGGCGCCGGATACGGCCTTTCAAAATATCTTCGCGCTGCCGCCGGCCACCTGCCTGCGCGTCAATGCCGCGGGCCAGCGGCGAGAACAGCGCTACTGGGCGCTGCCGCCGGTTGCCCGGCCCGATGCTCAAGCGGCGGTCGCCGACCATATCGAGCCGCTGCGCGAAAAACTGGAGGAAGCGGTCAAGCTGCGTTTAATGAGCGATGTTCCCCTGGGCGCCTTCCTCAGCGGCGGCCTGGATAGCAGCCTCATCGTCGCTCTGATGCGCCGTCATAGCAGCGCCGCCGTCAAGACCTTCAGCATCGGCTTTGAAGGGGAGGACAGTTTTGACGAGACCCCTTACGCCGCGCAGGTCGCGAAGGCGCTGGGCACGGATCACCAGACCTTTCGCGTCCGGCCAGAGGCGATGAACCTGCTTGCTGATTTGGTCTGGCGTCACGACCAGCCCTTCGCCGATAGCAGCGCCATCCCGACTCATCTGGTAAGCAAGTTGACGCGAGAGCAGGTAACGGTCGCGCTGACCGGCGACGGCGGCGACGAACTATTCGCGGGCTACGAACGCTTTTATGCCGCCTCACTTTTTCAGCGGATGTCAGTTCTTCCAAAGCCCTTGTGGTCTGGACTTTCCGGTCTGCTTGCCCTGTTGCCGGAGGGAACGGCTTATGACGACAAGGTCAGGCGGGCGCGGCGCTTCGTGAAGGCGGCCGGCATGTCCGTCCCGGCCGGCTTCTTCGACCTGGTACGGGTCTTCAGCGCCGATCTGATCCGCGAGATCTCCGCGACAGCCCGACCTGAATCAGCCGATTTCTCACGCTATATAGATGCATCGGATGATCCGGTCGCGGGCTTGCTCAATGCTAATATGCGCAGTTATTTGCCCGATGATCTGCTGATCAAAGCCGATCGCTGCAGTATGGCCGCTTCGCTTGAAGCGCGCGCGCCTTTCCTCGATCACGAATTGGTCGAATATGCCGCGACGATTCCCTTCAATCTCAAACTCAATGGCGCGCTTGGCAAGTTCATCCTCAAAAAAGCGGCTCGGGGCATCTTGCCGGACCCGATCATCGATCGCCGGAAACACGGCTTTGGCATCCCGCTGGGCGCTTGGTTGCGGCGGGATATGACGCCGGTGCGGGATATCCTGCTCAGCCGGCGCGCGCGGGAGCGCGGTCTGTGGCGTAGCGCTGCCGTCGAGCGCTTGATCAAGGAACATCATTCCGGCAGGCGCGATCACAACCGGCAACTGTGGGCGCTGCTGACGCTGGAAGAATGGCATCGTCAGTTTATTGACTAGCGGCGGGATTGCCCTGCACCCGGCCGCTCGCTTTACCGGGCTGATTCATCGTCCGGCAACAGCGACAGGTAATCCACAAAGTCCTCATCCAGCCCGCTGATAAAATGCGCCAGCAGGCGACCGCAGCGTAAGTGATGATACCCCACGGAATCTGCGGTGTCCTAAAATGCCTCCCGCTTATAGACGCATTCCAAAAGACGTCAATGTCACTTGGTTTGACGGACATTGGCGGCCTGATGAACACTTATGCCGGCTTCACGTAGCGCATCAATTATCATATTCTGGGATTGGAGCAAGTCGTCAACGTCGCTGTGCATTTCTCGCCAGATTTCATTGGATACGTCAAACTCCTCGCGCAGGCTTCCAAATTCCCCGCGCAGGCTTCCAAGTTCCCCGCGCAGGCTTCCAAACTCCTCGCGCAGGCTTCCAAGTTCCCCGCGCAGGCTTCCAAACTCCTCGCGCAGGCTTCCAAGTTCCTCGCGCAGGCTTCCAAGTTCCCCGCGCAGGCTTCCAAGATCCTCGCGCAGGCTTCCAAATTCCCCGCGCAGGCTTCCAAGATCCCCGCGCAGACTTTTCACATCGGACTCAATGACTCCTAATCGGGGATCAAGAGCGGCAATAATAGCGTCTGCGATTCGTTGCTCTTGCACGTTAAGGGTATGGGTCTCGCTTCGCTGAATAGCGCTCTTGTCTTCCGGCTGCGCATCGATTGCCATGTCCAAGGTTCTCCGTTAAGGATCGAATACTAATAGCAAACTATCTGAATCATAGCCCGACTTTTCACATTTGGCAAATTACAATATTGTAAGATGTGTAAAGCCAATCCGGGAGTTTCAACGGCTGATATTTAGTTGGATCCCTGAAGCAACCGACACGTGATGTCCCGGGTTAACCCTTAGTATTCTGTAACAGCGAGAGGTAATCCACAAAGTCCTCATCCAGCCCGCTGATGAAATGCGCCAGCAGGCGGCCGCAGCGTTCAATGTCCTTGAGATCGAGCGTTTCTACCGGCGAGTGCATATTGCGCAGCGGGATGCTCAGTAGCGCTGTAGGCACGCCAGCGCGCGAGACCTGGATCGCCCAGGCGTCGGTGCCCGTGCGCGCCGGCATGACGTCACTTTGCCATTTGATTTCGTAATAGGCGGCAACTTCCTGCAATCGCGCGACCATTTTGGGGTGGAAGTTGGCGCCGATACCGAGTTGCGGGCCCTCGCCCAGTTTCCCCGCGCCGGTTGTGAGGCCTGGCTGCTCGGCGAAACCGACATCGAGGGCGATGGCGCAATCCGGCTCGATGTGATTGGCCGCGGTGGTCGCGCCCCGCAAGCCCACCTCTTCCTGCACAGTTGCGGCGGCATGGACCTCCCAGCTATGGCGCATATCGCCCAGCAGGCGCAGGCAGGTCGTGATCACGGCGATGCAAGCGCGGTCGTCCATGGCCTTGGCCGCCAATTTGCGCCCCTTGAGCTCAATCATGGGCGCGTCGACCGTCACCAGGTCGCCGACGCTGACCAAGGTTTCTACTTCATCTGCGGGCAGCCCGACATCAACAACCAGCGCGTCGATGGGCGGGTATTGCGCCCGGTCGGCGGCGCGCAGCATGTGCGGCGGCACTGTCGCCACCAGGCCGGGCAGGGCGCGCTTGCCATGCACCAGCACCGGCTGCGCCATCATCACGCGCGGATCAATGCCGCTGATGCGATGCACATAGATAAAGCCGTCTTGGATCTCGCGCACCATCAAGCCGATCTCGTCCATGTGCGCCGCCAGCATGATCTTGCGCCTCTGTTCTGCCGGGCGGGTAGCGCGTTTAATGCCGATCAGACTGCCCAGTCCGTCGCTGTCGAAGTCATCGACAAGGTCGGCCCAGTCCTCGCGCAGGATGTCGGCGATGGGCGCTTCGTAGCCGCTGGGCGCGTGGGCTTCCACGAGTCGCTTGAGATGTTCTTTAGGGTTGTACACGGGCGCTGCTCCTGTCCGGGGCGGTTGCATTTGATTTTACCACCGAGCGCGCGCGGGACACAGCCGCTCGACGGCGCGATCGTTGCCTTAGCGAAAGTTGCATTACTTTATTGGTTCTACTTCTGTGTTCAACAAAACCAATGCGATTGCCCTAGGCTAATCATTCGGCGCGTAATCGGCGAAAAGGTCCCAGGAATGTCGCGCTCACGCAAAATCGTAAGCCTTGTCGTCGCATGAGCGACGCGGTTTACGTAAACAGGCGCGAGCGCTCAATGAAGCGCAATTTGTCCTCAAATGCTGGGAAGATGCCCTCATTTTGCCCCC
>JAPOOU010000042.1 GCA_026713245.1 Chloroflexota bacterium
GACATATCGGATGCGGTTGGTTGATTCTGTTTCCATTTGGGGATTTTGCGCCAGGTCTTCAAAAGTATCCTCCTATTGTTTGTGTTGTAAAGGGATGCTAGCACGGATGTGCTATGAAAGGGCGACTATATGGTCGCGTTAGTATTTTTTTCAGGCTTTTTCGGGCGACCAGATTGGTCGCCCTTACCAAGGTCGTTCCTATTTTGGGTTAAGGATCTCATGTATAGGACTGGCTACGAAATATTTCAACCGAATAGGATGTTATTCTTGACGCAGTGTGCGTTGGAGGTCGTTATACGGTATCTTATCCGGTAGGCAATATCTGAAACTATTGACAAGTACAGTTCTTACTATGGAGCGCACTATGAATCATGACTTGGAAAGCTTGGATACTGACCGGACAGAGCGCCTGGCGCTTCAGTCGCTGGACGAGATTGAGCGCGAGCAGTTTGCGCCTCGCATTAGGCCCTGGGATGCTGAACCGGAATCGCTGGTCTTGGCGGATTCGCCTATTATCCATCAACAAGGGGTGGAAAGTTTGTCGCTTGACGGCGCTTGGCAGTTGGCGGAAGGCGGCAAACTTGCTGATCGGCTGGGCGGAACGTGGAGCGACGGCATCTCGGCAACTGTTCCCGGCAGCGTGCACACGGCGCTGGTTGAGGCCGGCATCATTCCCGATCCGAGTTTTGGGCTCAACCAGGCGATTGCGCGCCAGGAGAGCTTCAAGACCTGGTGGATGCGCTGCGATTTCCCGCGTCCGGCCAAACTCAGAGGCGACATGCTCATGTTTGAGGGCGTCGCTAACCGCTGCACGGTTTGGCTCAACGGGAAGATGCTGGGCGGCCACGAGGGCATGTTCGGCGGACCCGACTTTGATATTGCCGGGCTCCTTAAGGCGGACAATACGCTGATCGTTCGGCTCGAACCCATACCGTTCGAATCGTGGAATCCCAGCGGCACCAACCCGGACAATAACGGGAGTTGGATGGGCACGGTGGTCTTCAACAACGTCTATGGATGGCACTATTCGAATTTGCCCTCGCTGGGCATTTGGCGGTCGGTGTCGATACGGGACAAGGCGCCGGTGCGAATGGACCATCCATTCGCGAGAACGATAGATGCGCAGGCGGGGACTGTCGAGCTCGCGCTACAGTTTGCCGGCGACGCCGACGGATGGTCGGGCACGCTATCCGGCAGCGTCGAGCCGGAAAACTTCGCCGGCGCGGGATACAGTTTTGAAATCCGGGTCGAGTCTGACGGGGGCGAGTTGAAGAAGACTCTGCGATTCCAGGTTCCAGATCCCAAACTGTGGTGGCCGGTCGACATGGGTGATCAAAATCTCTACCGGGTCAATGTGTCATTTGCGCCTGACGGCGGCGGAGAGGCGGACGTTCGTTCCTTCACGCTGGGATTGCGCACGATCGAAATGGCGCCATTGCCGCAGGGACCGCAGCCGGAACTGTACAATTGGACCTTCCTCATCAACGGCGAGCCGATGTTCATCAAGGGTAGCAACTGGTGCACGCTTGATCCGCTGATGGATTTCCGCCGGGAACGTTATGAGCGATTCATCAAGCTGGCAGCCATGCAGCACATACAGATGCTGCGCCCCTGGGGAAGCGGCATGCCGGAAACCGACGATTTCTACGATCTTTGCGACCGCTATGGCATCTTGGTGATGCAAGAGTGGCCTACAGCCTGGAACAGCCACGTTACGCAGCCGTACGGCATGCTGGAGGAAACCGTGCGGCGCAACACCCTGCGCATACGCAACCATCCCTCGCTGGCGATGTACGGCGCCGGCAACGAATCGGGCCAGCCTTTCGGTCCGGCGATCGACATGATGGGCCGCCTGAGCATAGAACTGGATGATACGCGACCCTATCACCGCGCCGAGCCCTGGGGCGGCAGCTTGCACAATTACAATTGCTATTGGGGGCGCGAGCACCTGGACCACAATCTAAACATGACGTCGATCTTTTTCGGCGAATTCGGATTGGCCTGCAGCCCGGTTTACGAATCCCTCTTGCGCTATTTGCCGGAGGACGAGCAAGACTTGTGGCCGCCGCGCGAGGACGGCGCATTCGCGTATCATACGGCTGTCTTCAACAAGTACGAAGGCGTTTCTCGCTTGATGCAATACGCGAATTATTTTGTTCCGGCCGACTGCACGCTGGAAGACTACACGGTAGGTTCGCAGTTGTCACAAGCGGTGGGCATTCGGCATACGCTGGAGCGCGCGCGCTGCCGCTGGCCAGAGAGCACGGGGGCCCTCTATTACAAGTTGACGGACAATTACCCGGCGGCGTCATGGGCCTGTATAGACTGGTACGGCGCGCCCAAGATCGGCCACTACATTTTCCAGGACGCCTTTGCGCCATTGCATGCCTGTTTGCTAATCGACAGCCTGAACAACTTGGGAACGCCTTTGTCCTTGCCGGTCTATCTCTTGGATGACGCCTCTGAACTGGCAAATGCTTCATGGCGCGTGCTCATCCGCGCCTATGACGGGGAATTGCAGTTGATTAAGAGCACAAGTTTTGCGGGCCGAGACCGGGTGACAAGTCCACATGCGCTGGGCGAATTCAGCTTGAGTTATGAGCAGACGGATACCGTCCCGCTATTCGTGGTGGCGGAAGTGTGGAAAGACGACGCCCTGGCGGATCGCACGTTCTATTTCGTCAATTACGAGCCGGTAAAGGGCAGCCTGTTCAAGCTGCCGCAGAGCGATTTGCGTTTGGAGGCTGATGGAAGGGAGGCAATCGTCTCGAACACAGGATCGCTGCCCGCGGTGGCCGTCCATGTCTCGCGGCCCGGGCATCTCGACACGTTTGAAGTGTCCGACAACTATTTTTGGCTGGATGCCGGCGAAAGCGCAACTCTTGAGGTCAACAGCGCCAAGGGGCTGACTGTTGGCGCGTGGAATGCAAGGGCGCGATAGCCGGGCTGTCCGGGGCGGCTAGCAATGAAGCGAGGCCCAACTTAGCGCGGCACGGGGGCAATTGACTGAAAGAAGTGGCTCGGTGGCGGCGAAAAAACCTGCCGCGCTGACACAGAAAAACAAGCGTTCTCCTGGGATGAGCACGAGGTTTGTTAAATAAGAGAGGAGGGCTGGGGGGTTCCCCAGCCCTCCTCTTGATTAACCTGGTTGCGGCTTGCTGCTAGCAGTCAGGCATCATGTAGATCAACTTATGGCTCGACCAGGATCCGTGATGGTAGGGACCGTCGGGCACGTTCCCGATGCAATTCGACCACATGTGGACAATACCCGGATTCTCTACATGGGTGAAGAAGGGCACGTTGTCGTAGAGCCAGGCATCGCGGGCGCTGGAGGCGGCGACGAATCCGTCGCTGCCGGGCGGGTGGCTGACCAGATCTTCATGGATAGCGTAAAGGTCCATGATCCAGTCCGGCGGCGCTTCGCCCGTTTCATTATCGCCGTACCATTGTCCCCAAAGCGGACCCCAATTGTAGTTCGGAATGTAATCGGGGAAGGTGTGCGCGGCGAAGAGCGGGGCGGTATTCCAGTTGATCCCGGCTTGCATCTCGTTTGAAGCGCGGCGTTCGCCGAGCAAGGCGCTATCGATATTGCGGAAGTCGGCATTGATGCCGATATCGCCGAGGTAATCCACAAAGAAGGGAGCGGGGTCGGAATAATCGCCGCCACCGGCGCCAACTTCGATCATGATCGAGAAGGGCTGGCCGCTAGGCGAGAGGCGATAGCCATCGGCATCGCGTTCCGTCATGCCCATGTCGTCAAGCAGGGCGTTAGCGGCGTCGACATCGTAATCGCTGGGCGCGACCGTCGGCAGACTGGCTTGGCCGAAGTAGATGGCGTTGATCAGGTCTTCACTGTCAATCGCCAGCATGACCGCGTTGCGGAAGCGCGCGTCCCAGGTGACTTCCCGCCATGTCGGGTCATCGAAGGTGAGGTTGATGTGGAACATGCGCGAGTCTTTATTGGGATAGACGTGGGTGGCGTAGTTGCCGTTCTCCTCGTTTTCGATGAACAGCGGCAAGTTCGCCAGGCTGGTTGTCCAGAAGTAGTGGACGTCGCCGGCGAACATCATCAATTCAGCAGTTTCCATGATGCCCCACTGGTTGATAACGGCGCGGCGCCCGTCGAGATAGGGCAGTTGATTGCCATCGGCATCGACGGCGAAGTAATAGGGATTGCGCTGGGTTACCACTTCTTCTTCCGGACCTTCGACACGGACCCAGGGTCCCAGTTGCGGGAAGCCGATGGCCGCCAGGCTATTCTCTGACCAGCCGCTGACATCCTTCTGGTTGAAGAGTTCAAACCAGCCGGCGAGGCCGTCTTCTTCGACCGCGGCGGCGATTTCATCGGCATCGCCATATTCGATATGGTATTGAGCCAGGTAGTGTTTGGGCTTGATGATATCGAGGTAGCCAGTACCGAGGCTGACCAAGCTGGCGGCAAAACCGGGATAGGGTCCGTCGAATACGAACTTGAATGTGGTATCGTCCACGATCTCAAGCGTTGCCGGGGCGCCGGCGGGAACGTTGCCACTGCGCAAGTAGGTCGGGACCGAGGGGCGCAGCTCCTCATTGCTGATCACGTTTTCGAAGGCGAAGCGCACGTCCTCTGTTGTGACGGGCGCGCCATCGGACCATTTGTGCCCGGCGCGCAGCTTGAAGGTGTATTCGCTGGCATCGTCGTTGATGGTAAATTCTTCAATGACATTCGGGGCCAGGGTATTGTCATCGCGGTTGTGGGTATTGAAGAGCGTCTCTTTCATGACCACGTTGTTTTGCCAGGTCATCAGGAGCTCGCCACCGTAAACGCCGATTTCCGGCACGACGAATGACTCGGGCAGTAAGACGCCGCTGGATAGAACAAGCGGATTATCCGGCAGCCGATCGCAGACGCCCGGCAAGTCGCCGGCGGCGACCATGTCAGCCAGCATAGGGGCTTCGTTGTACATACAGTCTTGCGCGATGCCGGGAAGCGCGCCAGGACCAATGATCAAAATGGACACAATCAACAAAAGCACTAGTTTGCGAAATGGAATTGACATGTGATTCTCCTTTAGCAGAAACTCTGCTCAATCTGGAATGGATATTGTAGTCGGCCTGCAAATGTGCCTTTGCAAGTCATGTGTGCTATTATCCTAAATGAGCAACTGTAAGTCAAATATTTCAGCGGCGCGGTGGTTCAGTTTAGAGGCCGAGGGCCAGCCATCCGCCGGGAGAAATAAATGCTTCATATAATTGTGCGCCGGATTTTTATTCTTATTCCCATGCTGGTCCTGCTGTCGATGATCTCGTTTATCATCATCCAGCTCCCGCCCGGCGACTATTTGAGCAGCTATGTTTTGCGGCTGGAAAGTCAAGGTCTGGTCGTTGACGAAGCGGAGATCGCGCGCCTCGAACAGCGTTACGGCTTGGGCCAATCGCTGACCACGCAGTACTTCCGCTGGATACGAAACTTCATCGTCAATGGTGATTTGGGGCGTTCCTTCGGATCTTACGGCAGCAGCTACGACAACAAACCGGTCACAGACATCATCAAGGAACGGCTGCCGGCGACGATGATCATTTCGATTGTCTCTACGATCGTCGTCTGGGCAGTCGCCATCCCGATTGGTATTTATTCGGCGACGCATCAGTATTCGCTGATGGATTATCTGTCGATATTCATCGGCTTCATTGGGCTTGCGATCCCGAATTTTCTCTTCGCCATCATCATCATGTGGATCGTCTTCGCGGAAACCGGCCATGCCGTCACGGGCCTGTTCTCCCTTGAATTCCGTCACGCGCCCTGGACCATCGCCAAGGTGATCGACATGTTAAAGAATGTCTGGGTGCCGGTGCTGGTGCTTGCCACGGCGGGAACGGCGGGATTGATCCGCGTGATGCGCGCCAATCTTCTCGATGAGTTGAACAAGCAGTATGTGGTGACGGCGCGGGCGAAGGGATTGAGCGAAAGGTGGCTGCTTTGGAAGTACCCGGTGCGTATCGCCTTCAATCCCATTTTCAGCACGATTGGCTGGCTGCTGCCGGCGATGGTGGGCGGGGAAGCACTGGTCTCCATTATCCTCAACCTGCAGACGATCGGACCGGTATTGCTGACAGCTGTCTTGCGACAGGATATGTATCTAGCGGGCAGCATCATCATGATCCTCAGCACGCTGACATTGATCGGCACGCTCATTTCCGATATTGCACTGGTATGGCTTGATCCGCGGATTCGTTATGACTAAGTCGTTTGAGGCGGATCATTTTGTACAGTTTCTGGATTAAGAAATGGAACTAGCGGAAGAGATCGCGACGCTATCGCCGGAGCTGCCGCCCCCGGACGGCGGGAAAGACTCAATCGAGTATATGTCGCGCGGGAAACTGATCAGGCGGCGCTTCTGGCGGCATCGGCTGGCTCGGCTGGGCTTGCCGGTACTGATTGCGCTGTACTTGATGGCGATATTCGCCGAATTTGTCGCGCCCTATCCGGCCGATACGCGCCTGAAGGGCTTCAAGGACGCGCCGCCGAGCGCCATCCACTTCGGCGTCGACGGCAACCCGTTTCAGCCCTACGTCTACGCGCGCAAACGCAGCTTCCATCCCAAGACTTTTCGCGAGGTCTACACCGAAGTGGAGGACGAAAAATTCCCCATTCACTTTTTCGTTCGCGGCGAGCCTTACGAGATTCTGGGCTTGTTCGAGCTTGATCTGCACCTGTTCGGCGTTGACGACGACACAAATATCACGCTCTTCGGCACCGATACGGTAAGTCGGGATCTGTTCTCTCGCACTGTAATTGCGGCGCGCGTTTCGCTCTTCGTCGGTTTGGGCGGCGTTGCCATCAGTTTTGTGCTCGGCTGCCTGATCGGCGGCATCTCCGGCTATGTGGGCGGCATCCTCGACGAAATCATCCAGCGCATCATCGACTTGCTTATCGCCATCCCAACCTTGCCGCTCTGGATGGCGCTTTCGGCTGCCATCCCAAGAGAGTGGCCGGTCGCGAATACGTATTTTGCCATCACGATTGTATTGTCAATTGTGGGCTGGACGGGCCTGGCCCGCGTCGTGCGCGGCAAGCTGCTATCGTTGCGAGATCTGGATTTCGTTGTCGCGTCCAGGCTGGCGGGCGGCTCCGACGTGTACATTATCACGCGCCATCTGCTGCCGAATTTCGCCAGTCACCTGATTGTGACGTTGACGCTGGCGATTCCCGGCATGATTCTTGGCGAAACGGCGTTGAGCTTCATCGGGATCGGCATGCAGGAGCCGGGTGTCAGTTGGGGCGTGCTGCTGCAAGATACGATGAATTTCGGCGCGCTGGTGCACCAGCCCTGGAAGCTCATTCCCGGCGCCTTCATCATTGTAACGATCTTGATGTTTAACTTTGTCGGCGATGGCTTGCGCGACGCGGCCGATCCTTACTCGCTTTGAGACTGATCCAGCCGCTCGGCGGCAGCGAGAAGATTTGCCGGGCTCAGGCAAAGTAGCAAGCCTTGTCGTCGCATGAGCGACGTGGTTTACAAGAACAGGAGCAAGCAATGGCAGAATTGAAAAGCCTGGACCAGGTTGACCGCGAATCTTTCGGGCCCGCCCCCTCTCCGGTTAGCGGTCAAGCCGTAAAGGTAGCGCTTTCACCCGGCAAATCTGCGGATTCAGATGGTCCCTTGCGCCTGTCTCTCGATGGCGAGTGGCTGATGGCGGACGGCGGGTCGGAGGAGCAGCGACTTTCGGGATTTTGGAACGATGCCATGCCGGCCCTTGTGCCCGGCAGCGTGCATACCGCCTTGCTCGCGGCCGGCAGGATACCGGATCCTTATGTCGGCAGGAATGACGAGATCGCCAAGAAAGAGAGTTTTAAGACTTGGTGGCTCATGCGCCGCTTCGAGCGGCCCGCGGAAGTTGCAAATGCGCGGCTTGTCTTTGGCGGGATCTGCGATTCGTGCTCGGTTTGGATGAATGGCGAGAAGCTGGGCGATCACAAAGGGATGTTCGCCGAACTGAACTATGACGTTTCCTCATGTCTTGTGGAGGGCGAAAACACGGTCGTCGTTCGGCTTGATCCTGTGCCGGTTCGCATCAGCAGCGGCGAACCCAACGACTTTTTTCTGGGGATGAATGTGGGTTGGCTGGATACGGCCGTCATCAACAATATTTACGGCTGGCACTACATTGATTTGCCCACGCTGGGAATTTGGCGTCCCGTTACGCTGCGAGAGCAGCCCGCGGTATCCATTGAAGATCCCTTTGTCGCGACAATGGACGCCGGCGCCGGCGTCGTCCGGCTTCATACAAGGCTGAAAAGCAGCGGCGCCGGCTTTTCCGGCAGTCTTCAAGGTTCGGTTGAACCGGAAAACTTCGAGGGAGATGCCTGCCAATTCACCTACGAAGTCGAAGCTTCCGACGAAACCGGGTCGATACTGCTCGAGATGAAGATCCCGGAAGCCAGGCAGTGGTGGCCTGTCGATTATGGCGAGCCCAATTTATACCGTATGAGACTGAGCTTCGTCTCGCAAGGCAAGGCGCTTGACTGCAGGGACTTCACCTTTGGTATCCGGACCATTGAAATGGCGCCGCTTCCCGACGGGCCCGATCCGGAACTGTACAACTGGACATTCGTCGTCAATGGAAAGCCGATTTTCGTCAAAGGCGCGAACTGGTGCACGCTGGATGCCTTGCTGCGTTTTGATCGTGAGCGTTACGAGCGCTTCTTGCATTTGGCGCGCGATTCGCACATGCAGTTGCTGCGCGCATGGGGCAGCGGTATGCCAGAAACGGACGAGTTTTATGATGTGGCGGACCGCTGCGGTATGATGGTTCTGCAAGAGTGGCCCACCGCCTGGAACAGCCACCGCATTCAGCCCTACGACATACTGGAAGAAACCGTGCGCCATAATACGATTCGCCTGCGCAATCATCCGTCGCTGGTGATGTGGGGCGGGGGCAACGAATCAGGCGAGCCCTTTGGCGAGGCGATCGACATGATGGGCAGGTTGAGTTGGGAACTTGACGGCACACGCGCATTCCACCGCGGCGAACCCTGGGGCGGCAGCATCCACAGCTACCACGTCTATTGGCAACGCCAGCCGCTTTCATACAATTCTACGCTTTCCGCGCCTTTCATCGGTGAATTCGGGCTGGCATCGGTACCCAATCACGAGACCGTTGAGCGTTATTTGCCCGCCGACGAGTTGGTGGCTTGGCCACCGGCGAGCGACAGCGGTTTCACCCATCATATGCCGGTCTTTAATCTCAAAGCCGAGCAGGCGATCATGTCGCAGTACGTCGCTGACTTCGTAGCGAACGACTCGCTAAAGAACTTCATCCTCGGCATGCAAATGGCGCAAGCGACCGGCATGCGGCATACGCTCGAGCTGGCGCGAACGCGCTGGCCGGAGGCAACCGGCGTCTGCTACTACAAGCTGACCGATAACAATCCCGCGGCCTCTTGGGCGACGGTGGACTGGTATGGCGTTCCCAAGATTGCCTTTCACATATTGCGTCAAGCTTACCGCCCGCGCCATGTCTGCGTGCTGTTCAACAGACTGTCATTCGTCGGCGCGCCCGCCAGCTTCCCGGTATTCCTGCTGGACGACAGGGGCGATCTGGACATGCAGAACTGGATCGTCAACGTCCGCGCTTTTGGCAGTGATTTGCAGTTTCTTGACCAGTATGGTCATGCCGGCATTGGCTCGCCTGATACGGTCCATCGCCTATTCGACTTCCGCCTGGACAGCGACCAGACCTGGAACTGCCCCCTGTTTATCGTGGCCGAGATCGGTCTTTTACCGGGCAACAGGATTGTGGACCGTGTCTTCTATTGGCTGAATTACGCAGAGATTCAAGGCTGCCTGTTCAGCTTGCCGCGGACGCAACTTAGTCTCGTGCGAGACCACTCGGGGTATGTGGCAGTCGGCAATATCGGCGATCGGCCTGCGGTCGGCGTTCACTTTGTTTGTCCCGAAATCTCCCAGGAGTTCAGTTGCGCTGACAGCTTTTTCTGGCTTGAACCTGGGGAGGAGCGGCCAATCGAGACAAGCCACCAGACCGGCGCGCGCGTCGCAGCCTGGAATGCGGATGAAACGGGATGATGCGGTAATGAGCGGTTCATCAGAGGCGCGGAAACAGGCGCCATCGATAATCGATGTGGACGACTTGAGTGTGCACTTTCATGTTGACGAAGGCCGGCTCAAGGCAGTTGATCGCGTAAGCTTCACAATCGCCGAGCGACAGATGTTCGGTCTTATCGGGGAAAGTGGCTGTGGCAAAACCGTGACAGCGCAGTCATTGATGCGCCTGGTGCCGACGCCGGGACAGATTGTCGGCGGCAGCATTAATTTTTTCGGCGAAGCGGGCGGTAAAACGGATCTGGCTCAGCTCGACGAGTCAGGTTCGGAGATCCGCGCTATACGCGGCAATGAGATCGCGATGGTCTTCCAGGAGCCGATGTCCAGCTTGTCGCCAATCCACAGTATCGGGAATCAGCTAATGGAAGCGGTGAGGCTGCATGTCACGCGAAACCGGCGCGAAGCCTATGAGATCGCGTTGGAAATGCTTGATCTGGTCGGGATCCCCAATCCGGTTCAGCGTATGGGGGAATACCCGCACCACTTTTCGGGCGGCATGCGCCAGCGAGTCATGATCGCCATGGCGCTTTCCTGCCAGCCGCGGCTGCTAATCGCTGACGAACCTACCACCGCGTTGGACGTTACAGTGCAAGCGCAGATACTTGATTTGATCGCGCAATCGCAAGCGCAATTCAATATGGCAGTCCTCTACATTACGCACGATCTGGGGATCATCGCGGAAATATGCGACAAAGTGGCGGTGATGTATTTGGGTCAGATCGTCGAGCATGGTTCGGTGCGAGACATCTTTCACAACCCACTGCATCCCTATACGCGCCGATTGCTGGCGTCGACGCCGCGCATTGGGCAGCGGACGTCTCGCTTGCTGACGATTGAAGGGACGGTGCCGACGCCAATTGATTTGCCCATTGCCTGTGGCTTTTGCGCGCGCTGTCCGGATCGCATGGACGGGTTTTGTGATGTTGCCATGCCGGCGCTGGTAGAGATTGAAGACAATCATTTCGCGCGCTGTTTTTTGCATGACGAGCGGCAGGAAGCTGTCCAATGAGCGCGCAGCCGATCTTAAAGGTGGAGGGACTAAAGAAATACTTCCCGGTAGAAAAGGGCTTTCTCCGACGCGTTGTCGGTCAGGTAAAGGCGGTCGACGGAGTTAGTTTGGAGATCGCTCCCGGCGAGACCCTTGGACTGGTAGGCGAGTCTGGATCCGGGAAGACGACAGTTGGCCGCTGCATCTTGCGCGCGCTCAAACCGACGCAAGGCTCGATTCAGTTTCAGATCGCTGAGGATCGGATCGTTGACATGGCGCAGTTGAGCGACCGAGAGTTGCGCGTCGTCCGGCCACAGGCAAATATGATCTTCCAGGATCCTTTTTATTCGTTAGATCCGCGCTGGACTATTTTGGATATCGTAGGTGAACCGCTTAGACTGGCGAAGTTGGCAAGGGGCAAAGAACTCGAAGATCGGGTGGCGTATTTGATGGAGGTTGTCGGCCTCGAGGCCAAGCACCTAAGGCGCTATCCGCACGCATTCAGTGGCGGGCAGCGTCAGCGCATCGGCGTGGCCAGGGCTCTGGCGACCAATCCCCGCCTAATTATTGCTGACGAGCCGGTTTCCGCGCTTGACGTTTCGACACAAGCGCAGATACTCAATTTGCTGCAGGATTTACAGCGAGAATTTGGTCTGTCGTATTTGTTTATCGCTCACGACTTGAGTGTTGTCGAGCATATATCAGACCGAGTCGCGGTGATGTACGTGGGCAAGATAGTCGAGGTCGCCAAACGCGACCAACTGTTTTTCTTCCCGAAACATCCCTATACCGAAGCCTTGCTGTCCGCCGTGCCGACCCCGGATCCTGATGTCGAGAAGGAACGCATAATTTTGCCTGGCGAAATCGCCAATCCGGCCGACCCGCCCGCGGGCTGCTATTTTCACCCGCGCTGCCGATATGCAAAGGCGATCTGCCGCGAGGAAGAACCGACCTTGCGCGAGGTGTCGCCGGGGCAATGGGCGTCTTGTCATTTCGCGGAGGAACTCAGCCTGGCCGGCGCTCCGCAACAGACGAACTGACCGCAACGCAGGCCGCGACGACACCGCTTTTGGACGTTCCTTGGCTCTTCGGACTGGAGCAGTGGCGGAAGATAAGACAAGGGTGGCGGGGATTCGCGCCACCCGCAACCCTAGTCAGATTAGACGATATCCATATTCTCGATGATGCGCGTCGCGAATTCGCTCGTGGCGACCTTGGTGGCATTTTCCATTTGGCGCGCGAAATCATAGGTGACGCAGCGCTGTTCGATCGTCTTTTCATAGGCTTTGGTTATCAGCTCAGCCGCCTCAAACCAGTTCAGATGTTCCAGCATCATGACGCCGCTAAAGAGCAGGGAACCGGGATTGACCATATCTTTGTTGGTGTATTTCGGCGCGGTCCCGTGGGTGGCCTCGAACAGGGCGATCTCGTCGCCGATATTGGCGCCGGGAGCGATGCCGACGCCGCCGACCTCGGCCGCAAGCGCGTCGCTGAGGTAGTCGCCGTTGAGATTGGTCGTGGCGATGACATCGTGCTCGCGGGGGCGCAAGAGCATCTTCTGGAACATGATATCGGCAATGGTGTCCTGGATCAGAATCTTGCCGTCGGGCACCCGCCCGTCGTGTTTGTCGGCGACCTCGTCCCAGGAGATAGTTTCTTGCGGGAATTCCTCGCGCGCCAGCTCGTAGCCCCACTTTTGAAATGCGCCTTCCGTGAACTTCTGGATATTGCCTTTGTGAACCAGCGTAACGCTGCTGCGGCGGCGCTCGATGGCGTATTGAATGGCAGCGCGTATCAAGCGTTTGCTGCCAAAGGGACTGATCGGCTTAATGCCGAGACCGGCATCAGGGAAAAAGTTCGTGGCGCCCAACTCGTTCTTGAGAAAGTCCGCTAACTTCTTGTTCTCCTCGGAGCCGGATTCGAATTCGATGCCCGCGTAGGTATCTTCGGTATTCTCGCGAAAGATGACCACATCGACGTCTTCAGGATGCCTTAAGGGGCTGGGTACGCCGCTGAACCAGCGTACCGGGCGTACACAACTATACAGGTCAAGCACTTGGCGCAAGGTGACGTTTAGACTGCGAAAACCGCCTCCGACGGGCGTTGTTAAGGGGCCCTTGATTCCGACCTTGTATTCGCGAAAAGCATCGAAGGTCTCTTCCGGCATGTAATTGCCGCCATAAACGCCGGCCGCTTTCTCGCCAGCGTAGACTTCCATCCAGGAGACTGCTTTGCTGCCGCCATATGCTTTGTCTACTGCCGCGTCCCAGATGCGTTTGCTGGCGGTCATGATGTCGTAACCGATCCCGTCACCTTCAATGAACAGCAGAATCGGGTTGTCCGGAACATTCATGCTGCCATTGGAGAATGTGATCTTGTCGCCGGTGGCTGGCGCAGATATGTGCTCGTAAGCCATCTTTCAATGGTCTCCTTTTCGTTTGGCTCGATCAGTCTAATCGCGGGATTATATCACAGAATGCGTGCGCTTGAATCGGTGTGTTAGGTCCAGGCGCGCTTATGCCTTTACCAGGGCGCTCCGGCAACATTACGTATATGAAACTGCACCGTGTCTATCAATAGATGAGCGCGCTCCGACTGATTGTTGTGTATTGAGACCTCGGCGTCCGCCCTTTTTTGAATGGCGCGCCAGCGGTCTTCAGCCGGAAGACCAGATTAGCGCTAGACCGGACGGATGCCAGCCACCGCTGGATCGAAGGCGATGAGAGTAGGCATAATCGCTAATCAAACGAGCGATACGATGACGAAATCGCCCTTTGTTTATTCACGTCGCGAGAGCATAATCTTGGACTAGAATGTATCAGGCAGACCCAAGGTTAACATAGATGCACATCGTCTTGCTATGTGCGACAAATCGCGGATATCGCTTTGCCGAAACATTGTTTGATATTGGGCAGGGTCATCGCTTCACTGTCTTCAGTTTCCAGGAGACGCCTTGGGAACCGCGGTATTTCGCCGAGATCAAGCATTTGACGCTCGAACGCGGTCATGAGTTCAATGAAGCGCGAAACGTGGCGCAGTCAAAATGGGAGGGCTTTTGGGCAAGTGAGTCGGTCGACTTGATGCTCATGGTAAGCTGGCGATACTTGGTGCCGACAAGCGTTTTTCAACGCGCGCGGCGAGGCACTTATGTTTTTCACGACTCGCTTTTGCCCAAGTACCGTGGCTTTGCGCCCACCGTTTGGGCAATTAGAAACGGCGAAAGCGAATTAGGCGTTACGCTTTTCCAAGCGGTGGAAGACGTCGACGCCGGCGACATCGTTGATCAGCGCCGGGTTGCGATTGGCGCCTGCGATTCTGTCGGCGACGTGATGAGGCGCGTAACAGGTACCTACCTGGATATCGTTAGAGACAATTTTTCCAGTCTGCTTAGCGGAAACTTTGAGAAAAAGCCGCAAGACCATGACGCGGCCACGTATACATGTAAATGGACGCCCGACGACGGTCTAATTAATTGGAACGATACCTCACAAGCGGTCTTCGACCTGATCCGCGCGACGAGCAAGCCATATCCCGGCGCGTTCACCTATCTGAATAATCGAAAACTTACGGTTTGGTCGGCTGAATTGCTGGCATCACCGCGTCAGTATGTCTCGTCGGCGCCGGGTCGTGTGCTTGAGATACGGGACGATGTCGGATGTCTCGTGTTGACGGGTGAAGGTTGCATTCTGTTAAAGACTGTCCAGTTTGAAGGTGAGCCGGTCATAAACGCATCCAAGGCGCTCAATTCGCTTTCCCAGACACTCGGCTAAAGGAACTATTGATGCCGTCTGTATCCGTGGTGATACCGGTCTTTCGCAGCGAGAAGAGCATTGCTTTGGTGGTCCGGCAGTTAGCCGAGGCGCTTCCACAGATGACTAATAGTTATGAAGTTATATTGGTTGAAGACAACGGCGACGATGGAAGTTGGCTGGCTATAGAGTCTCTGGCTGGCGAATTCGAATGGGTGCGCGGTTTTCGGCTGATGCGGAATTACGGGCAACACAGCGCGCTGCTATGTGGCATCAGAGCGGCGAATTACGAGATCATTGTGACGATGGATGACGACTTGCAGCATCCGGTTGACAAGTTCCCGCACTTAGTAGCGCTATTGAGCGAAGGCTACGATGTCGCATACGGGACGCCGCAGCGAGAGCGGCACAGTCTATTGCGCAATCTGGCTTCTATTCTAACCAAGTGGGTCTTGCAAGGAGCGATGGGCGCGGAAACCGCGCGGAGCATTAGCGCTTTCCGCGCATTCCGTACCAGCTTGCGCGACTCATTTGCCAACTATGACGGTCCCTTGGTCAATATCGACGTCTTACTGACTTGGGGAACAACGCGTTTTGTAGCCATTCCTACGCCCCATGCGCCAAGAACATTAGGCAAATCGAACTATTCGTTTGGCAAACTTATCACGCATACGTTTAACCTGGTGACTGGCTTCAGCACGCTTCCATTGCGTTTTGCCAGCGCGATAGGATTGCTCTTGACGTTATTTGGATTCATAATCCTCATATATATATTGCTGAGTCAGATTTTGGCATTCCAATTTGAGGTGCCTGGATTTACATTTATCGTCTCGTTGATATCGATTTTTGCCGGGGCGCAGATGTTTACCTTGGGAATCATCGGAGAATACCTGGCGCGAATGCACTTGCGCATCATGGACAAACCGGCGTACATAGTTAGACAGTCAACGGAAGACATGGAATCCGTTCAATAGTGAAAAACCAGCTCGTCAGATTCTTGTCTTGGGATACAGATCACTTCGGGCATCGTATGGGTCGAGCCAAGATCCACCGCCTGGACGAAGAATCCTATCAACTGCTGAAGGATTCCTGTAAGAAAGCGGATTTAGACTGTTTGTATTTTCTTGCGGATGCGGGCGATCAAGCAACCATTCTGGAATTGCAGCGTCATGGCTTCATCTTCGTTGATATCCGTATCACATTTGAGCGAAAGGTTCCGGACTCGTCGCCGCCGCGATCCGACGGAAACGCAATCACGCGGTCGTCTATCGTCGGCGATTTGGATGCCTTGGCGGCAATCGCCCGGGACAGCTTTAGGTCGACGCGGTTTTTCGCCGATCCCTTTCTGAACAATGAAAAAGCCGCTACTATGTACCAGATCTGGCTCAGAAAGAGCCTTAACACAGATTATGCTGATCGAGTGGTAGTGGCCGAAGTCAATCACGAAAGCGTCGGTTTCGTAACTTGTCACCTGGACAGACAATCGAGCGCAGGAAAGATTGGTCTGGTTGCTCTGTCGCAGTCCGCGCAGGGCAAAGGCCTGTCGCAGACGATGGTGCTGCATGCGCTGGAGTGGTTTCGGGGCCAAGGAATGAAGCGCGTAAGTGTTGTAACCCAGGGCCACAATATCGCAGCGCAGCGGTTGTATCAGCGTTGCGGCTTTGTGACTCGGTCCACAGAGTTGTGGTATCACAAATGGTTCCGGAATACACCGTGAACGCACTCAGCCGTACCGGAAACTGAAGAATTCGCAGATTTATGGCCGATTATCGCATCCCCTTCAACAAGCCGACGTATCTTGGTCACGAACCGGAATATATTGCGGAAAGTCTGTCTTTGTCGCATATATCCGGAGACGGGGCATATTCGCGTAAATGTCATGCCTATCTTGAGGGACGCCTGGGGGTGCCTCGCGCCTTGTTGACAACATCGTGTACGCACGCGCTGGAGATGTCCGCCTTCTTATTGGACATTAAGCCGGGCGATGAAGTTATTGTGCCGGCCTTCACTTTTGTGTCCAGCATCAACGCGTTTGTGCTGCGGGGCGCGGTACCGGTCTTTGCCGATATTCGGCCGGATACGCTAAATATCGATGAAACACAGCTACCGCACCTGATAACCGACCGTACGCGCGCCATTGTTCTCGTGCACTACGCCGGCGTCGCTTGCGAAATGGATGACATCATGGCGGTAGCGCGCGAGCATGGCATAGCTGTTGTCGAAGATAACGCTCACGCATTGTTCGCGCGTTACAGGGGACGTTATTTAGGTACCTTTGGCGAGATGGCCACGCAGAGTTTCCACGAGACCAAGAACTTCACATGCGGCGAGGGCGGGGCTCTGCTGATCAACGATATAGAGATGGTTGACAGAGCCGAGATTATCCGCGAGAAAGGCACCAATCGCAGCCGGTTTTTCCGTGGACAGATAGACAAATATACCTGGGTTGACGTCGGCTCGAGCTACTTGCCCTCGGACTTGCTAGCGGCTCATTTATGGGCGCAGTTGGAATGTGCAGACCAGGTGCAGACGCGGCGCCGGGATATATGGGATTATTATCAGTTGAATCTGGAGGAATGGGCGGCCGCGCATAATGTCGGGCTGCCGACGATTCCGGCATATGTCGAGCAAGCCTACCACATGTATTACCTGATACTGCCGTCGTTAGCGTGTCGAACGGCGCTGATAAACCATCTAAAGAGCCGGAGCATTCTTAGCGTGTTCCACTATTTGCCGCTTCATCTGTCGGACATGGGCAAACAGTTTGAGGGGAAAGAGGGCGACTGTCCGGTGACCGAAGACATCGCCGACAGATTGCTTCGTTTGCCATTCTACCATTCGTTGACGCGTGAAGAACAAGATGAAGTCCTCGCGGGACTGTTCGCCTTTGAAGAATGGGAATAAAGATTTCATTGGCTTGCCGCGGACATGCGCAATGGTGTAAGGTCACGGAGCAAACACAGAAATGCCTCTTCGTCCCCGCGTTGTCGAAGCCGGCAATGTATGGAATAATAGCTTGTCGTTTGCCCAAACGCCCCTGAAATGGATCTGATCATGCCCGGTCGAGAGGCATGTGCATGCAAAGTCTACAGTTGGAGTGGCCAGCGGAGGAAAGCATCGAGAGTAACATTCGCATAACCAGTTAATTCAGCTTAACCCGCAGCGGTATTCGTTGTGGGCATTTGTATTTGGAGAGAACCCCACATGGCAACAGAACCTATTTTCAAAATCACGCCCATCGGAGGTTTGGGAGAAATCGGCAAGAATATGACCTTGTTCGAAATGAACGGGGACGGATTCCTGATCGATTGCGGTATTATGTTCCCGGCCAATGACATGCATGGCGTCGACTACATCATCCCAGATTTTCGCTGGCTTGAGGAGCGCGATGACATCGTATTGCACGGCTGCTGCTACACTCACGGGCACGAAGATCATATTGGCGCCGTCCAGCATTTGGTGCAGGCCTTTCCGGATTTGCCACTTTTTGCCACGCCTTTGACCAGGGGCTTGCTGCAAGTCAAGCTCAAGAACGCGCGCCTGTTAAAGGGAACCGATCTGCGTTCGTTTGACGCGGGCGACGAACTGCGTATCGGGCCTTTCAAATTGCATAGCTTTCACGTTTGCCACAGCATACCTGATTGCGTCGGCTTCGGCATCGAGACGCCGCTCGGTATGGTCGTACATACGGGAGACTATAAATTCGACAACACGCCGGTTCATGGCAGGAAGACGGATTACGCTCGGCTTGCCAGCTTCGCTCGCAGAGGCATTACGCTCTTGTTGGCGGATAGCACCAATGCCGACAAATCGGGATGGACACAGTCGGAAGCGGTAATTGGGGAGGCTCTCGACCGAGTGTTCCGCAATGCCACAGGAAGGATCATGGTTGCGACCTTCGCTTCGTTGATCTCGCGGGTGCAGCAGGTCGTTAATGTCGCGAGAATTCATAAAAGGAAAGTCTGCATAACCGGGTATACGATGTCGGAATATGCCAAGATCGCCCGCAAGCTCGGTTATCTTGACGCTGAGGGCGATATTCTGGTTGACATTGGCCGGGCGCAATCTTTGCCGCCGCACAAGGTCGTTTTCATGGTTACGGGCTCGCAGGGCGAACCATCTGCGGTCCTCGGCAAACTGGCGGCCGGACGTCATCGCCAACTGGATATACGCAGGGGCGATACGATTATCCTGTCGTCGCATCCGATTCCAGGCAATGAAGAAATGGTATATCGCACGATCAACAGACTGATAGAGCGCGGCGCTGATGTCATCTATGACGCGATTGAGGCGGTGCATGTATCGGGTCACGCCTGCCAGGAGGAGATGCGTCTGATGTTGAATCTTACGCAGCCGAAGTACCTGGTTCCCGTCCATGGCGAGATCCGCCACTTGCATCTTCACGCGAAACTGGCTCGCGAAAACGGTATCGCCCGGGACAACGTAATTACCATCGAGAACGGCACCACAATTGAGTTGTCCAAGAACGGAATCGCAATTGGCGAGCGGATGCCGGGCGGATACGTGTTTGTCGACGGAAGCGGCGTGGGCGATGTGGGACCTGCTGTCATTCGCGACCGGGAGATACTGGCGCGCGACGGTTTCATGCTGGTAAGCATCAATATCGACCACGCCACAGGAAAACTCATTGACGAGCCGCGGATTATTTCTCGAGGCTTCGTATATCTCAAAGCCGCCGAGGACTTTTTGGACCAGATTCGCGAGAATGTGACGGCAGTTGTGAACAGCAATCACAATGTCAACGGGAATCGAAGGCATTTGGTCGAGGACAGTTTGGGAAAACTGATCTACAGCGAGACCAAGCGCCGACCCATGATTTTCAGCATTGTCAACGAGATCTAGGACAAGGCTCCAGTCTATGTTTTATTCTCAGCGCCCGGCGTCGCTTTTCGCTTCGATAAACCGACGGGCTGAACGCTCACGCTGCAACCAAGCAACTTGAACCCCGTATTCGAGGAGTAGCAGGCAGATTCCGGAGAACGCTCGCCTATGCCAGAGCCGGTAATAAGAGCTAGCAACATCACGCGAAATCTCAAGTTGGGCAGCCATCTCGTGCATGCGCTGCGCGGCGTCAATCTGGAGATACTCCCTAAAGAAATGGTCGGCATCATTGGGCCGTCGGGTAGCGGCAAGAGTACGCTTTTGGGAATTATCGGCGGCCTGGACAGCCCGACTGAGGGCAGGATCGAAATCGATGGCGTCGATATCACGCGGATGGGGGAGAATCAACTGACGGATATTCGAAATCGCAAGATTGGGTTTATCTTTCAGTTCTTCAACCTGATCCCCACGTTGACCGCATTGGAGAATGTCGCGCTACCAATTGAGTTCGCCCAAGTCCCCCGGCACAAACCCAATCGCCGCGCCATGGAGTTGCTCGAAATGCTCGGCCTGGACGGCCGGTTTCATCATCGGCCGAACGAGCTCAGCGGTGGCCAGCAGCAGCGCGTGGCCATAGCCAGAGCCCTGGCAAACGACCCGCCGATACTGCTGGCGGACGAACCTACGGGCAACCTGGATACAGTTTCCGGGGACACGGTAATGGAAGCCTTGAACAGGATCCGCGATGAAAAGGGGACGACGGTGGTTCTGGTCACGCATGATCGGTCCTTGGCGTCGCAGATGGATCGCGTGTTGACGCTTGTCGACGGCGTCATAGTGGACGGCGTACCTGTATCGTAAATCGTCGCTTGCCGCAATTTCATCTGTAATCGCGACTTCGCAGCCGGGAAGATCAGCGCTTTTCCAAGACGACCGCCGCAAGATATAATCTGGGGTAGCGAAGTCGGTTCGCTAGCAAAAGGAATCTGCATGTCCTCAGAAGTACATAGTGTAGAAGTTGCCGGTATCAAGCGCGATCTGCGTTTGATGGAAATCAAGCCAGGTGTCAGGATTGCGATCCTGAATATATTGGGTGATACCGAATTCGTGAATGCGGTGAGCAAGGCGCTTGCTGAACGGCTGGCGGACAAGCGCATTGATTACCTGGTCACTGCCGAGGCAAAGTCCATTCCGCTCGCCCACGCGCTAAGCACCGAGATGAATCTGCCCTATGTCGTCTTGCGCAAGACGCACAAGCCTTATATGGGCGATGCCTTGCAGAGCGAAACGTTGAGCATCACGACCGGCAAGCCGCAAACGTTATATCTGGATGAAAAAGATCGCAAACTGGTTTCAGGCAAGCGAATCGCTCTGTTGGATGACGTAATTTCGACTGGCAGCACGCTGCAGGGAATGCGCCTGATCATAAACAAAGCGGGCGCCGAAATCGTGGCCGAAGCGGCTATCTTCACCGAAGGCGACCGCGCGCAGTGGCACGACATTGTTGCGCTTGGCCACTTGCCGGTCTGGGTTGATGACAAGGCCTAACGTTTTTCCAACAAATTGGATACAATAGCGCCAGAGATCGATATATTACGCGGAAGAGTTGTAAGTGTCATCGCTGTCCTCGCCGAAACTGAGCATCGTTGTATATTTGCTTGTAATCATCTTCATGGCTTTTGGCGGGACTATGTTGTATTTGTCTCGGCCCGCGCCGACCACAATTACGATCAATCCACCGCTTCCAACAGCAACCAATGCTCCTACGGCGACGCCGGGACCGATTCTCGTGTACGTGACCGGGGCGGTTATGCTGCCGGGATCTACACATGAACTGCCTATTGGCAGCCGGGTCCTAGACGCGATCGCGGCCGCAGGCGGTTTCGCTGATTCGGCGAACAAGACCTTGGTCAATGTAGCCGGCATCTTGCGCGATGGCGACCAAATCCATGTGCCGTCGGTCGATGACCGAACTTTGGGCTTGACCTTGCCAACACCATCGGGCGGCGAATTGTTGCGCATCAACACGGCGAGCGAAAATGAATTGCTAAGCTTGCCGGGCGTCGGACCGGCGTTGGCGGCGCGGATCGTAGCGTATCGCGCCCAGACAGGCCGCATTGACAGTTTTGCCGAACTGGACGAGATCTCGGGCATCGGTGAAGCCACTATCGCCAAATGGCAGGATTTGATCGCATTTGACTAGCGGATGCGCGTGCCTGTCGTAGCCTCGAAAAAAAGCGCGCGGGACCAGTCCAAGCGACAATAGACAGTGTCGCCCGGGACAAAGGACTGGCCGAGCGGCACCTGGATCTGCCAGCGGCGCTTGCGTAACCAGACCTCTAGCAAGTTGAACTTTTCGGCATAATAAGGTGTCACGCGGTCAATAGTCGCGGGTATGCCATTTGCTTCTTCACAGATGCGTATATGATCCGGTCGGATGCCGACGATGACTTCGCAGCCGTTTGGGCGGCGCCGAGGCAGCCGCGCTCGTCCCATGTAGCTGCCATCCCATTCGCCGTCGCTGACGACTCCCCAAAACTTGTTAATTGTCGGCGTGCCCAGGAATTCCGCTACAAACAAATTGTCCGGATTGGCGTGCAAGTTCTCGTAAGCGCCCGCCTGTATAATCCGTCCCGCGTCCATGACTACGATACGATCGGCGACGCTCATCGCTTCTACTTGATCGTGGGTGACGTATACAAGCGTGACGTTAAACTCTTGTATGAGGCGCTTTAGCTCGACCCGCGCTTGCGCGCGAAACTTGGCGTCCAGGTTGGCGAATGGTTCGTCGAAGAGGAGCAATTCCAGATCGCGCGCAAATGCGCGGGCGATAGACACCCGCTGCTTCTCGCCACCGGAAAGATTTCTTGGGAATCTACCCATCAAGCTCTCGATATCGACCCCGGTTATTTTTGCGACGGTTTCGACATGCGCTGGCACCTCGTCTTCACGATCGCGCAGTCGCAAGAAGAAACCGACAGTTTTGCGACTTTCCCAGTGCGGGATCAACACATAGTTCTGGAATACCATACCGATTCCGCGCTCTTCGATGGGAATGGCGTCGAGGGGCACATCGTTGTAATAGATTTCCCCCGAGTCGGGATGGTCGAGGCCGGCAATCAAGCGCAGCAGGGTCGTCTTGCCGCAGCCTGACGGACCCAGCAGGACTACAGCTTCACCGTTCTCCACGCGCAGATTGAAGTCTTTAATGGCCAGGACAGGCGTCAGTTTGCGGCTTTTGTCGTAAAAGGTCTTGCATACGTTCTCGAGCGTGATCGTTCTCATTCGTTCTTGCCCGCTGTCAGACTCTCCTGAATAGCATAACACAAGGCTCTCGACAGGCGGAAGCGGCCGGGAATCTTACAAGCCAAACATCATAGCTTACCTGGACGCGCTTGCTGTATAATAGACTTCGAATCGTCTTGTCACGCAATTAACAATTGGAACAGGGAGCAAGGTCTTGAAGCAAACAATTCAACCGGATCTAATACCGGTGACCACTTCCGACGAATGGCAGCCTGATCCCAAGAGTCCGCGGCGCCGTCCGCCCTGGATTCGTGTCCGAGCGCCAAGTGGCGAGACCTACGAACAGGTGCGAGCGCTGATGCGAGGCAAGACCTTGCACACAGTCTGTGAAGAAGCGCAGTGCCCAAATCTCGGCGAGTGCTGGGGCCGTGGCACAGCGACGTTCCTGATGATGGGAGACACTTGTACGCGCAGCTGCGGATTCTGCGACATTAAGACGGGACTGCCGCAACCGCTGGATTGGGGCGAGCCAAATCGCGTGGCGGAAAGCGTGCGCGCGATGGGATTGCAGCATGTGGTGATCACCAGCGTTAACCGCGATGACCGTCCCGACGGCGGCGCGCCGTTGTTCGCCATGGTCATCCGCAGGATCCGACAATTGCAGCCGGGCTGCTCGATTGAGGTTTTGATTCCTGACTTCAAGGGCAGTGAAATGGCATTGAAGATCGTCATGGACGCCCAGCCGGAAATCCTCAACCACAACGTTGAAACCGTAGCCCGCTTATTCAAGAGAGTGCAGCCGCAGGACAAATACGAGTGGGCGCTTGCCACACTGAAAAATGCCAAAGCAATGGACCCGCTCGTGTTGACAAAAAGTGGAATCATGCTTGGTCTGGGCGAAACTTTTGCCGAAGTACGAGAGACGATGCAGGATTTGGCGAATATCGAGGTGGATATCTTGACTGTCGGGCAATACCTGCAGCCGAGCAAGCGTCATCTTCCTGTCGAGCGTTATTATACGCCTCTGGAATTCGACCAGTTGCGAGAGGCCGGGCTGGAAATGGGCTTCAAATGGGTGGAGAGCGGTCCCCTCGTACGCAGCAGTTACCGGGCGGAACGACAAGTGCGAGAGCTGTCCCTGCTGGATCATTATCGGCTGCGTGAATCGTAAGTCTGATGGAATGGGCTGATTATCTGACTTGCGCATAGCCTGGCATTGCGGTCCTTGGCTGCAGAGGTTATAGTTTTGCTACGCAGAGTAAGGTGTGAGGTGATGCCATGAGCGCGTTTTTCGCCGGCCGCCGCGGCCAGACAGATGCCGAATCACAAGAAGCAGTGACCGTATTGCCTGTGGGTCAGCCTGTCGGCTTCGACACAGTTATGGGATCAAATAGCGAGACCGAGGGCACGTTTTTCAGTTCGGGCAATGTACGGATGGACGGCAAATTTACCGGTACGCTCGAGATTGAAGGCAACATTTTGGTTGGGGAATCGGCCGATATCCGAGCCGATATCAACGCGCGCAATATCTCAATCGCCGGCACGGTCCGTGGAAACGTGGCGGGGAACAAGGTGCAGTTGTTACGTACCGGGCGCATATGGGGGGACATTAGCGCATCGGCGCTGACCACCGAAGAAGGGGCGTTCATCGACGGCAAGATCACGATGATGGGTCACTCGGCGACGCAGCCGCCGACCGACGAAGACGTGATTGATCTGGATGACTCGGTCAGGGTGCTGGACGAAGGCAGCGCAAACCTGGACGATGACGGCAATGAGTTAATTGAAGAAGCGGAAATCATCTCGAACGATGGTGAAACTGCTGTCATTGATAGTGATGAAGGGACAGACGACGAGAGCAAAGGTTAAAGATTAGGCGCTTATATATGAAAGTGCCACGCAGCAGGACTAATCCCGCCTGAACGTGACTTTACCAGGCTTATCTGACTTGATTCCAAACAAAGACTTGGCGACATACTCTGGAGTGTCGTTGATATGAAACTTGACCGGAGGCGGGCTGGGTTGTTTATTGTCTGCGCTTTCCCTGGGGGCTTCTTCTTCCTCGGTCACGGATGTACCTAGCCCTCATTTGCCTCGATATTGAAGTGTTTGAGGATAGCATCTACCTTGTATTCTACCCTTTGCTGTCCTGCCTGCAACAACTTCAGATTCTCTTGGAGTTCCACGATCATTTGCCCTTGAAGGATAGACCGACGATCAACCCGGTCGAAGCGTTCATCAACTTGGTCGAAGCGTTCATCAACTTGGGCGAAGCGTTCATCAACTTGGGCGAAGCGTTCATCAACTTGGGCGAAGCGTTCATCAACCCGGTCGAAACGTTCATCAACCCGGTCGAAACGTTCATCAACCCGGTCGAAACGTTCATCAATCCGGTCCAGAGCACGAGCTAATTCATCTCTAGTGACAGAGTCCGCTTGCGCCACCATAAGCCCCCAGATTCGATAAATCAATGTATGCCTCAAGTATACAGCAAATGACCAGTGATGTTCAAGATTATTTGTTATTGTTGAAATGAAACCCACACGGGCTCAAGCGAGGGTTCCCCGCGGCAACCATGGCTACCAATCGCGCCACGGGGAATGACGAAACCGCAGTACCCAAACGCGCCTGTTCGCGCGTTTATGCTTTGAGTAGGGATTTTAGCATTTTCGTATATAAGCCCCAAAGATTGGCCAGGGAGTTGTAGAACGTTTCTTCGCTTGTGAAAGCCATGCGGAACGATGCGGCCACACCGTTACTTGATTAGCATCTGAACCATAAGATCAGATAGCGTTTGAAGTCAAGCCGCCGTCGACAACGAAGACGCCGCCCGAGGTGAAGTCCGAGGCCGGGGACGCCAGGTAGAGCGCCAGACCGGCGATATCGTCCGCTTGCCCGATCCGGCCCGCGGGCGTTTGCGCGATCACCCCAGCCAATAGATCGTCGTTTTCCCAAATCGCGCGCGCGAACTTTGTCTTGATCAGCCCGGGCGCCAAAGCGTTCACTTGTATATTGTCGGAACCCAGCTCAAGGGCCAGCGTCTTTGTCAAGCTGATAATTCCGGCCTTAGTGATGCTGTATATGCCTTGATATCGGCCCGGGTTGAGGCCGACGATTGAGGCAATATTGATGATTTTCCCGCTTCCACCCGCTCGCATGTGCCGAACGGCAGCCCCGGTTAGCCATACATTGCCCATGAGATTGACCTCTATCGTCTTGCGCCAATAGCTGTCGTCCGCCTCGAGAATGCTGCCGAAATGCGGATTGGTCGCCGCGTTGTTCACCAGGATGTCGAGCTTGCCGAAGCGATTGATCGTGTCGCTGACCAGCGCGTGCAGGGCGGCTTTGTCGCCATTATGCGCCGCAATGGCGACAGCGGTACCGCCCGCCGCACGAATCGATTCCGCCACCTCATCGAGCGCCTCTTGCTTGCGACTGGCGAGCACAACTTTCGCGCCAGCATCGGCAAGGATCTCGGCAATGGAGCGGCCGATGCCACGGGACGCGCCCGTCACAATCGCAACCTTTCCGGTGAGGTCAAACTGGTCGCTCATGTATTGATCCTCCGATTTCGCCGATCAACGGGGGCGCCGCGGGATGGCGCCCAGGACATGTAAGCCAAGCTTTTGCAGGTCGTCTTTGTGGTGAATTCGCAAATCGAGGTATTCGGCTAAATATGCCAGCACGAGACCGATAAACAAGCCTAGCCCCAAACGCAGGATTGGCGCAACACGGTTTGTCAAGGGCGGCGGCGCCGGGGTGATTACGGGCTGGTCGAGAATGGTGACCTGGGCGGGTTGGCCGCCGAGTTGCGGGAAGTAAGTCTGGTTGCGACCGCCCAAGACAGCCATGGCCGCCTCGGCAATTCTTTGCAGCGATTCCGCGCCGCTATGGCCGAGATAAATGACACCGATGCTGCGCGCGTTGTCGGCAGCGATGCCCAAGGGCGCCATGTCGGTTGCCGGGTCAGCGAGCCATGCCACGATTTCTTCCCGAAAGCTGCCGCTGCGCACCCAGTCAGTTAAGGCATTGACAGTCAATTCCGATGCCAGCCAGACATCCTGATAGTCGCCGTCTCGTTGCGGCAGGATCAGTTCCTGCGCCGCGCTATACCTGATTTGCGCGCTGTAGCCACCGGGGCTGGCGGCGGGCTCCGCGATCAAACCGGCGATCACCAAGACCGCGCTGATCGCAACCGGCGCGGCAATCAGCCACCAGCGGCGCAATAGCACACGCGCCAGAATGGTCAGTTCCATGCGATTTCCCTCCCGTCTTCAAGAGGATCTTGCCAGGTGAAATCCCGGGCGTTCTGATGGGCATGCCAGGCTTGTTCAACAAAGGCAGTGATTTTACGGGAAAAGACGCCGGTATCAAATTTGAGCGCATGTTCTCGAATCTTCACGGGATCGTAGGCGCTGGCGTCAAAACCCGCCATGACGGACTTCAGGCTGTCTACGGTCATGCTATGGAAATGCTCGCCGGTAACACCGGGCAACACTGTATCGAGCGCGCCGCCGCCTTTGTAAGCGATGACTGGCCGCCCGGCAGATTGCGCTTGTACAGTGGTGATTCCAAAATCTTCCAGACCGGGAAACAGAAGCGCTCGACAGCGTGACATGAGCCGGGGCAGATCCTGATCAGACACGTATCCCAGGAACTCGACGTTATCGCATGCCAAGGACTTCAGCCGTTCCAGATCGCGCCCACGACCGGCGATCTTCAATGTCAGGCCCAATTCGCTCGCAGCCTGTACGGCGAGATCAATGCGCTTGTAGGGAATGAGGCGGGAGACTACCAAAAAGAAATCTTCGATTTCGTTCCGAAGGGCGGGTTGAAAACGCGTGGTATCCACAGGTGGGAAGATGATGCTCGAATCGCGGTCATAAAAGGTCTTGATACGCCGCTTGATCGCGCTGCTGATGGCAATGAAGTGCGAAACGCGTTGCGCAGCGGCATAGTCCCAGCGGCGCAGCAGATTGATGAGCGGCCGAATGAGAATCTCTGTCGGCTTGCCCAATCCCTCACCGGCGATATAGTTTTCGAGTTGCCAGACGTAGCGCGTGGGCGCGAGGCAATAGCAGATATGCACAGTGGAGGCATCAAACTGCAGGCCGTGACAGAAGCCGCTTTTGTTGCTAAGCACCACATCAAATTCCTTTATGTACAGCCCGTTCCATGCTAAAGGATAAAAGGGCAAATAAGGTTGATGTCGACGATGGATAATGGGCAGATTATCGATCCATAGCGTACGGATATCCCAGTGTCGATAGCGTTCCGGCATGAGATCGGGCGCGAAGATACTCGTGAAAATAGGGCTTTGCGGATATTTGTGGACCAAAACCTCAAGTACGTCTTCCGCGCCGCCGATTTGATTCAACCAGTCGTGAACAAGCGCAATCTTCACGCCGAACTCCAGTTAGTCTGAGCCGAATAATACCATAGGTTTGGGACGGCGATCATTAATGGGTGTTGACGCTATGCGGTGCGTGCGCTCAACAGATCGCGCACGGGTTTGAAGCTCGCGCGATGGTATTCGCAGGGTCCGAGACGGCCCAGGGCATTGAGGTGCGCTTGCGTACCATAACCTTTGTTCTGGGCGAATCCGTATTCGGGAAAACGATCATCCAGCGCAGTCATGTATTTATCGCGCCAGACCTTGGCAATGATACTGGCGCATGCGATGCTCAGCGACAGTTGGTCGCCTTTGACAATGCTGCAAACCGGGTAATCTTGTTGTTCTGGCCAGGGCAAATAGTCGAGAAACAAACAGTCCGGCGCGACGGGATGCCGTTCAAGCGCATCACATAGCGCGCGCCGCATGGCAAGCTTGGTGGCGCATATAATGCCGGAGTCGTCAATCTCTAGCGCGCTGCTATGACCGATACCCCAGGAGAGCGCGATTTCTTTTATGGTAACGTCCGCCGCCAGGCGCTGCAGGGCATTCATCTCTTTGCTGTCGCGGGCTCCTTTCAGGACTTTGGGCAGGTCGTCTCGATGCAGGGGCAGCGCCACGGCTCCCGCCGCTACGGGACCGGCCAGCGGGCCTCGGCCGGCTTCGTCCATGCCTATGATGACTCGGCACCCAGCTGCGAAGTATTCTTTCTCGAATCGCAGGCTGGCAGTCTTGGGCGTCCTAGTCTCTTTTTTCATAGTCTCCACGACGCCAGTTCTGCCGGATTTCCCAGATTTCGCGCAGCATGTGGATTGAGTCATCCCATAGCCGCATGGTCGAATAGGGATCATAATACCAGGTAATCGGCACCTCCTTGATTTTGTAGCCGCGGCGTTTGGCAATATACAGCAGCTCTACGTCAAAGCCGATGCCATTCATTTTCTGGACGCCGAAAAGGTCAAGCGCCGCGGAACGGCTGAACATTTTGAATCCGCATTGCGTATCCTCAAAATCGGCCAGCGCGGCCAGCTTGATAATCCAGTTGTTTATTCTGCCGATCATGTGCCGATATTCAGGTTCATCCACGCGCTGCGCGCCCGGCGCCTCCCGGCTGGCAATTATCAAGTCGAAGCCGTCGCTCGCCGGTGGCAGGAAGCGGACGATTTCCTCGATGCGCATTGACAAATCAGCGTCGCAAATGAAGCGCCATTCGCCCTTCGCCGCTTGCATCCCCTGTTTGACGGCCAGGCCCTTGCCGCGCATATTTTCAGGCGACTGAATGACGCGGATATGGCTGAAGGACTCCGCAAACCCCTTGGCGACTTGGAAAGTATGGTCTTTACTCCCGTTTTCAACGATGATGACCTCGGAGGAGTAGTCTTGCTGCTGCAAGAACGCATTGATCTGTGCCAGACTGGCGGGTAAGCGAGTCTCTTCGTTATGCGCCGGTATCACTATGCTTAGGAACGGCGAAGCATGCTGGCTCAAAAAACAGACTCCTGAATGCGGCTTTGATGGTGTGATAAAAGGCTCTGACTTATGATACGTCTATTCTGAGAAATGTACATGGATCAGGGCGACTGGAAGCTCGCGCTTGCCTCTTGGATTTTCACTTTGGCGGGCTCAGAATGCTGTCGATATACGCGTCGGGTACCACCTTGCTGCCCTGAATCTGTCTTCGCTTGCGTATGGCGCTGCCGACTGTGAGCAAACCGCGAACCGTCCCGCGAAGCCTGGCTCGCGCTTCGGCGCCGCGCCAGGCCCGCAGGGCTTGCCATGCCAGGGCGGATTGCCGCCCAAGGATTCGGCCGGCGTACTTGCGAATCAAAGCGCCCGGCATGTTCTTGACCAGAACCCAAATGCTATTGCGCCCGTCGTAGTAGCTTGCGGTTATGCCGCCGCCGCTGGCGGAGAGGTGATGATAGACTAGGGCGGACGGTACATACAAGGCTTTGTAACCGGCCAGTTGCGCGCGCCAGGCTAAATCTATGTCTTCCAGCAAGAAAAAGAAATCGTCGTCCAGCAGCCCAATATCGTCAAGCATAGACTTTCGATAGGCCGCGGCGCCGCCGCAGGCGCCGAAGACATATTCCACGCGATCATACTGGCCGATGTCCTGTTGCCATGCGCCGCGGTTGCCAGCGCTTCCATCAGTTCCGAAGGTGTCGCCCGCGGTGTGAAAATGATCGCGCTTGTCAAAGAGAAGCATTTTGCTGGCTACCATCCCGACTTCCCGGTCGCTGCAGAATCCTGCGAGAATTTCCTTTACCCAATTGACATCCACTTCCGTGTCGTTGTTGAGCAAAGCGATGATATCGCCGCTGGCGAATTGCATGCCGATATTGCATGCGCCGGTGAATCCACGATTCTCCGGCAGAGTGATCAGTTGGACCTGTGGAAAGCCTTCGCTTATGAGGGCCTGGGATCCATCATCGGATGCGTTGTCCACCACAACAATCTCAATGTCACTATACGTTTGCTCTTGCAGAGATTTGAGGCAGGCGGCAAGGAAGCGGCGTCCATTCCAATTGGGAATCACCACTGAAAACTTGCCGTGATTCATAAACAGAAGCCCTCGGCCTTTAGAAAGGCATCAACGCCTTCCTGCCATGGTCTCAGGCTTATTGTCAGGCTGCTCGCTTCAATGTTCTCCAACGCCGTGTATTCAGGCGGCAGCGACGGGCGCTGCCATTGCTGCCGGGTGATGCGCTCAATAGGCGTGTCGGAGAAACCGGCGCGATCCAATACATAGCGTGCGAAGCCCCAGCGCGAAACGGCTCCTTGACTCACCAGATGATAAGCGCCGAATCGCCGCGTCTCGATCAACCGAGCAATCGCCTCGGCCAGGTCGTTGGTATAGGTAGGATTGGCGATTTCGTTGCTGACGACCCGCAGCGGCTTTCCCGCCTTCGCGGCAGCCAGGATGGCTTGAAGGAAATTGCCACCGCCATGCGCGAATAGCCAGGCAGTGCGCACGATGTAGTGGCGCGGGTTGATTTGCTGCAAGGCGCGCTCTCCGTGCCATTTGCTATAGCCGTATGCGTTCTGCGGGTTCGGTGAATCGTACTCGCGATATGGATGCCTTTGCATGCCGTCGAAGACTTCGTTTGTGCTCACATACAGCATGGGGATGTCAGAATTTGCGCAGCAAGCGGCCAGGTTGTGCGTGCCCACGCCGTTAATGCGGAGCGCCCGCGCGGGATCAAGCGCGCAGCCGTTAACATCGGTCCAGGCCGCGGTATGCAATACGATGGTCGGGGCAACGGCGTTAACAAGGCTGCAACAGGCGTCGTAATGCTCGATGTCCAGGAAGTACTCGACATCGCCATGGAGATCTGCGCCGATTGCCTCGTGCTTATCGCGCAACTGATTGATTAACCGCGACCCAAGATTACCGGCCGCGCCGGTGACTAGAATTCTCATCTGATTCGGCACAATTCATGTTCAGGGTTCATTCTAACCTCAGCGGAAACTTGCGACTAGCCGATTACCGCTCAGGTAAAATCCGGCGAAGCTGAAAATTTCGCCGCCGGACTCCACCTGTAACTGTTTTACGAATTGCGCCAGCGCAGCCTCGATATGACGGATGCGGTTGCCAAGGGCATTGGCGGGCAGCTTGTAGCGCAGTCCTCCGAGCGAAATACTGTCGATCTTCAGAACGCCGTCTCTATCTACCGCCACATGGATTTCGATTGCTTGCCAGACGTTGATCACGTCAAGAAACGCCTCACCCGAGATCGTGATGAGTCCGTCGGCGGCGCTGATTTTCGCTCGTCTGATTGGGCTGCCATGGTCCTCGCAAAACCCGGTAAATTGAATGCAGAGCTTTAGCATGTCCGTATCGCGGAACGGGATTTGAAGAACGCGGGCTCCCAAGGCGTCATCCCCGACAGTGACCTCTAGATCTGTGCTCGGGAGCAGATCAAGCCGCCCGAAATCCTGTGTGATGAATGTGACCGGTGAACCTTTGGCCGCCTTGGCCAAAGTAGCGATTGCTTCCTCGGTGACTGGCGCATCCATTCGGCGAACAGGTTCAAAACCGGCGACTCGCAACACGATGTTTGGCAATGCCGGGCTTAGCAGGGCGATAGCGACCGAGACGAGACCGACCAGTCCCGCCGCTATCAAGACTATGCCGCAGGTTCGTGAACCATACCTGTTGGTCGAATGATTTCGAATTTGCAATGGCGTAACCGCGCGATAGACGCTAGGGAAGCTTGGCGGTGGCGAGGCGCTCGGCATATTGCCGCTCGTAATAGTCGAGATAGGCGCCGGTTTTGATCTTCCGCCACCACCATTCGTTTTCCAGGTACCAGCGCACCGTCGCTTCTATACCGGTTTCAAAGTCGAATTTTCGGGTCCAGCCCAATTGGCGCGCCTTTTGCGCGCTCATGGCATAGCGACGATCGTGTCCCTCACGGTCCGGCACGTGTTTGATCAGCGACTGGGGTTTGCCTAGCAACTCCAGAATGCGCTTGGTGACGTCAATGTTGAAGCGCTGGTTCTCGCCTGCGAGGTTGTATGCCTGGCCCGAAATACCATGATGCAGGAGGAAATCGACGCCGAGGGCGTGGTCGTCGACGTAGAGCCAGTCGCGTATCTGTTTCCCATCACCATAAAGTGGCAAGGGCTTGTCGTCAATCGCTTCAGTCGTGAAAAACGGGATCAGTTTTTCCGGGTACTGGTAGGGACCGTAGGTATTGCTGCCGCGCGTGACAACCGTATCCATCCCGTAAGTGACATGGTAGGCGCGGACCATCAATTCGCCGCCGGCTTTGCTGGCCGCATAGGGGCTATTGGGTAGGAATTGGTCGTCTTCCGAGGACTGACCGAGATCAATATCGCCGTATACTTCATCCGTTGATACATGGCAGAAGCGACCGATGCCGTGCTTGCGCCCTTCGTCCAGGAGAATATACGCGCCGACCACATCTGTGTGAACAAATGCGTCCGGGTCCAGAATACTGCGATCTACGTGGCTCTCGGCGGCGAAGTTTACAATGGTATCAATGTTGTTGGCTTGCAGCACTGACTCGACCGTTTGTCGATCGGCAATGTCGCCACGTTTGAAGCGGTAGTTCTCTTCATCGCTGACGGAAAGCAGATTGTCCAGATTGCCGGCATAAGTCAGTTTGTCGTAGCAAATGATGCGATAGTCTGGATAGGCTTCGACCATGTGGCGGACGAAGGCGCTGCCGATGAAGCCGGCGCCACCCGTGACCAGGATATTCTTCATTTTTGAGCCGCCTTTTCTCCTAGCACGAATTCTTCCAAGGCAAGCGCGACACCGTCTTCATCATTACTTGGAACGATGACGTCGGCTACGTCCTTGAGCATCTGAGTCGCGTTGCCCATGGCAACGCCAATGCCGACAGCTTGCAGCATCTCGATGTCGTTTTCGCCATCGCCAACGGCCAGGGCGCCCGAGGGATGAATGCCGAGTTCTTCCAGCAATGTTTTGACTGCCCCTCCCTTGGAGGTATTCGGGGGCAGTACCTCAACCATGCCGTCTACATTGGCGCGTGTCACATGGACGGCGCCATCCAGCCGCGCGTCAATCGCCCGTCGGAGCGTCGAGACCTGATTTTCCTCGCCGTAGAGAACAACCTTGTTGATATCAAATGTATCCAGGAGTTCGGGCCAAGCGGCAATTGTTTCCACATGCGGCTCGCCGTATTCGGTCATTTTGATGGCGAATTCATCGACTCGAAGGGCGAAGGTGCGATTGTCGCTATAAGCCAGCGCGCCGAAACCAAATTCATCTCCCAGCGAAATGACACGCGCGACCGATTCCCTGGTCATGACGATCCGGGTGCGAACGCTTCCATCAGCGTTGTAGGTAATGAGTCCCTGCATATAGATGCCCGGCGAGTCGATACCAAGCGAGTCGATTAAGTCTTCGGCCGCATGGCGCGTCTTGCCAGTGGCCAATACCACTTCCACTCCCTGTCGCTGTGCGGCTTCAATCGCGGACCGATTGCGGACGCTCAGCGCATGTTGGCTGTTAAGCAAGGTGCCGTCCAGGTCGATTGCGACAAGCTTTATCTCGTTGCTCATATAAGATTCCAGTGTCCATTTCTGATTATGCGAGAGGGGTTAGACCCAAAGCGTGCCGTGATCGCCCAGGTTCATTTTGATGCCGCTCGGCTTGCCGTCGCTTCGTTTGACGGCGGCATTACGTCCGATGAGGCTGTCGCGCAGCGTTTGGTCGATGTCGATGACGCGGCTGTTTTCCAGGATAATGCTGCGTTCGATCTGGCTGTTGCGTATTTCACAGTGGTGGTAGATGCTGGTGAAGGGACCGATGAAGCTGTTTTCGATGACAGTGCCCTTGCCCAGGATAGCCGGACCGCGCACGATGCTGTTCACGATTCTGGCGCCGTCCTGAACGGTCACGCGCGAGTCTACGCTCGAGTCGCTGTCAATCTCGGCAGACGCGGCAATAGTTGGACGAATCTCTTCCAGGACATGGCTGTTGGCTTCGAGCATATCTGTTGGCTTTCCAGTGTCGATCCACCAGCCCTCGTGAATATGTGGAAACACAGTATAGCCGTGGTCGATCAACCATTGAATCGCGTCGGTAATTTCGTATTCGCCGCGCGCCGACGGTTGTATTGCCGCGACCGCTTCAAAAATATGATGATCGAACATGTAGATGCCGACCAGCGCCAGGTCGCTTGGCGGCGCCGCCGGCTTTTCGATGAGCTGTTCGATGCTTCCATCGGATCGGAGTTCCGCCACGCCGTAGGCCGACGGATTGTCAACGCGTTTCAAGACGATCTGACAGTTCCAGTGGTTGTCGGCGAAGTCACTGATGAGCGAACTAATCCCGCCTTCTATCACGTTATCGCCGAGGAACATGACAAATGGCGCGTCCTGGAGGAAATCGCGCGAGATTTTTACCGCATGGGCGAGGCCGTCTGGACTGTCCTGCACGATGTAGTGGAGCTCAACGCCCCAGGCGTCGCCGTCGCCCAATGCTTCTCGGATTTCTGGAGCCGTTTCTCCGACGACGATTCCAATCTCTTTGACGCCCGCCTCGCGGATCGCCTCAATCACCCTGATCAGAACGGGCTTGTTTGCTACGGGAATCAGCTGTTTGGCTCGGGTATAGGTCAACGGGTACAGACGTGTACCCTTGCCGCCGCTAAGAATAAGACCTTTCATGGCAAGTTGACTCCCCAGCAAGGTCCCGTATCCATATACTTGCCTCCTCCGCTAATTGTGACCTCGGTGAAGGGTGTCCGGCACTCCGCCGAATCGAGAGCCGGGACATCAAAGCCGCTCGGCGCGTAACGGGCGAGAGGGTCCCGTCCCAAGAATGTCTCGTTCACAGAAAACATGGGCCTTTTCCTTGTATGGGCAGGCGGGTTTATCAGAAAAGGGAGGCTGAGCATCGTTCATACCGAGGCGGATTGCCGGAACCAGGTCCAAATCGATCTATAGCGGACCCGGAATCAATACGCTATTGTGCTTTCACGGGGAGCATTGACAAGTACAGCGCCAATAATTCGGACATGCACCCTCTCCAGGGCTTGACGCGCTTGCGCCGTATGGTCGCGGCGCGTATCCCCCGCCCGGACGACCAGCAAGGCGCCATCCAGTTTGATCCCAAGTAAGGCGGCATCTGTCGCGGCCAGAACCGGGGGGCTGTCGAACAGGACATAATCGGCGCGGTCGCTTAGCGTAGCGACAATCTCTTCCATCCGTTTGCCGCTAAACATATCGGCCGGATTCGGCGGCAGTTTCCCGGTTGATAGCACCTGCAGATTATCAACTTGCGTTGTGGAGAGCGGCGGATCATCAAGCGCGCTGTCGTCAACCATCATACTGGTCAATCCCCGCGCGTTGTCAATACCCCAGATCTGATGTTGCCTGGGTTGGCGCAGATCGGCGTCCACCAATATCGTGCGGTTTCCGCTTTGCGCGTAGGTAACAGCCAGGTTGGCAAGCGCCGAGCTTTTCTGGTTCTCGCGGGCCGGGGATGTTACCAGCAATGTTTGAATCGGATTTTCGACACTGCTGAACATCAGGTTTGTACGTAAACTGCGAAAGGCTTCCGCCGCGGCAGAACGGGGATCGGATAAAGTGACGAGGTTCTCAACTGCCATAGCTCTCCCTAACTGTGGCGCTTCGGCGCCGCTGCGTTTTCTAGTGCCATTTTAGCCCATCGAAGAAGAAGGCGTTAGTGAAAATCCAGGTGACTATGACTGATACAACTGCAGGCTGGGAAAAGCTCACTTTTCCCAGGCATTAAAGTCGATCCCGATTCGCTGGACGCCGGCGGCGCTGAATCCCGCAGCGATTTCTGACAGGGTTTTCCCCTGAGTGGGATGACGGTAGTCGCCTGCGATATCCGCCAGCGGAATGGCGACATGGGCGAATCGCAGGATGTCGGGATCCGGCACCGCCCAGGGTCGATCGCCGTATTCGAATGCTTCGTCGTTCCACAGCGAGATGTCGATATCGATGGTGCGTGGCGCATTCTTGTTGCGTGGATCGCGAGTTCGCCGCAATCGCGACTCGATCCGGTCGATAACATGGGTCTTGAATTCGAGCGGGTCTCGCAGCGTGTGAAGCTTGACCGCCATGTTTATGAAGGCATCCTGCCGCGTGTCGCCTTGGGGAGCGGTTCGGTATACGGATGACGAGGCGAGGATGATAGTCCAGCGGCGCAGGAGCATAATGGCGTCCGCAATGTTCATTTCCGGCGAAATGTTGGAGCCCAGCGACAGAAACGCGACATGTCTCATGTAGTCCTCGGCGCGACGCTCGATGCTGATGCCGACCGAATCCGCATGACGCAGCGCGCCCGGTTTATGAATTTCTACTTGAACTTGTCGCGCTTCAAAGCGAACAACAACAGTTTTGGCGATCTCTTCCGCCAGTTTTTCCAATAGCCGAAAGCGCGATTCTTTTACCAGCCTGATGATCGCCTTGTTTACGGTTTTGTAGTTGAAGGCATCAATTGGGTCGTCTGTCTCGCCAGCGCGCCGCCCGTCAGTCTGTATACGTAGACTGATCACCACTTCCTGTAGCCTGTCAAGCTCATGAGCGCTGAAACCGATTTCGGATTGCAGTCGCAAGTTCTTGATTTCAATGATGTTCATGGGCACTCAATTAGCACTAGGTTCCTAGCTTACTTGCGAATGCGCCGGGCTTGTTGCGATTTTGCGATGGGTACACAGCGACTTACACAGGGTCGGTCACGATTTCACAATGTATTGCTGGCGACAATCAGTCTGGAAATTGATTGTTGCAATTGCACGAATACAAGCATTATAATGTATAACATCGTAGTCGACAAAGCTTGGCAGCATTTCAACACTCGCTACAGGAACAACTGAATGACGGACGATGGAAACAGATTGGTCGGTGTCAATGAACGGCCATGAAACGGAAATGCGTACCGCTCGCCAGAACGAGATTCAGCAAAAACTTGAATCCAAGGAGTTGCTGAATCGTTTTGGTTTTGCTTTTAACACTGTGGATACCGAGGCAGTGAGGCGCGCAATCGGCGACTTGCTTTATGCCGTCGGCGAAGATCCTTGCCGAGACGGCCTGTTGGAAACGCCAAAGCGAGTCGCCCGAGCCTATGAGGAATTGGTCAGCGGCTACACGACCGACCCGGTCGAGCTGGTGAACAACGCCATTTATGATATGGATTACGACGATATGGTGATCGTCAACGATATTGATTACTACAGTCTTTGCGAACACCATCTTTTGCCCTTTGTTGGCCAGGCGCACGTCGCTTATATTCCCAATGGAAAAATTGTTGGACTTAGCAAGATCCCGCGGATTGTGGATATGTTTTCGCGCCGACTGCAAGTGCAAGAACGGCTGACGCGCCAGATTGCCGAGTTCCTTGATGAAGTCCTGGAGCCAAAGGGCGTCGCTGTCTCCTTGACGGCGCAACATATGTGCTCGATGATTCGCGGCGTCAAGAAGCACAACTCCAACTTAACGACTAGTGCCATGATCGGCGATTTCAAGATTGACCGAGAGATTCGTAACGAATTTTTTTCACAGATCGGTCGTTCCCCGAGCCTCTAAATCGCGTCGGTGTTTTCCTGTTCGGCTCACATCATCTTCTCAGGCCACGTGCAAACGTGTCGAGCGCGCTTTCCATCAGTTAACCGCGATCCGGCGTCCTCGTTATGCATTGGTGAATGCGCGCAAGGGCAGGTCATTTGCCACCCCGTAACATCGGTCATTATGGCTGCCAGGCAATCCAAACTGACAGTAGATCGCGTAGGTTTTCCGATTTGCAGGGGCTCATTCATGTGATATACTAAGAAGCGCTGAAATAACGGCCTTTTTTCAGCACTCATCAAGAGCGAGTGAGAGATCCGGCTCGAGGAACTCGCGGCAACCCCCAACGAAGCGGGACGGTGCTAAATCCGGCAGGGCGTAGACTCTGGTAGATGAGCGTATCCTAAATGAGCAATTCCACGCCCTCTGCCGCGCAAGGCGTTTTTTGTTGCATAAGGGAAGGTAGCGCATGGCAACCACATTCATGACATCACCGCAGTACTTCTTCACCTCGGAATCGGTGTCTGAAGGGCATCCGGACAAGATCTGCGATCAGATAAGCGACGGCATTCTTGATGCTATTCTCGCGCAGGACAAGATGGGGCGCGTGGCATGCGAGGTCGCGATATCAAACAACCTTGTCGTTGTAATCGGGGAAATTACGACCACGGCTTCCATTGACTATGAGCGTATCGTGCGCGACACAATTGCGGAGATCGGATATACGCGGCCGGAATATGGTTTCGACCTCAATACCTGTAGCGTGAAGATTCACATCAACAAACAGTCCCCGGATATTAAACAAGGCGTTGACAGACAAGGGGCCGGCGACCAGGGTATGATGATCGGCTTCGCCTGCGACGAAACGAGCGAGTACCTGCCTCTCACGGTTTCGCTGGCGCACGGGCTGGTGCGGCGTCTGGCGCGCGCGCGCAAATCCGGCGAGATGCCCTGGTTGCGACCGGACGCCAAGAGCCAGGTGACCGTTGAGTACGTCTGCGGTCAGCCGAAACGCGTTGACACGGTTGTCATATCGACTCAGCACGATCCCGATATAGGGCAAGAAGAGATTGGACGACAGATAATCAAAACCGTGGTGCCCGACGTTGTCGATCCCGGGCTCCTTGACGGAACGACCTACCACATCAATCCAACCGGCAAGTTCGTTACCGGCGGCCCGCAAGGGGACGCCGGTCTCACCGGACGCAAGATCATTGTCGATACTTACGGCGGTGTGGCCCGTCATGGCGGCGGCGCGTTTTCGGGGAAGGACGGGACCAAGGTCGACCGCAGCGCCGCCTATATGGCCCGCTACGTCGCCAAGAACGTGGTCGCTGCGGGCTTGGCAAAACGCTTTGAACTGCAGGTGTCTTATGCCATTGGCAAGGCGGAGCCGACATCGCTGGCTGTGGAGACCTTCGGTACCGGACGCGTAGCCGATGACTTAATCTTGCGCCTGATCCGGGAGCATTTCGATATGAGCCCTGCAGCCATCATCCGCGATCTCCGGCTTCAGCGTCCAATATACAAGCAGGTAGCGGCCTACGGCCATTTTGGCCGGGAAGACGTTGACGTGCCCTGGGAGAAAACTGACAAAGCCGAGATTTTGCGCGCTGAAGCGGGCGACGATTGAAGGCGAGGCAAGGCGGCTGAGCGAACGGATGACCGACGGACCGCGAATCTGTGACTACGGCGACTCGACTTATCGCGAGGACTTTTGGGAAGGTCAAGGGCGCGATTATGAGGATGTAGTCGAGCGCCGGGTTTTGGCTCAGCTTTTGCCCGCGCGCGGACAGCGGCTTTTGGAGGTTGGCGCGGGATTTGGGCGCATCAGCCGCGAGTACTCGATGTACGATCAGGTTGTCCTGCTCGACTATTCCCTCGAACAATTGATTTACGCCCGGCAACAGATGGGCGACGAAGGCTTTACCTATGTCGCGGCGGATGCCTATCGCATGCCCTTTTGCGACGGCGCATTTGACTGCGCGACTATGATCCGCGTCATCCATCACTTTGAAGATGTATCGGCAGCGTTGGCGCAAGTCAGCGCCTGCTTATGCAATGGCGGCAACTTCATTCTGGAGTATGCAAACAAGCGGCATCTTAAATCGATGTTGCGCTATTTATTGGGGCGTAACGACTGGAATCCATATTCGCCGGAGCCGGTTGAGTTTGTTGATTTGAATTTCAATTTTCATCCCGACTATATGCAGGCAGAGGTCACTCACCTCGGTTTTGACATTCTACGAGTTGTACCCGTGTCTTGGCTGCGGCTTGGGCTATTGAAAAGGACGCTGCCCGTGTCATTGCTGTCGGGAATCGATGCTATGCTGCAGCGCACCGGCTGGCGGCTTTCGCCAAGCATATTTCTTTCTCTTCAACTGGGGGACGCGTCCTACGATAATGCGGCGCCGGAATCGCGGAATCCGCTGGATATTCTGCGGTGTCCGCGATCGGCAACGGCGCTGCGGCGCGACGGCGACGAATTGCTCAGTGCAGATGGCCTCCGCTGGGGACTTGTCGACGGGGTATACGACTTTCGCCATCCGCTCTCTTGAGCAACCGCGACCTTCATTCATTGCGTTCAATCCAGTCTTCAATCGCCGCAACGACCATGTCGCTCTCCTCAAGCATCGCCATGTGACTCCCGCCCGGAACAACAAATAACTCCGAGCCGGCAATTTGCGCCGCCAGTTCCTGACTGAGCGCGACGGGTGTCATCTTGTCGTTTTCCCCGGCGACGATTAGCGGTGGACAGGTGATTTCATCGAGTCGCGCGCGGACATCGAAACGATCACAAGCGAGGAAGTCTCCCGCTATGACGGACGCTGGCGTCTGCCGCATAATACTCGCGGACTGCTCGCGCGTCTCGGCTCCTGCATTCTTGCTCCACATCCAGCGCGTCAAGGATTCAATGGTGGCGTCGCGATCGTCAAGGACGCCGGTGATGAGTTGGGGATTCACTCTCAAACGCGCTCCCGTCGCAATCAATACCAGTCCGCGCGCTCTTTCCCCGTGCTCCATCGCCAGGCACTGAGCGATGGCTCCACCCATGCTGTGCCCGATTATCCATGCGCTATCGATCGCAAGCGCATTCAACAGCGCGACGACATCGCTGGCATAGGCTGCAATAGACAGGTGTCCTTTGCCCGGGCTTCTCCCGTGTCCGCAAAGATCGACGCAGATTGAGTTAAGGACAATTGATTGTCGCAGTCTTTTGCTGAAACTCAGGCGGGAGCCGCCCGCGCCGTGGATGACGATCGACGGTGTAGCGCTTTCGTCTCGACGATGATCGGCGATCCATAGCCGGGCGTTTGGCGTTTCGACAAATGGCATAGTTGGCGTACTTTGCGGATGGATTCCACGTCGGTCTTTCTCCCGCGATTCTAGCACGTTTAGGCTTAACCACGTACAATGCAGGGCAGAATAACTGCCGGAATCACATGAACGACGGGGGGTGTCATTGTGAAGAAGGGGAACAAGGATTTGTCGGATCCGCGATCGACGTCGGACTATCTGCGCCTGATCTTGACAGGATTCGCGATGGGGGCCGCTGACATCGTACCGGGGGTGAGCGGCGGCACGATGGCCTTCATACTTGGCGTCTACGTGAACCTGGTCAGCGCGATCAAGTCATTCAATCTGGACGCGATTCGGTTGCTTTCCGCCCTTAGAATTCGCGAACTGCTCGATCATATTTCTTTTCGGTTTCTGGTCGCGCTCGGCGTCGGGCTATTGCTGGCCGTGGTGTCATTGGCGGGCTTTCTGAGCGGCATGATGGACGACCCGGCAGGAAGAGTCTTGCTCTTTGCCTTTTTCTTTGGCCTGGTGCTGGCGTCAATTCTATCGATTGGCGTCAAAGTAGAGTGGGATCTCTCGGCGGCCGGGACCTTTGTCGCTGGTACGCTCATCGCTTTTGTAATTGTCAACGCTGTCCCGGCGGAGGCGGATCATTCGGCGCCATTTCTGTTCGTCAGTGGCATGATCGCCATCACCGCTATGATTTTGCCCGGCATCTCCGGCTCCTTCATGTTATTGATTCTGGGACAATATGACTATGTACTGACCGCCGTCAGCGAACGCGACTTGCCCCCGATCATCGCCGTCGGCCTGGGCGCAGTGGTTGGTATCATCGCCTTTTCGCGCGTTTTGAGTTACCTGCTCGCGCATCACTACCGGATGACGGTAGCGCTACTGGTTGGCTTCATGACCGGCTCGCTCTGGAAAATATATCCATGGCGGCAGTGTTTCGAGAGCGACCTGGATCGTCACGGGGACTTTCGCTGCCTTTCGGATGCGCCTGTGTTACCGGACGCGTCATCGGAATCTTTCGCGCTTGCGGCAGCGCTGTTAATATCCGGGTTCTTGCTGGTAAATTTCCTGGATCACTTGCAGTCCAGGGACAATCCAGTTTTCCGTATTTTCTGGAAATGATCAGCGAGGCCAGAGCAAATCTGCTTCAAGCGTCCCTGGAGGTCGGTCCGCCCTTGCTTGGGCGATGCGCCCGTTGCTGAGCCTCGATAATGTCCTGTATGAGCGAACGTGACAAGATCGCCGACACGTCGACAGGGGTTGCCTCGACCTGTTCATCTCGCATTTCAAACAGCTCTTCCAGGATTTCTTGCCGCCGATAGACCGAGGCCGCGATGGCATGGGTAGCGACCGGGCTGGTCAACAGAACAAACAAACCCAGCGCCAATATGCGCAGACTCGCCGCCGGCATTAACAGAGCGGCGCCTACCAGAATGCCAAAAAGCCCTAATGTCGCCACCTTGCCGGAGGCATGCAGGCGCGTCAGGGCGTCGGGCATGCGTATAACGCCCAAGACGCCGACTCCACAGAAGAACAAGCCAAAAAACAGCGCGACGACGCCGAGCATATCCAATAGCATTAGAATGCTCGGCCTTCTGAGATGTAGCGCGCGATGCTAATGGTTCCGACAAATGCGAAGGCGGCCAGCGCAATCGCCATGTCGACAAAGGCTTGCGTGCCTTCAACCAGCGCCAGCATCACAATGATAGCGATCAATAGCGTCGTGATGAGATCGACGGCTTGCAGGCGGTCCGGCAGAGTCGGGCCTACGATGACGCGATAAGAAGCAGGTATAAGCAGGCTTACCAGGGCCAATAGCACTAACTTGATAGCTGCTTGGGCTAATTCGCTTTCAATCATGTCCCAGGATTCCTTTGATGCGTTTCAATCGAATAGATTGATCCTGATCGAGGACCTCGCTAGACGCGCTAAGGTTCAAGCTGTGCACGATCATCTCCACAGTCTCGTCATCCCGGTCTTCGAAATCGACGACGAGTTCGCCGGGCGTTATGGTAATTCCGTGGGCGCTCACCGCGGATATCAGCGCGCTCTTGCTTTTGTCCTGGGTCTCGACCCAAGTGACGCCTGGGTCGATTGGCAGGCTTGGCGAAACAATGATACGCGCGACCTGCACGCCGGACACCAAGACCTCTTTAGACAGGTAACCAACATAAACAACCAGATTATAAAGCTGTAAAACAGCGTTTTTCAGGTTGACGCTGTCGCCCTTAAGCCCGGTCGCGGTCAAAACGACTACGCTAAAGATATAGCCTAGCAGAAAGTTGCCGGGTGTGGGCTGTGCGGTATAGATTGTCCAGCCGATCGACAAGGGTAACGCCAATAGGATACGTTTCGCGATCGTGTTCACGGTCCCTCCGGGGGCAGGCGAACCGCGGAAATATAGGTATTGGGATCTCCAATCTCGCGCACAGTTTCCGTCACCAGTTGCAGAAGCGGTTCCGCCAGGACAATTCCCAGGATCAGACAGATGGAGATCAAGAGCATAGGCGCCAGCAGACTGTCGCCCGCCTCTTTTGTGGGTGTAGTTTCCGGTATTGGCGCGCGCTGAAAGATGTGTTGCCAGGCGCGGACGGTGTAAATAAGCGTGAGTATTCCGGCGCTGACCAGCAAGATCAAGTTCACCCAATCTTGTTGAGCGACGCCACCGCGTATTAGCGCCAGCTTGCTAATGAAACCATTGAGCGGCGGGACGCCCGCCAGCGACAGACCGCCAACAAGAACCAGCCAGCCTGCCAGTGGCGGCAACTTGTGGCCGATTCCGACGATGCTGGCGAAGTTCGCGGTCTTGACTTTTGTGTAACTGGCGACGACGCCCATGAGCATCAGTAGCGAGGACTTGATAAAGGCATGATTAAAAGCATATACAATTGCGCCGATCATCGCCAGCGTATTGCCCCAACCGATGCCTACCAGGATGAATCCGATCTGGGCGAAGGTCGAGTAAGCGAGCATCCTCTTGGCATTATAGGTGCGCAGCGCGCCGAGACTGCCAAAGATGACGCCGATGATGCCCAGTAGGGCTAGCCAGCGCTGGAGCAACGGGGCCTCGACAATAAAGAGCAGCGTAACCAGACGGATGATCCCGTAGACGCCAACCTTGACAACGATCGATGACAGCATGGCGCTGACAGGCGTCGGCGCGGTTGTATGAAAGTCCGGCTGCCAAAAATGGAATGGAAAGACAGCGCTCTTGAGCAGAAAAGCGCAAAGCAGCATCAATGCCGATGCCGGCGCCAGAAACGGACGCTGGCCGGTAAGCAGGATCCTCGCCATATCGGCCATGTTGAGCGTACCCAGCGCCGCGTACATGGCCGCAATCCCCAGAAGCAGAAAAAGTGTTCCCATCGAGCTAATCAAGATGTACTTCAATGCCGCTTCCAGACCGAATTGGTCGTCAGAAATCGCGGTCAGCGACACCGATGCCAGCACCATCAACTCCATGAAGACAAACAGTGTGAACAGATCGCCGGTCAACATTGCGCCGACGAGGCCCACTTCCATGAGCAGGAATAGGGGCACGAAGGCCGGATAGGTCATGCACCTGTCATGGCTGTGCAAGGTATAGAGCATGCCGCCGATCATGATCGTAGTGACCATGAAGGCAAAGAGCCCGCCCAAACTATCGGCGACCAAAACGATGCCGTAGGGCGGCGCCCAGTTGCCTAGTTCGTAGGTTTGTACCCCGGTCTGGTGTACCTGTAGCAACACCATCGTGCTGAAGATCCAGGCTACGACGCTGGAAATCAAGCCCACAAGACGCTGCGCATGGTTATTCTTCGCAAAGAGCAGAGCGACTACCGCGCCCGCAAGCGGCGCGACCAGCGCGCCCAGGACAAATATGTTTTCACCCATATGCAGTAGTCGTTCTCATGCTTCGGCTATTTCTGCGCGTTTCATTCAATTCCTCAGTGCTTCAGGTTGTTCACGGCGTTCGAATCCACGGTTCCGTAGCGCAGCGAAATGATGTTGACCAATCCCAGCACCAGCGAAAAACTGCCGAAACTGACCACAATGGCGGTCAAAATCAGCGCTTGAATCAGAGGATCGCTGGTCTGGCGTCCCGCTTCTACATTGCTGACATATGGCGCGTATTCGCCTTCGAAGGCGCCGACAGCGACGAAGAACAAGTTAATGGCGGAGAAGAGTATCGCGAAGCCGATTGCCGCCTTGATCAGATCGCGCCGCAGCAACTGAAATACGCCGATACCAAAAAGCATGCCTATGGCAAGCGCAAACATAAACTCGATCATGGCCCTTGCCTCCTAGTCCTCTCCCAAGGACTCTACTTCTTTGGGAAAAGCGATTGCTTCAATGATGATGCCCAGCCCGCCCATCACCGTGAGGGCGATCGCAATTTCGAATACTAGCGACGAATTCACATGTAAGCCGAAGGAAGCAACGACATCGTATAGCCCCAGCGCCTTGTCGAATTGAACATGCCCCATGAAGCCTTGCCCCAGCAATAGAGGAAACAATGCGTTTAGCAGGGCGATTAACAGCCCGAGGCGGGTGAAAAGCGCCGGCCGAAACCAAGGCAATTGTCGTTTTGCTTCGTGATAGCCCAGCACAACGAACCAAAGGGATACGGCTAGTCCGAAGGTCACGCCGGCGGTGAAGCCATCCCCGGGGCCGCTGCCCCCGTAGAGTATCTGCGCGATGCCGATCAATATCGCGATTGGCAGGACAACAGTGGAAACGGAACGCGTAAAAGGCGTAGACAAGTCTGTGGCGTCTTGAACGCCTTCAAAGACGTCGACATCGAATTCATGGAGTCGCTCGACATTGACGTTTCGCGGCGCCAGCGGCCCACTGCCTTTGCGCCCGCGCGCCAGCAGGGTTAGCACGCCAAGCGCGGCTGTCGTGAATACGACGATTTCCAGCAAGGTATCGGTACCGCGAAAGTTGGCGACGATGGCGCCGACGACGTCTTCGGTATTCACCGCCGGCGTATTCTCGAGGTGCCATGCCGCGATACTGCTGCGTTCAGCTCTGTTTTGCAGGGCGATCAACGAGAATACAAATACTGCCAGCCCAATGACGATCGAAATACCGAGATCGCGCAGCAGTCCGAAGTTGCGCTGATGCCTGCCGACCCACAAATTGTTGATTACGTGGAATCGCGTCGATGTGCTTATCCGACCCAACATGATGATAATGAGCACGGTGACCATGGTTTCCACCAATAATTGGACCAACGCTACGTCAGGCGCGTGCTCTATCAAGAAAATGACGCCAATGGCATAACCGATGACACCGAAGGCGATGGCCGCCTTGACGTGTTCGCGCACGGTGACCGTCAAAATGCCGGCTGCAACGGCGAGTATGAGCATGAAGATTTTTGCCAGGTCGATTATCGTCACGGACAGGTCGGATGGAAACAATGACTTTCCTGCCGTTACCGTGGTCAGCGTTCCCGAAGCGATCAAGACCGCCGAAACTGTCCCAAGAATAATCACGAGATAGTAGCGGACATATCCCGATTGACTGTGCAGAATGTTTTCTCCGGCCCAGTCGATATACGCGATCATTTCGCGGTAGATTCTGTCGCCGGACAAGGGAAAACCGATGATCTTGATCAGAGGCTTACGAAGAAAGAAAAGCGCGAAGCCCGCAGTCAAGATCGCCACGCTCAGCCAAAACACGTCATTGAATCCTGCAAAGACGTGGAGTTCGAATTCTTTTGGGACTGCCAATTCCAATAGTGGAACGATGACCGGTTCCACTAAAACGCCCAGCAGCAGTGATCCCAGAGACAAAATGACAGGTCCCAGGCGAATCGGAGACGGCGGCTGATGAAAATGGATTTCCTGTTCCGCCGGCTTCCAGAACAGGTCGTAGACGAGCATATAGGCGGCCACGGCCGTGAAAACCGAGCTCACCATCACCACGCCCAGAATCAGAATTGTCTGAGGCTCGCTATAGTGCAGCATGGCGTCCAATAGCGTTTCCTTGGCGACGAAACCCAGCAGGAAAGGTATGCCCGCCATCGAAAGCGCCGAGATAACGGTGACCAAGAACATGACGGGCATCTGTTTATGCAGCCCGCCCAGGCGATCGAACATCCGCGTGCCCGTGGCATGATCGATGGTCCCCGCCACCAGGAACAGGGCCGACTTGTATAGGGCATGCGCAATTATCCCGAGGAATGCGGCTTTTAGACCGTTTTGACCGGGCAAGCCGATCATGGCGACGATGGCGCCAAGTTTGCTTACGGTCGAGTAGGCTAGCAGGCCTTTGATATCTCGCTGTTTTATCGCGAAAACGGAGCCGATCAACATTGTTGCCAGGCCAAAAGCAAGCAATAGGTCCGACCAAAGCGCGTTCTTGTACATCACCGGCGACAAGCGAGCGAAGAGGAAAATACCGGCTTTTACCATGGTTGCGCTGTGCAGATAGGCGCTGGCCGGGGTGGGCGCGCTCATAGCGCCGGGCAGCCAAAAGTGGAAGGGGAACTGGGCGCTTTTGGTTAATCCGCCCAGCAAAATCAGTACTGTGAAAATCGGGAACCATTCGTGCTGGTGCAGTGTCTCCGTCCGCAAGATTTCGCTAATGTCCGAGACAAAACGGAGGCCCTCTTCGGGATATAGTATTTGACCACAAGCCACGCCCAGAATGACCAGTCCAATGATCAGCGCGAGCGCGCCCGCGCCGGTAACAAACAGCGCCTTGAAAGCGCCCGCGCGGGCCTCGGCGCTCTTCCCGCCCGTGAATCCGATTAGCATGAACGAGGTGACGCTTGTTAATTCCCAGGCGACGAAAGTCAGCAATACGTTGCCGGACAGCACGACCAGAAGCATGGCGCCGGCAAAGGCGAGCAACCAGGTGATGAAGCGATTGTGCTCGGCCGCGTCGTCGAAATAGTAGCCGGCATACAGGAATATGAGCGCGCCGACGCCGGTCACGATTAAGGCGAATATAGTTGCCAGGCCGTCGACATAAAAATTGAGACCGATGCCCAGCGACGGGATCCAGTCTATTCCATATATGATGACATGCTCGTCTTGCAAGCGCGGGACGGCCAACAAGACCGTGACAAACATGCCGGCCATTACGGCAGTAGTAATAACGGTCTGCGGGAACTTGGATAGACCTTTAAAGGGAGGTATGACCAGCAGTAGCGCCAGCAAAAAGGGTGTAGCGGTGACCAGTGAAAATTCCATTGACGAGCTTACTCTAAGAATATGAATTCAAACAGCTCATGGCGCGCAAACGCAACTATCTCGTACTAGCGCCGGGTCGGGTCCAGCCAGGCATATCAAGCGGTTTGATCATCGGCTGCGAAATTGTCGAATTGTAGTCGCTGCCTTGGTCAAAAGCAGCCGATCAAGCGTAATTGCTCCGGCAGAGAATCCAATGGTGAATTTAGCTGAGCGCCTAGTGTCGCCTTGTGTTGATCTGGAACAAAGGCGCTTATAGCTGCCTCAGGCTGGTCAAACTCCTTTCGTAGACCGCGCCTTTCGGTAGCGGCCGGGTTTATTACTGCGCGCGAGCGCAGTCGCCCAAATTCGCCGGCGACGCGACGCGCGGCGCTTACGAACCCAGCTTGCGCCGCAGCGCTGCGGTCAACGCAGGAACTACGTCATAAAGGTCGCCAACAATGCCGTAGCGCGCAAGTTTGAAGATTGGCGCTTCGGCGTCTTTGTTGATCGCGACGATGATCTTGCTGCCGCGCATACCCGCCTGGTGCTGTATCGCGCCGCTTATCCCACAGGCGACATATAGGTCGGGATTGACAACTTTGCCAGTCTGCCCGACCTGATGTTCATAGGGAATATATCCCGCGTCAACAGCGGCCCTGCTTGCGCCCACAGCGGCGCCCAGGACCGCCGCCAAGGGGCGCAGAGTATGCTCGAAGCCGTCTTTGGCTTTCCATACATTGGGATCTACGGCGCCTAGGTCAGACGGAACGGTTTTGGGATTATTCGCGATGCCGCGCCCTCCGCTGACAATTATTGCCGCGTTCGTCAGATTAACGTCGTCAGCACTATCCGTAAAGGTCTCCGCTGCAACGGTTATGTCGTTCATGGTCACGGCACTCTGGATTTCCGAAAGATTCAGGGTGGCATTGGCATCTCTTGGCGGCGCACGAAATGCCCGAACTCGAACCGTAATGTAAGTCGTCGGACTGATTGATGTCATTTCCATCGCAACTTTGCCGGCATACGCGGGCCGGGTGGCTACGATCTTGCCCTTGTCCAGTCGCAGGTCGGTGGCGTCCGCAATAAGCCCGCTTTGAGTATCAACTGCGCTACTCGCGAGCAGTTCGCGGCCGCGGCTGCTGGCGACAGCCAGCACGAAGCCCGGTTGATGCTGAGTGACCAAATCCGTTATCAACTGCGCGTAAGCTTCAAGCCGGTATTCATTCACCACGTCGTCTCTGCAAATGTATGCATTTGTCGCGCCGTAGCAGCCGGCCTCAGTAGCGATTGTGCGCGCGTTTTCTCCAAATACAAGGGCGGTAACGTCGCTTCCCAGTTTCTCGGCGAGCGTTGAGGCCGCGGCGAGCGCTTCCCAGCTGGCGGGATTCGCGCGTCCGGCGTAGGACTCTATCCAGACATAAACGCTCACAGAACTTTCTCCTCGAACAAGCGCTCGGCAAGTATTTCCGCTTTTTCCGCCGAGTCGATTCCAGTGATTATTTCCGTAGCGACGTCACGCACGGGTGGATTGTGATAGGCCAGGACGGCCGTGGCGGCAACCGGCGCCTCTATTCCCAAGTCCGCCGCCGACCAGACCGGTATCTCCGCTCTTGCCGCTTTGCGTATACCCAAAAAGTTGGGATAACGCGGTTCGTTGATGCCCTTCATCACCGATATAACCGCGGGTAGCCTTGCCGACAAGACGCGCTTGCCCTGTTCAAGCATTTGCTCGACGCGAATCGTACCCGCATCGGCATCTATTGCGATGATATTGGAGACGTAGCTCAGCATCGTCCAATCAAGGCGCCTGGCAAGTTGATAGCCATGTTGATCCGTAGCGACATCAACGCTCTCCTTGCCGAAGATGACCAATTTAACATCGCCCAGTTTCTTGATAGCGCCGGCCGCCAGCGCGGACCATACCAGGCTGTCGCGGATATCCACGCCCGGCTCGTCAATTCGAAGGGCGTTTGTTATGCCCATCGCGATGCTGTGCTTGAGGGCATCGTCATGAATATCGGGCCCGATCGCGATGGCAGTTGCTGTGCCAGCGGTGCTTTTGGCCTGAACGATGGCTTCTTCCAGGGAATATTCATCCCAGGGGTTCACCACGGTGGCCACATCGCCCCAGGTGACCTCGCCCACTTCTTCAACCCAGACTTTTGCGGCTGTATCCGGCGTGCTGCGAGTAAAACTTACCACATGCACCTTTAGCTTCCTCCTGCCACAGACGTTAAAGAGACGACTAATGGATCATTCTACATGCAATTGCTTGTCGAATCTAATTCGAATTGTTTTCTCCTGCGAATGTGAAAGGTTTGAATCCGCCGACACCGCGGCATGACTTGCCGTCGGGTAGAATTGTCGATTGATCCACCTTGATGCTATGGGTGGCGCAGGCGGTCATGGTTGCGCGGGACAGATCAGCGCCGCGCAGATCGGTCTCCCAGAGGTTGGCGGAGGTGAGATTTGCGGAGACCAGCAGCACACCGCGCAAATCGGCGCGCGCCAGGTTGGCGGCCTGGAGATTTGCGCCCGACATATCGGCCCCTTCAAGCTGCGCCTCCCGCAAACTCGCTTCGCTCAAATCCGCTTCTTTCAAGCAGGCTTTGCGGAGGTCGGAGTAACCGAAGTAGGCGCCGCGCAAGTTGGCGCCGGCGAAATTGGCATTTGACAACAGGCAGGACGAAAGTGTGACGCCGTTTAGCTTCGCAAGCGACCAATCCACCGCATTCAAGCTGCCGTCTTGATAGGCAAGACGTTCGCGCAGCGCGCCAAGCATGGCCCGGGTTGCGGAGCCGCTGCTCCCGCTGCGAATTTGATCGATGAGACGATCGGTTGGCGCGAACTTGTACCAGCGTAATTGTAAAGAATGTCGCAGGCGATTGATCATGGGCATTTGGACTTCAATGACGAAGATTTGGCCGAGTCATCTTAGTGCGGTACGCAGTCTCCGACAAGATAAACTTGCGCTGTCGCGCGCGGAGCGTTAGAAATGCCTTAGGTTGACAGGACGGAATCATTTTTGAGGCGAAAGTGATCGGTCGGCAAGTTTGAAACGCGAAGGCCGTTTCGCTTTGGTGACTATGATTAGCGTCGGAAAACAATTTTTGTCGCAATATACCATGCTACCGCGCCGGATGACTGGTTATGCTAGAAGATCATGGCATCGCGTTGTACAGCTATTCAAGAGCAAATCCCATGGAGCTAGCCGCTAAACGGGCCGAGACACTGGTCACTACTTACCTTGAAATGACCAGCAGATCGGACTTTGCGCCCGCGTTTATCCGGGCTGCCGACATCGAAATCGTGAAGATGGAAATGCCGGATCTTGGTTTCTACAAGTTTCTTTACCAGTCGGTCGGTGAGGAATGGGCTTGGCGCGACCGCCTGAAAATGACAAATTCCGAACTTCGCGAGATCTTGTCTGCAGACAACACGCAGGTGCATGTTTTATACGTCAGCGGATCCCCGGCAGGCTACGTGGAGTTATTTCGCCATGAAGACAGCTCGGTTGAAATAGCCTACTTCGGACTGCGAGGCGACTATATGGGACGTGGACTGGGCAAACATCTTCTCAGCTACGGGATTGCACGGGCATGGGATATGGCTGCGAGCCGCGTCTGGCTGCATACCTGCAACCTTGACGGTCCACATGCCTTGGCGAATTACCAGAAACGCGGCTTCAAGATCTATAAAGTGGTAGAAGAACCGCTGCCAGCGCTCTACGCTTGATCTGTATTATCACCAAGCGGCGGCGTCTTCAAATCCGCGACTATCGCCGCAATTAATTCCGGATTCCAGTCAGCGAAAACGAGGCAGATTCGGTCGGCGAGCCCACTATATCTTTGACGGATTGCGGCGGCTGCTCGCTCCGGTTCTGCGACGATCGCAATCTCATGCAGAATATCTTCAGGCAGGCTATGCCAAAGGGCGCGCTTGTCGCCTGAAAGCGCGCGTTCTCGTTGCGAATCCAACAATTCTTCCCAGCCGTGGAAGGCCGCGAAGGAGTGATTCCTCCGTACAAAGGCGTAGCTCGCGACGTCGTTTTGCGAAGCAAAGCCCGCTTCGAGGACGTCTGGCGTCAATACGAGCGCGGGAATCGCGAGCTCAAAAGTCTCACGGGATCGGCCCGAGCTTTCGAGCCCTCGTGACAATTGTGGAAGTACCACATCACGTAGATAAGACCGCGAATGCAGCAGGTTTGCATGCAGGCCCTGGCATAGTTCCCCGGCCAAGTCATAAATATCGCTATCGTCTCCCGACAAGAATATCGGAATATCGGGATCTTTAATCGGTCCGGGATTGAAGAACGGCGCCATCAAACGGAACTGATAATGTCGCCCTCGGAAACGCAAGCGTTCATCGTATTGAAAGCTGCGCCAGATCGCTCGCAGACTTTCGATGTATTCGCGCATTTTGCTGACGGTATCGGGCCGATGACGGCCGTCGCCAATGGGAAGAAACTCGGGCGTGTCCGCGTCCAGCCCCAGCGCAAAGCGCCCGCCGCTTTGCCGCGCCAGATCCCAGGTTATCTGCGCGGTTATCATGGGGCTGCGCGGAAAGGCATAAGCGGCAATAGTTCCAAGCGTGAACGGGCGTTGCGCCGCCGTTGCCGCGATGGTTAGGGGGAAAAAGGGATTGCTCAGCCATTCGGCGCTCCAAGCGGCGTCAAATCCGCAAGTCTCCGCTCCCAAGATCCGATCGGCACTGGTGCGAAAATCCTTACCGGGCTGAAATAAGATATCGATCTTCAACTTGGCATACCTTCATACTGATCACGTCTTGGTCTAAAAGACCAGGAAATGCTCGTTTTCTTTAAACCACTTTTTCCATTTCCGGTAGTCCGGGCAATGCTTTTCAACCAGCTCCCAGAAAGCTTTGCTGTGGTTCATCACGCGCAAGTGACAAAGTTCGTGAATGATGACGCTATCGATTGCCTCTGGCGGCGTCATCATCAGCCTCATGTTGAAATTCAGATTTCGCTTCGCGGAACAGCTTCCCCATCTGGTTTTCTGGTTCTTGATCCGGATCTTGTGATAGTTGAAACCGTGCAAGTCAGCGAGTTCTTTGACCCGCGGCGGCAGATATTGCTTTGCCTCACCGCGATAAAAGTTCTCGATTGCCGCTCGAATAACGTCCGTATCGTCCATATACGCCGGTGAGAGCTTAACCTCCAGCCGATCCTCAAAGCGCCGCACCCAGACTATCTCCTTGTCCTCCTGCTCTATCAAGTTGAGACTAAGGTTGTCGCCGAGGTAGGGGAAACTTGCGCCTTGTTCGTAGCGCCGCTCGAAGCGCATATGTTGCTGATAGGCCTGCATTTGCTCAAGCGCTTTCAGCACCCAGGCTTGCTTTTGTATGAGTACTTCCGTGGGTGTCGGCTGATGTACGCGCAGGGGATAAACGAGTTGGAATCCCCGCGCGACGTCAAATCGAAGGCTTATGCGCTTGGCGCGCTGGCTCTTGCGCACGCTGTAGTGGACAGTTTGACCTTGCAGTTCAATCGTTGGCATCAGTTTTCCATCGCTTTCGCGGCATGTTCCCATATGGCGCGCCTGCTTTGATCGTCCGGCTGAAAGGGGAAGTAGTATCCGACCCGATCAAGCAAGCCTTCGTATCGTTCGCGAACGCGATAGGGCAGTTCGTCGGCCGGCGCAATCACTGCGAAATGTTCCAGCATCTCGTCGCTGATCAGTGTATGCATTTCCTTCCAACGGTTGCGTCGCAGAAGCGTGTTCAGCTGCGGAACCAGGTCTTGCCAGCCGTGCAGCTCAAGGACGCGGCTATAGCTCGGCGTACTGGCGTAAAAGGCGATCTGGGATTTGCTCAGGATCTTGCTTTCTTCGACTTGAGCTTCTGTTTCGCCCGTGACGACGAATACGGCGCAAGATAGTTGCAGCTTGCTTGACATTTCGGAGCGCGCGCGCCCCGCTTCGAAAGCTGGTACCAATACGTCGCGCAAGTATTGCGGCGTATGAAAGGAATGAACGTGAAACCCGTGACATAGCTCGCCCGCCAGTCTCGCCAACCCGGTATTAACTCCGGCGATGTAAATGGGGATTTCGAGTTGCGGCGTCTGGGCGGCTGCACATTGCGGGAAGGCCCATTCGTAACTGTAGTATTCGCCATCGAAACTCAACGGCCGGCCTGTGCTGAAACTGCGCCACGCCAGGCCTAACACCTTGATATACTCTCGCATTTGTTGAATTGGCTTGCCCCAGGTTGCGCTAAATCGTTTGGTGATGTGCGGCTTGATTTGTGTGCCCAGACCAAGAATGAAGCGTCCGCGAGACTGCGCCGCCAGGTCCCGCGCGTTCTGCGCCATCAGCAATGGATCACGAGGAAAAGCGACGGCGATAGCTGTTCCCAGGGAGATTTGACGCGTTGCCAAGGCAGCATGAGCCAGCGGCAGGAAGGGATTGTGCGCGGCTTCGGCAACCCACAAGCCGTCGAAACCAAATTCTTCGACAGCTTCTGCAATTGTCGCGGCCTTGTTCAGGTCATCGGCGAAAACACTTACATCAAATTTCATTAGTCAATCTCTATGGTGATAAACAAGCATTGTATCTTATAGCCAAAGTCCTATGTAGTTTAGAAATAGAGTCTTCTGGCAGGCACATTCGGCCGCGCATAAGGGCAATCGCTTCAAAATCAATTCATGTCGAATGTTAGATTCATCTAGCAAAATGGTGGGGCGTCTGACCTGCGGTGTCTAGGCGCAGCGCTGTGCCGCCCAGAAAAATGATATTCGAATTGCGGGTGTTTCAGCAGGTCGCGTAGGTGGCGTAGACACTTACCGCCGACACAGGCCGTCAAACGCCCATACAATGCCTTCTTTTATCGGTGTTCTTGGTGCCCTCGGTGGTTAGAATTCTGTCTGCCAGTCGCCATCTGGTTGAAGCGATTGCCCCGTGCTTTTCATGAACATAGTCGCTTGGGACCGACAAAAGTGCTATAATCTCTTTCCCTTGCTATGCCAATCTTGAGCGTTGTCTTGTGAACACCGATAGGCACAATTTTCATAAGGATATCGCCAGGGAGGATTTATGAGTATGCGGGACTCCCGCATTGTCAACGTCGGGTTGCGCAACATCGCTGCGACCATTTTGATCGCGCTGGGCTTGTTGTTCGCCTGGGAGATCCGCGGCACATTGATGCTGACCTTCGCCGCGGTGATTTTGGTGGTGCTTTTCACAATGCCGGTGCGTTTGCTAGTAAAGCGCTTTGAGATGAATCGTTTGGTCGCCATTATCGTCAGCGTGGTCGGTTTTTTTGTAATACTTGGTTTAATCGGCATCCCAATTTTAAGAACTATCGGCAGCCAGTCTCAAGTGTTGGCGGGCCAGATCCAGCTTGGTTTTGAGCAGGTGCGCGAATCGATAACCCGCGATGCGATCATCGCTAGGTTTTCTTTCCTCGAGGGATTGATTCCCAGTGACATTAACGATTTGATCTCTATCGACTTGATTAACCAGACCGTCTCTCAGTTGACAGAAGCGGTTGGGACGCTAGGCGGTACGGTTCTGCCGGTTGTTGGCGGCGTCGCCAATACGATTCTTAGCGTGCTCATCATATTCTTCCTTAGTATGTACCTTTTGGCTGAACCGGATCGTTATGTGAATGGAATCATCAAACTCACGCCGATACGCTATCGTGGGCGAATGATGCATATTTTGCGGCGGCTTGATTCTACGTTACGTGCCTGGCTGAGCGTGACGGGCGTGTCGATGTTAGTGGTAGCCGTGCTGACGGGCTTGGGGCTGGCGCTGCTGGATATCAATGAATGGCTGGCTTTGGGTGTTTTGGCGGGTGTCCTGTCTTTCATCCCCAACTTTGGCCCCGTTGTCGCTCTGGTGCCATCGGTGGCGGTGGCGATTGTGCAAGCCCCTGACAATGTGATCTGGGTCGTGGTGATCATCTATGGCGTATCATTCTTCCAGAGTCAGGTTGTAAGTCCCGTACTTGCGAGCGAACGAATGAATATGCCGGCGATTCTCGTATTGCTCGGGCAGATCATTTTCGGTTTCTTTTTCGGTTTCCTGGGTTTGATGCTGGCGGTGCCCCTGAGCGCGGTTGTGGCTGTGCTTGTGGACGAGATATACGTGAAGGATATCCTGGGAGACCGTCCCAAAGAAAACGTGAATGAGAACTCGGCGGAAGAGCTGGCGAATGATCCGGCCTAACGTCCGATGTATCGGCTTGATCTGTTGAATTGTGGATGCACGACCCCGGTTGGCAAGCGATGGCAATCGAATTTTAGGAAAAGGGAAAACCGTCCTTGACATAGCGCAAACGTATTGCTAATCTAGTTTTGCAATGGTGAGGACGAGGAGTCCTCGTCTTTTTTGTCCCGATAAGGGATGAGTGCACATTAACAGCAGAATAGTGGGTTAAGACGGAGAAATACAAACCCTGATCGAATACGGAGAGTTTGATCCTGGCTCAGGATGAACGTTGGCGGCGTGCCTAACACATGCAAGTCGAACGGTATGCGCCC
>JAPOOU010000041.1 GCA_026713245.1 Chloroflexota bacterium
CTAGCGGCACAATTCCCGCTAAAAACACCCGACACATTCTCACATGTCGGGCGCTCGCATAGATCCTCTCTCTACGCACACACACCTTATAGCATATCTACCGCACTATCAAGACCCAATAATCCAACTTGAACAGATCCACGAAATCGCAAAGACGCGATGAACCCTTTTCGAATCAACAATGATGTTTTGTCACAGCTTGTCATTGCTCGAACATAATATTCGTGAAATAATACTGCTATGTTTGACAAGCTAACGGCGACGCTGAAGCAGCCATTCTATCTTTGGCTCCTGGGTATCTATCCGATTCTCCACCTGCACTCGGAGAACCTTGGACTCGTCAAAGATCGTGAAGTACTCTACGTCTGTGGAGTAATGCTGGCTGCGACTACTTTGGCCCTCCTTGTCGCAAACCGATTCATTCGCTGCTGGTACAAGACCGCGCTCATGCTGGGCCTCTGCAGTCTTGTCTTCTCTTTGAGCGGCCACGTCTACGTTCAAATCTTTAATCCAAGATCGCTATTCGTCTGGACATCGCTTCTGCTGATTGCCATGGCGATCTTACTACTGATATTGTGGCGAAGAGCTTCCACACAAGTCTTAGAGACTATTACTCCAGCGCTCAATTTGATCCTGCTGGCATTGCTCGCGATACCCGTCACTAACATTGTATCAAGTTATGTCTCCAGGTCGATCAATCTCCAACCCATTGCAGCAATTCGAAATGAACCAACTGCACAAGAAGCCACTCCAAAGGTTCACGACTCCGAATCCCATCCGGATATCTACTACATCATTCCGGACGCTTATCTCAGAGATAGCTTGCTGCGAGAGGCCGTTGGTTTCGACAACTCGGCCTTTACCCAAGCGCTGGAGGATCGAGGATTCATCGTAGTCGAGCATGCACAGAGCAACTACGCCGCGACATTGCACTCCCTTGCATCTGTCCTGAACATGCAATACTTTGATAACAATCCATTGCCGACTTCGGATTTAGACTTTCTACGCCTGTCAATAACCGACAACAGAGTCGCGCGTCAGCTTCAGCAGATTGGTTACACCTATGCCCAGCTATTGTCTGGATTCTGGATGCCCAATCCAAGTGCCGACATCATCCGCGACTTTACGCCCGACGGCACAATTGAAGTCGAAATCTCTCAAGGCGATTTTTCAACGGCGATCGACACAGGATTGCCCAAGATTTGGAAAACTATTCCCATCCTTGAGAATTACTATAAACAGCCATTCCTGCCGTTGTACCTGGAAACCACCCTTTTTCGAATTGTGAGCGCTCGATTGTATGAGCGGATCTTCCAAAATGACGCCGAGCCTTATGATCTTTTTAACCCGGAGCGATTCCTGGATACAGTTGCTGAAGCGAAGTCAATTGCCCGCCTGCCGGAAGCGACTTTCACGGTTATACATTTGCTGAAGCCGCATCTTCCGATCGTATTTGATGAAGATGGGGAGTTCCTTCCGGCAGATTGGCAACCCAGCAATGACAAATTCATTGCGCAATACAGATTTGTCAACTCCAAGTTTCTGGAGATGATTGATACAATATTGCAGGAGTCGCGGAATCCACCGGTAATTGTGTTCCAAGCTGATCACGGCGCTATTCACATTGATGGCGATAAGGCATTTAGAGGCCTGGTTCACTTTTCACCATATGCGGCATACCATTTGCCGGACAGCTACTCAATCAGTTTTCCCAAGCCATTTACGCTGATAAACACATTTCCTCTGGTATTCAACGAGATCTTTGAGGCCAATTATGAGTTAAGGGTCGATCGCTTGTTCTCGCTACCGCTTGGATACAAAGTCCCATTTGAGCAGCGAGACGTAACCGCAAGATTCTTGGGGAAATGACAAAGCTATGGGACAATGTCATTAAATCGAAATCTATCTCGCAACCCGCATACTCTCCCATTTAGACATTGTCAGCAGACGGAGTCAATCAGATGAATCATTTCGTTTCCATGCTCAAGTTCGCTACTACAATTGCCGGGCTTAGGCTATTGCTTGCATATTTGGATCCAGGATCAGGCAGCCTCATTGTACAGCTGCTCATTGCCGCCGTCGTTGGCATCCTCGCTACCTTTCGGTTCTGGAAAAGCCGACTGCTGTCGTTATTTGGCATCCGTCAAGAGACGAATGAAGAAGACAGCGATAACAACGCAAATGAAAACTAATTGCTGAGATGTCGGATTCTACGCCGATTGGCGGCTCCTTTCGGGATCCTGACGGTTTTGTTTTTGTCGCGGACGATCTTGTTTACCGCCAGGTCAATGAGAGCTATCGCGCTAACTACGACCAGCTTATGGAAAGCGGTCTCTACGCGGAACTTGTTGACCAAGCGCTGCTAATCCCGCATTCAGAGGCGGAGTCGGAATTGTCTCCTGGCGGCAAAAGTTACAAGATTCTGCAACCCGAACAGATTCCCTTTATCTCGTACCCCTACGAATGGAGCTTTAGCCAACTCAAGGACGCGGCGCTGGCGACGCTCGATATTCAGAGACGGGCATTGCAACACGGAATGATCCTCAAGGATGCCAGCGCATACAACATTCAGTTCCGCCACGGCAAGCCCCTGCTTATCGACACCTTGTCGTTTGAGACCTATCAAGATGGCCCGGCGTGGGTCGCTTACAAGCAGTTTTGCCAGCATTTCCTGGCGCCTCTCGCTTTGATGAGCCGGAAGGATATTCGCCTAAGCCAGCTACTGCGCGTCTTCATAGACGGCATCCCCCTTGATTTGGCAAAGACCTTGCTGCCGAAGCGGACCTGGCTGAATATTGGCGCCGTCATGCACCTCCATTTGCACGCTCGCGCCCAGCAACGATATGCAAACAAACCCTCGCCTGAACCGGCGGGCCAAAGTGGAAAACTTGACAGGACAGACCTGACGAATATTTGCGACAGTCTTCGGTCTACTGTCCAAGGTCTAAAATGGGACCCTGAAAATACATCCTGGGCTCAATATTATGAGGGTGATAGCTACCACGATGAGGGATTTGACGACAAATATAGAACAGTGGCCGAGTATCTGAGTATCGTAAAGCCCAATTGCCTTTGGGATCTAGGTGCAAATACCGGTGTATTTGGCCGAATAGCCAGCGATCAAGGCGCATTTACGGTCTCAATTGATAGTGATCCCGGGGCCGTTGAAGCGAATTACCTGCAGTCCGTCCGCCTCAACGAAACTTCTTTGCACCCGCTAGTGGCAGATCTGACAAATCCATCCGCTGCGCTGGGCTGGGCGAACAATGAGCGTGATTCACTTGCTAAGCGATGCAATGCCGATTGCATCCTGGCGCTGGCGCTCGTACATCACTTGGCAATCGGCAATAATGTGCCCTTGCAAAGTATTGCCAAGTACCTTGCATCGCTTGCTGAGTGGTTGATCATCGAGTTCGTGCCGAAGAGCGACGCCAAGGTCAAAACGCTTCTGGCATCACGCCAAGACATATTTGCGGACTACACACAAACCGCATTCGAAAATGTATTCAGCCAGCTTTACGAAACGGAGCGCTCAAACAGCATCCAGTCATCAGAGCGAAGACTTTACCTTATGCGCCGAAAGCGCGCCGGCGAATCTTGAATATGGATCAACAACAGAATCGCAGCATGGCTTTTCGTTAGTCTCTATGATTCTGGTCTCGCGGATCCATGTCTGACGAACTCATCCCAATGTTTCAGCGACAAGCAATAGCCCCGCGTCCAATCTGCTATGCCAGTCCGCTGTCGGATGCCGAATAGCGTTGGTACAAATACGAAACAGACATATGGCTTCTCGCAACGCGAGACTGTCCTCATGCCAGCCGAACCGAGAGAGCGCCGCAACCCGCAGCCCATCGTAGTAATCGCGGCAGTGTTCGGCGCGGAGTTCCCGCGAAAATCGCGCTGACCAACGAAGATGCGCCAAGAAATTGCCAATGTCCAACAAAGGATCGCCGGGAGCGATATCCTCAAAGTCTACCAGCGCCAGCTGGCCACCGCGCAGCACTAGCAATTGATCATCATAAAAGTCGTTATGCGCCATACAGGCAGGCCGCCAAGACTGAGCAAAGGGACTCAAGAGGCCCTCCAGCTTCTGGAGATTGCGCGTCGATTCCGGGAAGTCACGCAGATTGTGCTTAAAGCTGCGCAGCGCTCTCTTGTAGGCTCTGTCCAGATTGAGCGGGCGAACCTCGCCTACGCCTGGAGGCGCTTGCCACAAGACCTCGAGACCATCAAGCAACAGATCAGGATGCGGCGCTTTGCCTTTGCGGACGCGGGCGCGCAGGTTGCTGCCGCGCAAGTCTGTAAACCAAAGTACCCCGCCATCTTCCCAGTATCCAGCGAGGCCCGGGACCACATAACCGGATTGTGCAGACAACCGATAGGCCGCGAGAAATGATCCAAAATCGGGCGGACGCACGACACGCGCATAGAGCTTTATCCTGCCAAAGCGATGACGCAATACCGCGCGATAACCCGGTCGGTAACGAATCAACTGGACGCGCGCGCGGCGCGCGGGCATCGTCAGGACATGATTATTTGCGATTTTGATCGCCGTATCCGGTCGGGCGGCATCGGCAAGTCCAGGCAGTCGTTGATCATCGGGATAGCGGCGAAGGTCTATGCGCCCGTCACGCCTTGTTGTTGCGACATAGTAGTCCGAAGGCAGAAAGCTGTCTTCCGGCCACTGGACCTCGTAGCTGACGGTGGCCCTGCTGGCAATGCTATGGATGAAGTGATGAATGCGGATGCGACGGGGACTTGCTGTCGCTCCGTTCTGAACCGAGTCGCAGACCCAAGCATAATCGAAGAGCTTTGGAAGCGACGGCAAAGCGGGGTCATCCGGAAGATCAACCCGTTCGAAAACCGTACCCTCGGCAGGCGAAACCGTCACGATGACAAGCCACTATCGTCGCTGTCATTGTTGTCAGTATCATCTTGCAGGCCGGTCGTATCAATCCCGTCGCTGTCCGTGCCATCATTGTCGGTCAATTGCGATGTCGCGACTCCGTCGCTGTCCGTGCCATCGTTGTCGGTAAGTTGCCCGGTGGTGTCGATGCCGTCGCTGTCTGTGCCATCGTTGTCGGTAAACTGTCCGGTGGTATCAATACCATCGCTGTCTGTGCCGTCGTTGTCGGTATAAGGAACCTGCTGTTGCTGCTGGATTTGCTGCTGCTGGTTAACCTGCGGCTGCAGATAGTCCGTGTCGATGCCATCGTTGTCGGTGAATTGACCAGTTGTGTCGATGCCATCGCTGTCGGTACCGTCATTATCGGTAACCAAAGGCGGCGTATCAATGCGTTCGTCCCTGACATAGGCGATTCTCTGGCCGGGAAATATGCGCCTGGGATTATCGACCTGTTCAGCCAGTTCATCCAAGGAAACGCCCAGCCACAGCGCAATATGGGACAGGGTATCGCCCTGACGAACCGTGAATTCCCAGGTTTGCCCCGCGCCGGAACTGGCACTCTTGGCGACAATCGAGTTTTCGATTTTAGCGACCGCCACCGTGCTACTCGCGCCACTCTGATCTGCCGGTGAATAGACAAATTTCTGCCCAGCGAATATCAGCGAAGGCGTATCGGTCTGGGCTGCCAAAATCCGGTACGAGATGCCCAGTTTAGCGGCGACGCGACGCAGCGTATCGCCGCGCTGGACAGTGTAGATCATCAAATCGTCCCCATCGCCATCACCCATATCATCATCGCCGCCGTCTTCATCATCGGCTTGCTCGGACTCGCGAGGCAACAGAACCGGATCGTCGTCGGTGGCGCCATTGCCTTGGGCAGCCACGAAATCCATCTTGTAGAGCAAAACGGAGAAGATCAATGACAGGGAAATCAGGTTGAAAAGCAAAACTATTGAGAATGAACGCAGTTTATCTCGCATGGGGCACGCTCCAACATCCATCTTTCATGTAGTTTAATTCGGTGTTCTGCCGCTGTCAACATCATTTTACTAATTCGCAAAACTATTTTTGAACGCAGATGATTTTTTCGCACCTTATGTCAAACGAAAGTTTAACCACCGTTAATTTTTCAGCCGTCGAGTAAGAAAACTTTCCGATCCCACCCAAGCGGCGCCGGGGTTGATCAGCTTGTGAATGTTCATGAAGTAGAACTCGTCTATGGCGTTAATTCTAGGGGCCGAATATGGGTGGAATTTAGGGGACTCGCGCCGCGGTCCCTCGCCTCACCTGGGGAGGCGTCCCTTCTCTCGTCAGAGCGATCGACGCGCTCTCCCAGCGGATCTTTTTCCGCGTACGTGACTGCTGAAGATAAAGGAATCGATTCGGTTTAGTCGCTGTCCCATAGCGACGCCGGCGTGAGAAAGCCATCGTAGCCGTACTCCAGGTCGGGCGGCGTATCATAACCATCGTTGTCAGTCGGCGGCGGCTGCGTATCATAGCCATATTCCAGGTCCGGCAGCGTATTATAGCCGTCGTTGTTGTTCGTGCCGCCATCATTAGCGTCGCCGCTGTTTGCATCTTCATGGCCGACCGTCGGGGTCGTCGGCGCCTGGCCGTCGATGTCCGTGTCATTAAAGTCGGTAAAGAGCGGCGGTGTAGCTATGCGAAACTCACTGACATACTGGAATTGCTGACCGGGGTAAACCAATGAGGGATCGTCGGTCTGCGCCGCAAGTGACTCAAAGGAAACACCCAAGTATGCGGCAACTTGCGACAATGTGTCGCCTGGCCTGATCATAAATACAAATGTTTGGCCGGTGCCGGAGTCTTCGCTGTCGTCTTCCGGGTCATCGGGCATGTCATCATTGCCAGGAGGGGGCGGCGTCTCGGCAACACTATCCTTGACATAAGTGAACTGCTGGCCCGGTTGAATTAGCGAGGGATTGTGAGTTTGCTCTGTCAATGTCTTATATGAAACATTCAGCTTTGCGGCGATATTCCATATTGTATCGCCCGGTTGGACCGTATAAGTTTGCGTGCCGTCCGCGCCATCTTCGTCCGTCGGGGGATCCACGCCATCATCATCGTCATCATCGTCATCGCCGTTCGCATTTTACGCGTTGCGAGGGTCCAAAACGGGCGTGTCTGCCGTCTCGTCATTGCCTTGAGCGACGGTGAATTCCGTTCTGTATAGCGCGATGGCAAATACCAGCGAAAGTGAAAGCAGATTGCTTAGCAACACAGCAGTGAGAGAAAGCGCAGTCCTTTGAATGGGGATCCTCCCCTGATACATACCGCATTGGGCGCAATTCTATTCAAGCTTCGGCGAGACGTCAATTCGCATTATGTTAGAGGATGAATTTCAAATTATTAGCAATTAACTACCGAGGACACCGACGGTCGCGTAGACAGTGACCGGCCGCCCTGAAGTTTAACCTCTTGCATGCCAAATAGTAGATGATGTGATGGCGTATCGCTGAAGCGCCCGTGAATGGAAGGGCAATGAAAACGGCCGGCTCAGCGGGTAGCGAAGACGCTACCCGCCAGCCGCTCTAGTTTGCGTGATCCGCTTCACCACCTGCGACGAGAAAGCTTACGATTTTTCGCTCGGCGGCAGAACTATTCGCTGCCGTCGAGAGGCTACACTTTGCAGTTCTTATATGATATTAGACTTATATATTGATTCAGGTGCGATTTCCCGGGCCCATCGCCCCAAAGAACTGCAACGATTCCCTAGATCTCTCACAAGATGGCGAGGAAATCGCAGCCAAATAATTAATTGGTCCATCGACGAACCATCATGTTGTTTTGATTATGTGAGGATCCAAGAGGTGTGTTCTGAAGTGGAGATAAGGGGACTCGAACCCCTGACCTCATCAGTGCGATTGACGCGCTCTCCCAACTGAGCTATATCCCCGTATTTGGTTACTGAGCGTCACTGGAAACAAGGTGGCTGGCACCCCTCGGTCTCCCGCCTCGCGGGGGAGGAATCCCTTCCCTCGTCACTGCAAACGGGACGCTCCCTCATTTTAGAAAAATCACGTCGCTCATGCGACGAGATGGCTTGTTATTTTGTGTGAACTCGACAGACTTTCTCGCTGCCGCCGAGCGGCAGTGGAGACAAGGGGACTCGAACCCCTGACCTCCTCGGTGCAAGCGAGGCGCTCTCCCAAACTGAGCTATGTCCCCCAGGTGGGGCTGGCAAGACTTGAACTTGCGACCTCACGCTTATCAGGCGTGCGCTCTAACCAACTGAGCTACAGCCCCAAATCC
>JAPOOU010000039.1 GCA_026713245.1 Chloroflexota bacterium
CCGCGCGCGGTGCTTGCCCCCCTTTGGCCCCCCCTGCCAGCACATAAACCAGCACGCCAAAAGACGACAGACCGAAGCTGGCCAGTATGCCTACCATTTGCAGTTGTCCAAAGAAAATATCGACGACGTCGTCACGAATATGGGTACCGAAACCAAATATGTCCGCCAGCCCGGAAAGGGCCGCAAAGAGGATGCCGGTCAGAGCGAGTCTCGTGCCGATTTGCTGCACGAGCGTCGATGGCACGTCCAGGTAAAAGGTGTACTTGAGATAGACCAGCGCGCCCAGAATCAAGAGGCTGTAACCCATCAGAACCATGATCACTTGAACTAGGCCGATGCCCGCGGTGGGCTCGGCGCCGGTTACGCCGGGGAACAAGCCCATAAAGCATAACATGACGCCAAGCGCCCCTAATGCGATGCCGACCTGCGCAAATCGCCACATGAAGGTTTATCCGTCTGGCAATGCCTCTTTCAGCTTGCGAAGATGATTCCCGCCCAATATCGCCTCGACATCGTCAGCGCCGAATCCGCGCGCTCTCAGACTGTCGCCCAGTTGCCATAAGTCTGCCGAGGTATCCAATTCCTCCGGGAAACTGGTATAAGCGTATCCGCCGTCAATATCGCTGCCCAAGCCCGCATGAGCCGCGGAACCGGTCAACTGACATACATAGTCCACTGCATGCGCCCAATGGTCCAGGCTGACACGTCGATTGGGATCGCTGTGACGCCAGTCGCGCCTCAAGTACCGATTATACACCATGATGCCGATCACCCCGTCACGTTCGGCCAGCGCTCTGATAGTCTGGTCGGGGAGGCCCCGGGGACTGTTATAGAAATAGCGGGGATTGGCGTGACTGGCGATGATACCGCCCGAATACCGCTCGATGGCTTGCTGGCAGGCGCGCTCCGACATATCGGAGACATCCAGCAGAATTCCGTGATCCGAGAGGACGTCCAGCAGTTCATAACCCAGCGGAGTCAGCTCGCCTTCAAAGCCGGCGGCGGCACAGTAACGTGTAGGCTGACAGGCGGGCGCTACAACTCGCACACCCAGTTCCATCCATTCTTCGAATTGCCGGGGTTCCCTAATCGGCTGCGCGCCTTCCATCAGCGCAACTATGCCTTGCATCCGGCGCGAGAGCGGCGCGCCGTCTTGCCAGGACGCGATGACCGCCTCGAGATCGCTTCGCGTCAGGATCATACGGATCTGATCTTGTTCGTCCGCCAAGCGGCGGTAATAGTCAATTTGCCGCCTGGCAAGGAGATTGGCGTCGTCGTCGGAACGATAGGTGAGCGTATGCCACGATTCTCGCTGGGGAAACGACTCGGGAATTACGCTCATGCTCCCGTAGACGATCCCGATGCCCGCCATCAAATTGTCAGGCAGGCTGGTCATGGCCGGCGGCGCCGTTGCTTCGCCTTCGGACTCGCGAAGCTGCCATGCCCAGCGCGGGTAGTCGCGTCCCAGTTGCTGGGCATTAAAAGCGATGTTTTGATGGGCGTCTACAATGAACATGTCTGGCGGACTCGCGGTAGCGCGCTGTTGGCGCCATTCTAGTCCCTCGCGGACGCCAACGATAGGGCAATTGCCGCTCTTGTGCTATCCTGTTTGCGCGCAAGATCTTCGGTCTCATTCTTTATTGGCCGTGCCGCGCATGCGACCAGCAGCTTAACTGTCTTCTGCGAGCGCGGGAGCCATTTTCGCTGACGCCGAGCGGCTTGAAACGAAGCCTGATGCATATTCTGCATGTCAATAACATCACCGTCAACTTCGCCGGGCGCGAACTTTACCGCGATCTTTCCTGGGTCATCGGCGATCGCGATCGCGTCGGGCTGGTCGGCCCCAACGGCGCGGGAAAATCGACGCTTCTAAAGGTATTGCTGGGCGAAGTCGAGCCGGACGAAGGCCAAATTGCCATGCAAAACGGCGCGCGGCTCGGCTATCTGCCACAAGATATTGAGTTGGCGGAGGACCTTACTTTGATAGATGCGGCCATGGTCAAGCCCCCGGCGCTGGAAGAGATTGAGTCGCGCCTGGAATCGGTTGAAGCGCAATTGTCCGATCCCGAGGTCTACGGCGACGAGGCTGCATTGTCCCAAGTCCTGGAATCGCACGAAGCGCTGCTGGCAAGCTACGAGCGAATGAATGGCCATCGTCACGGGAGCCATGTGCGCGAGTTGCTGGCGATGTTGGGCTTCGACCATTCAGACTATGGACGGGCGACCGAAACCTTGTCGGGCGGCCAGAAAAAGCTGGTGGCTTTGACGGGGCTTGCGGTGGCCGCGCCGGAAATCCTGCTCCTGGATGAGCCGGACAACCATCTTGATGTCTCGGGAAAACGACACCTTGAGCGCTTTATTTTACAGTATCCGGGCAGCGTCGTGCTCATATCCCACGACCGTTATCTGCTGGACGAAGTCGCGTCGTCCACCGCCGAACTCGAAAATGGCAAAATCACCATTTATCATGGCAACTACTCGTACTACCAGCATGAACGACAACTGCGGCGATTGCGACAGCAGCAGCTGTATACCACGCAGCAGAAAGAAATAGCGCGCCTGGAAGAAATGATCGCGCGCTTTGAACGCTGGGCAAAACAGGTATTGAGCCGCAAGCATATGTTGGCGGCTCGCCAACGACGCCGGATGCTGGCGCAGATGGAAGAGCGTGGCGAAATAATCGACCGAGTCTTCGATCAGGCACTGATGGACTTCAAGGTCGCCGGTTGGCGCGGGAGCAAGAAAGTGCTGGAACTGGACGATGTCGCCATGGCCTTCGCCGGCGACCAGCTCTTTATTGGCGCCGATTTGCTGCTGCGTCACGGCGATCGCGTCGGGGTAATCGGGCCCAACGGCGCCGGCAAAACGGTCCTGGCCAGACTGATCCTGGGCGAACTGGAAGCCACGCGCGGGCGCATATATTTGGGACCGAGCATCCGCGTCGGCTACTATTCGCAAGAACATCAGACCCTGTCGGCATGGTTGGACAAGACGCCGCTTGATCTCATTCGCAATATGCAGAACAGCAGCGAATCGACGGCCGTCAACTTTCTGCTGCGCATGGCATTCAGCTACGAGCAAGTCCGGCAGCCGATTCGGACGCTATCCGGCGGCGAACGCAGCCGCCTGCAACTGGCGCTGGTGATGCTACGCCAACCGAATCTCTTGCTCTTGGATGAACCGACCAACAATCTCGATATTCCGTCCCTGGAAGTATTGGAAGAGGCTCTGGATGAATTCCAGGGTACGGTGCTGATAATCTCGCATGACCGCTACTTCCTGGATCAAACGGTCGATCGGGTCGTCGAGATTCGCGCTGGCCAAATGAAGGAATTCGCCGGCGGTTATACCGAATATCTTGAAGCGACCGGGCAGGGGCGTGGCGACAACTGACGATGCGGCTCAGCATGGCCGCCTCCCAATCTCGCAAAACGCGACCATTTATACACCACTTGTCAACTCATTTCTGCTAAGCTATCGACAAATGCCGATTAACAATCCCGAGCTATCAATAGGCGCTGCCATTTTTATGTCCGAAAAAATTTTTCCCTCGGACACAACGCGGACATAAAGCCCGGGCAGCGGACACAACGCGGACACAAAGCCCGGGCAGCGGACGCAACGCGGACACAAAACCCGGGCAGCGGACACAACGCGGACACAAAACCCGGGCAGCGGACACAACGCGGACACAAAGCCCGGGCAGCGGACGCAACGTGGACACAAAGCCCGGGCAGCGGACACAACG
>JAPOOU010000038.1 GCA_026713245.1 Chloroflexota bacterium
CTTCCTCCTCACGCCAACAATCGTAATCCGTGACATGGGCGAGCGAAGCGTAGTCAATCTCGGCTTCGCGCGCCAGAAACGCTTCCGGGGCGCTGGTCATGCCGATAAGATCGCAACCCCAGGCGCGGAACATATGACTTTCGGCGCGGGTCGCGAATCGCGGGCCGTCCTCTACCAAAAAGACGCCGCGTCGATGGGCTTTGCCGCCGACCGCTTCCACGGCATCGGCGATAATTTCGCGCAGGTAGGCGCTCATCGGATCCGCAACCGAAATGTGCGCTACCAGGCCTGTTTCAAAGAATGAACGCGAGCGCTTGTGGATCGTATAGTCAATGATCTGGTCGGGCGTGATGATATGCCCGGGCGCAAAGTCTTCGCGTAGCGAGCCCACCGCGTTGACCGCGATGATGAAGCGCGCCCCAAGTTTTTTGAGAGCGAAAATGTTCGCGCGATAGGGCAGGGCCGCGGGCGACAGCACGTGCCCCTCGCCGTGACGGGGCAGAAAGGCGACGCGTTTGCCTCTCAAGCTGCCGATCTTGATGGCGCCGCTGGGATTACCGAAGGGCGTGTCCACTTCGACGCCAACCACATCGCTAATGTTCGGCATATTGTAGAGCCCCGAGCCGCCTATGACCGCTATCTTTACCTGTTCCATTGCTGACTCCCTTTCACTTGATCATGCCCGACAAGCCCGCCATTCGCGACGATTACGAAGTAACGCGCTGTTTAGTCAAGATCAGTCTGTATCTGCATTGACCGATGCTGATCTCATCACCATCGGCCAGGCCGGTGCGCTGCTGAATTCTCTGATCGTTGAGCTGAGTGCCATTGCGGCTCTCGCGGTCTTCAATCCACCACCGGCCGTCTTCCAGGACGATCGTGGCGTGGAGGGCGCTGGCATATTCGTCATCGACGACGATGGCATTGCTCGCTGATCTGCCCAAGGTTGTGATCGGTAACAGAGCGAAACTTTGGCCAGGACGATCTTCGCCATTGTGACCGCCGACGGCGGCGAGTCTGGCATAATGCGCTTGTACGGCTTCGAGAGCGTCTGTCGTCTGAATAAGACTGCGCCAGATCATATAAAACAGCGCCACAAGAAAACCCGCGAGAATCAGTCCGCTGAGCAAGCGCAAGAAGAATACGATGACTTCAATGCTCACGATCGTGCCTTATTTCGCGACTATGATTTTCGTCGTTCCATCCTCGTCAGGTCGAGTGTCGTGCTGGTTATATACCAAGTCAGTGCGGCCAATGCGAATGATGTCTCCATCCCGCAATTGATGTTCTTGCAAAGAAACGTTGTTGACATAAGTGCCGCCTCGGCTGTCAAGATCAAGCAGGATAAGGACGCCATTTCGAAAGCGTAACTGCAGGTGATGCCTCGAGACATGGGCGTCATTGACGACAATGTCATTGTCATCGTCTCGCCCGATGTTTATGACGGGCTTTACCAGCTCGATTGGGGCAGCCCTGCCGATGATCCTTATCAGCCGTCGTTCGTCTGATGCGGAATCCGCCTTGTCGACAGGATGCATGCTTTTTGTTTCGAAGCGCTCGATTTCACCGTGGCCCGCGCCAATCCTGAATTGATGAAAGGCGAGATCATTGTCGTCCTCAATAATTACGATGGGCTCACTATTCAAGCCATAGCCGGATTGCTGCGTCAGTTCGACGACCAGCCTCGCCAAGCGCAAGTTGAGATCCGGGTATTCGCTGAGGAACCGCTTTCGGGCCTGCGGATGCAAAAGTATGGTGTAGCTGTCCGGCGCAACAAGCATTCCATCGGCTTGCTGATTTCTCGCTGCCGCATCTTCAATGACGCGCCCAATCAAAACCGATAGATCTCGCGCGCTTAAATGCTTGTGGAAAATGCGCGCGAATGCGCCTTCAATCAGGGCTTCCAGTTGCGATTCCAGTATGTCCAGCGGCTTGCGTCCCATGCTCGCATTATAGTCGAGCCACTGATTTACGAATAGTTCATCTCACGTGCCCGGGTAAAGCAAAAACAGAGGGCTTAACCCTCTGCCGTATACGCATGGTCGCGATATCAAGTTGTGAAGGGGACGAAACTTAGCTGCGAGGGATATAATTCAACCAGGTGTCATATATCTCGTACTGGTCGGCTCGTTGCTCGCGCAAGTTCTCGACAAGCAGTTCCAATTCCCGTTGCTTTGCCCGTTCCAATTGGCCAGCAAACGCGTCGCCGCTGCGTTGGTCTTTGCTGCGAACCTGCAATATATGATATCCGAACTCGCTTTGAACCGGCCCGACAAGTTCTCCGATTGCGGCGTCTTCGATGGCTTTACGAAACTCCGGCACATAATTGCCGACAAAAGTCTCGCCCAATTCGCCGCCGCGCGCGCCGCTGCCGGGATCGGTGGATATGGCGCGCGCTAAATCGGCGAAGGACTCGCCACCGCGCAGCGCCCCCAGCGCTGACTCTGCGTCCGCTTCCGTTTCCACCAGGATATGCCGCACGTCGGCGTAAAGCAGCATGCCTTCCGCGCCAACCAGATCTTCCGCCAATAGCGCTTCCAGGGCCATTCGCTCGAAGAAGGCATCGATGGTTTCTTCGGCGATACCGTTAATCGACAGTAATGAGCGATAGTCTTCCTGGTTTTCCTGGAAGTTTTCGCGCACGTCCTCGGCGCTTAATGTCGGTTCAACAACGGTGGGTTGCGGCGTCACCGTTGGATCGGTTTCTACCGCGGGCTCGTCAGCTTCACCCTGCGTAGGCGTGGGGGTAATCGTTGGAATGGCGGTTGGCGTCGGCGAAACGAAGGGTGTTGGCGTGATGGTCGGTACGGGCGTCTCCGTTGGGTCGGCGCCGATCAATGCCACTGCGGTGGGGTCAAAGCCAAAGAAATCCTGGATTTCCTTTTCTATGGCCGCGTCATTGACGGAGATCTTGCGGGCAGACGCCTCCTGCGCGACCAGGCGATCGTCCACCATATCGTTGATCACGCGCAGCCCTAGCTGATCCGGGACGTTGAATTCGTTGATCCAGGTTCTGTACGGCTCCTGCTGCGAAAGTTGCTGTAAATCAAATCCGGAATTCTGGATCTGGTTGAGTTGCAAGCGCAAGCGAGCCCGTTCCAGGTTGTATTCTTCGCGAAATTGCCGCACGGTGATGTTTTCGCCATTCACGACCGCGAGCGCCTGATTGGGGATGAAGAGTTGCTCAACTGCAAAGGCAATGGCAACTACGACAGCGAGGATCGCGACGATTCCGGCCACGGCCCGGACGGCCAGCCTTTGCAGCCGCGCTTCTCTTTCAGCTCGGCTCTTGTAGTCGGAATCGGCCTGGTTTTGCGCGGCATCGCTGTCGATGGCGGCTGTAGGCGCCGCCCGGCGTCGCCGACGCTTCGGCACGCCCGTCGTCCGTGTCTTCTTCGACATTTGAGTGCTAACTCCTCAACCTGGTGTCCATTTGGCAATTGACGCTGTAGCGCTGCGCTCTGTTTACGTCGTCCGCGTCGCTCACTCGACGGGAAGGCATGTAGTTTTGCGCGAGCGCGACATTCCTGTGTACGACTCTCTGCCGCCGAGCGTCTACGAAGCCGATGCGCGTCAGGAATAGCCAGCTAGTCGGCCACTACATAGGGCAGCAGGGCCAGGTGACGCGCCCGTTTAATCTCTCGCGCGAGCTCGCGTTGGCAGCGCGAGCAATTGCCGGTCTGCCGCCGCGGCTTGATCTTGCCGCTTTCGCTGACATAGCGCGAAATAGTGTCCAGATCCTTGTAGTCAAAGCATTTTCCCTTCGGGCAATAGCTGGTCTTGCCCCGACGCCGCCTCCCCCCGGGGCGACCGCGCGAAAAACCGCCGCGCCGGAATCCGCCGCGACGTTGTTGCCCTTGACCCGAGGAACTTGAACTTCTGTTGCTTGATCGCTGCTCGCTCACAGTTCGATATCTCTTTCCCTAGATTTCGTTTCTATTGGTCGAAGCGCCCGCCGCGGCGATCTCAAGGCCGAATTCCCGGCGCTCATTTTTGTTGCGCTTTCGCTTGCTCTTTTTTGCTCTCGTCGCGGACCAGCAAATAGCGCAGCACCGGATCAAAGAGCTTAAGTTCCGTTTCCAGTTCGTCGATATGTTCGGCCTTGATCGCGGCTTTCACTACGACATAATGCCCCTCGCGCTGGCCGTCAATTTGATACGCGAGGCGACGCCGGCCAAAGAGCTTGCGATCGACGCTGTTCACAGTGCCGTTGTTGCCCTGTTCGATATAACTTATGACTTGATCAATGGCCTGGTTGACTTCTTCGTCAGTGGCGAGGGTGCGCACGATGAACGTGAGCTCATAGTCTCTCATGCAGGTTCCTTTCCTCGGATCGCAGCCTCGCGACAACAATTGCGCGAAGCGGAAAGCTATCATTCAGTTGTCGTCCGGCATTCTATTGCAACTGGCCGGTGAATGCAATGGCAGATTGCTTAACCCGTCTTCGTTGTTTCTGCCGAATTCCTTTCCAATACCAATCGAGAACTCGCCAGGCACAGGGCGACGACGAGCCAGAACCAGGTGATCGAAGACTGAAAGTCGAGTCGAAAAAAGTACAGGTCGGCGACGGCATTCACAAGCGCCGTGAGCAGGGCAGCGTGGTAGCCAAGATGAATCGCTGTCATGTCTGGCTGGTTCCTGGCCTGGCGCCAGGCCAGATGGCCATAAATAAAAACCGCGGCCATGGCCGACAGAAAAATTGCGACCCCTGTAAGCCCAATCTGGTTTGCCATGATCAAGTACATGTTGGCGACATCGGTATAGATATCGATTTCAGGCGTTCCGGTAAAGCCAACGCCGACCAAGGGATATCGCCCGATTAGCGTGAGCGAATCGGTCCATTCTCCAATGCGCATCTGCGTAGCCAAATCGGCGCCCTGGAAGGCCTGCAACAGTCGATCCAGGTAACCTTGTGTTTGCGGCAGCAAAGCGAAGGCGACCGCGCCCAGTAGCAGGACAGGCAGCATCCGGCGATAGCGAATTAGAGCGATGAACAACAGGCCGCAGGCCAAAGCCAGCAGCGACGCGCGCGACGAGGTCAAGTACAATGCCAGCGCTACCGCCCCAAAGATAGCGAACGTCAACCAGCGCTTTGAAATAACGGGCGCTTTGGAGACGATCTGTGGGGCAATCATGAGAGACGCGGCCGCCAGGATGCCTCCAAGCGCGTTGGGATCGACCCAGGTGCCGATGGCCCTTTCGCCGAAGGCCGGATTGTCCTCGATGTATCGGATGACGCCGCCATCCGGATATCCGATCAGCGAGAGCCGCGCCAACAAGGCTTCGGCGATGGTATCGGGCGCGACCAAGAGCGCAATGGCGATCAGGGCCTGCAAACCGATCGTCAGAACAATCACCAGCACCAGGCGTCGCAAAGTCCCCGGATCGCGCAGCAGATCGGACAGGATGAAGACCATGCCGATGCTGAGCAGGGTCTCCGCAAATTGCCTGATATTTGCCGGCGTCGGCATGGCATGCCGCAAGCCCAGAGCGAAGGTGAATACCAGCCACATGACGTATACTGCGACGAACGCGTGCGCGGGCGTAAGGCGCAGTCCTCCCCGCCGGCCCGTCATCCACTGGAATAAATAAACCAGTAAAAATCCGCCCATCGCTAAATCCAGCAGGGTGGGCGTAATCGCAATCTTGACCGGGAACACGCCAAATGGCAGCAGCAGCAATGTGACAATGATGGCGTAGAGCGCCACGCGGATATCGGTGATGACATAAAGACCCGCCAATATGCCAAATACTGCCGTCAGCGTCAGGAAGGGCCCGATAATGGCGATCATGAAGCCAATCAATGTCGCCAGCAGGCCTGCGGCGAATCCGACCGCCATCCAGTAGTGGCGGCTCTTTACCCGAGTGATCCAGATCTGCAGAGAATTGACGCGCGCCAAACTTTACCTCCCGAGCAATTTGACGACGGCGAGTAGAGCGAGGCCCAGCCAGGCGATACCGCTCAGGACCAAGCCAATTGCATAACTCAGCGGATTGTAGCGCAATTGCAGTGAAACTTGACCGGCCGGGATCTCCACAGCGCTCAAACCGCCATAGGCGCGCAGGAGCTCAACCGGCCGACCGTCCAGTTGCGCGGTCCATCCAATGTAATGGGGCTGGGCAATGGAGAGTATGGCGTCGTCGGCGCTGTCCACTTCAATAACGATTTCTTCTTCCGCGTAGGATTTGACTGTGGCGGTTCCGGTCCTCGGCTGATTGCGAAGCTCCAGCTTAGGCGCGCTGTGCAAAACGACTTTGCCGCGCGGGTCATAGCGCGGATCGTCCATCAAGGCCCGGGCGAAGCCGTCGCTATCGACTACGTCGGCATGGTAAACCAGATGTGCGAAGGGTCGCGGGTCATCAAGCCGATGCGCGTAGACCCTGCCTTCGCTATCGCTTCCTGTGGCGACCACGGTCGAAGGGACTGACAGGGTCTCCGATCCGCTGTAGACGAATTTGACCGCGAACAATTCCCAGGCCAAAGGATTGTTCACATAATCTCGGTGGATGATTTGGTATGGACCCTTCAAAAAGAGCGGGCTAATCCCGCGCATATCCATCAAGCCGTATAAACTGCCGAAATTCCCCCCCAATCCGCGGAATCCATCGACCCGGAAAGGTTGGTCGGCCTCAGCCTCATCCAATACTGATTGAACAAGCTGGGGCGGCGCCATCGACAATTGTCCGGCAGAGGGCAACGCATCGTAGGTGCCCGGATGGTCCTGGCTTACAGAAAACAGATCTATGGTGACCAGCGCGATCAGTACGATTGCCGCCATAGACCGATGTGGCTGTCTTGTGAAGGCGATAATCAGCGGCGCGCCGAGCGCCATGATCGCAGCGCTTCGAGACGCGGTGTTGAAGAAGGCGCTCCAACGCGGACCGTCGCCAATCCACAAGGCAAATGCGCCGAAGGCGACCGCAATAAGGAGGGCGGCGGCGCCGCGCCACCACAGCAGGGCGCGCTGCCGATGGAAATGGTTGGGCCAATTGCCCGCGGCGACCACGCCAAAACCGACCGCTATTGCCAGACTGTTCGCGACCAGGAACGCGGCTCGCTCTTGTCCACGGAAAAAGCGCAAACCTGGAACGAGGTTGTAAGCAAGGTGATAGAATGGTGTGTTTGCGCCGAAACTCAGCATCAGGCCTGCCAACGCTACAGCAAGCCAGAAGCGGCTTTCCCCGGCATTGCGGCCGAAAGCGACGGCGATGAAGAATAGCGACGGCAAACCAATGTAAAGGGGAGACCACAGGCTAACCGAGCCGGGAAACACGATCTGCGCGATGTCCTGGATGGGGAATCCGTTCCCCTTTTGCTCAAAACCCAGGCCCGCGCGCGACGTATGCACGAGATACTCAATGCCGGGGAGGAGTGTGACGGCGCTGACACCAAATGCGACTAATCCAAATGCGAGGCCGCCAAGAAGCAAGGCTCGCCGGCCGATTTTCTGCCGATAGCTGCGATAGGCCAGGTACGCGCACAGTACGTAGGTCATGAACCAGCTCGTCTGCGGATGACCGGCAAGCCAGGAAAGACCCAGAGCGAATCCGGCTAGGGCGACATAGGTATATGATAGTCTTCTTGTCCGAGTAGCTTCCAGAATCCCGAGGCATGCCAGGGGAAACCAGACTGCCGCTTCCAGGATCGCGAGCTGCAAGGGCGGATAGCTGCCGGTGTAACCCCCATAGGCGATGACTATCGCGGCTACCAGGGCCGCGAGCGAACTGTGCTGGCGCCGAAGGGTGAGTCGCCGCACAAACAGGTACATCAGCAGGCTGTATATCAGCACATGGGCGGTCATTTCCAGTTGAAGCGCGTTATAACTCCATCCGCCCGCCACGGAGCTAAGGGCGACCGTTATCCAGCGCGGCGGATAAAAGACCGCGGCTTGCGTATCCCCGATAAAAGGAAGGCCGCCGTTGTTGTAGGGGTTCCAAAGTGGTATTTCCCCTTGCGAGAGGCGCTGATACTGGTATCCGGCAAAGGCGACGAACTGGGCCGAGAAGTCGCCATTGGCAAGGGAGGCCTGGTCGGCGGATATAGGCGTGAACAAGCGCCAAAAGAAGAGCAGCCACAACATCGCCAGGCAAGCCGGCGCGAGCGCGTCCGGATGGCGCGAGTATCGCTGCAGGCGGCGCATGAACTCAGTTGTCCTCTCGCGCCGCGCCGCGTCCGGTTGCGCGCAGCACGTCTTCAAAGAAGGCAAGCGTATCGCGCGCAATGACATCCCAGTCGAAGCGCAGCCGAAGTTTTCGCGCTCCGTCCCGCAATTGATCGACTGTCTGCGGATTCTCCATCAAATGAATGATCGCGTCGCTAATTGCCGTCGCCGATTGCCGATCAACCAACCATAAGTTTTCTCCATGAACGAATGTTTCGTGCTCGACTGTCGGCTGAGTTGTCACAATGGCGCAGCCATAATTGATGGACGCCATGAGGCTGCCGCGCCGGTAAGAAGCGCCGTCGACATAGGGCAACGTCACAATATCGACCGCCTGCAGACAAGCAGCCACCTCGGCCTCGGACAAGAAACCGGTCCAGCGCAGGACGTCGTCCAGCCCATATTCTCTGACTCGTTCTTCAAGAACCTCGTGGTAGCTGCCGTCAGCGTCGGCATTGACCGCGTTGCTTTGCCCGCCGATGAAAAGCAGCCGCAAATCATGCCCGTTTCGGCGCAGTTCCGCCAGCGCGTCAATCAAGTAGTCAATTCCCTTGTTCGCCTGGACGAATCCAAAGTGACCGATCAAAGTCGTGGTATCAGTGACAGACAGTTCTTCGCGCCATCGCGCTGTCGTCTCATCGGACGCCGCGTCGCACATAATATTGCTGCCGATGGGAATGACAGTACGGGTAGGCAGGTGAGCCAGTTTTTCCTCATCTTCGGGATTTGTGGTTATCACGCCGTCGGCGCTCCCTGCCAGATGCATCACGGCCCAGTCTCGCAAGCGACCGGCCTTCGGAAACAGATAAGGATGACGCAGATCGTGAAAAGTCGTTACGATAGGCTGATCAAGAAGAGACGGCAGAAAGTGTATCCAGGGCGACATATCAAATGACGCGGTTTGGAACTGCAGACTGATGACATCAAGCGCGTGATCGTCAGCCCAGGCCTTGATGTTCGCGACTTGCTTCAATCCCCAGCCGGATACGCCCGTGATCTCCAGATTATCGCAATCAGATCCGGTTCTGCTGAGTACGCGCACAGAATGACCACCCGCCTGAATTACTTCCGCGAGAATCCGCGTATAATGTCCGACGCCGCCCGGCATCGGCGGGAATTCACCGCTGAGTAGCCCAATTTTCATAGGTCCGCTCTCAAGCCGGTACGCAGAACTTGCCAGTAAGTCTTTACGCGCTGGCGGCGTTGCGCGCCTTTGTGCCCGATGCAGGCTTTGCCGAGTTCCAGAACCAGTTGCCAACAGAATAGCGCCAGCAGCAGCGCGCGCAGATAGGCGTATTGCGGGTAGCCGTGATGCTTGCGGAAGTAACGCAGTTTGCTGGTATGAAACTGAATCTGCTTGAAGGCAGCCACTTGCTCGCTGCTTTTGCCGCCGTGATGCTTTATCCTGGCGCCGCCGTGGTACATCACTTTCCAGCCCGCGTCTTTGGCGCGTCTGCAAAAATCCAGTTCTTCGGAGTACATGACGAATCCCTCGTCGAGGCCGCCGATGTCTTGCAGGACGGCGCGCCGCAGCATCAACGCCGATCCTTGCACCCAGTCCACTTCCAATATGTCGTCGTCGTCCGTATCGCGCATGAAGTAGCGGTCGAATACGCCCGAAGGCGCCAGAATAGATAGCCAGGTGCTCTCGAATGTACCGGTCATCAGCGTCGGAAACCGCCGGCGCGTGGACTGATGGCTGCCATCCGTATTGAGGGTGTGCGGTCCCACTATGCCTGTGCCCGGGTCCTGCTGCAGGAATCCCAGCATCGTAATCAGGCTGTCTTTGCAGACTTCCGTGTCGGGATTAAGCAGCAAAAGCGTATCGGCCGCCGCCGCTGCCATCCCCAGGTTGTTTCCGCGCGTAAAGCCGACGTTCTCGCTTTGCGGCAGCAGCTTAACTGCCGGGTATCGCTCGCGCGCCATCGCGACGCTGCCGTCCTGACTGTTGCAATCGACAACGATGACTTCAAGCGCCAGTCTCTTCCCGTCGCCCATTTCGATCGCGTCGCCCGCTTCAAACAAGCTGGCCAGACATTTGTCCAACAGCTCGCGCACATTCCAATTGACGATGATTACCGAGATCTCCGCCAAGTCAGACTCCGTCAATTCCCCACATGATCACAGTTTACCAACGTTTTGCGGAATCCGAGATCAATTGACGGCTGTCTTGTCCGGCGACAATGGCAGCGAAAACAGCTTTTCGGCGTTTGCTGATATTTGCCGCCCCATTTCGATCGGGGAAAGGTCATGCAGTTCAGCCAGTTTGTCGTTGATGTAAGGCAGGTACCCGGGTTCGTTGCGTTTCCCGCGATAGGGCTCCGGCGTCAAGAAAGGTCCATCAGTCTCGATCAGCAGTCGATCGCGCGGCGCCGACTTCGCGATATCACGTAATGCCCGCGCGTTTTTGAAGGTGAGCGGACCGGTGAATCCCAGATAGAAACCGAGCGCCAATGCGCGTTCGGCTTGTGCTCTGTCGCCCGAGAAGGAATGCAGGACGCCCGGGTGATTTCGTAATTCAAGGGACAAGTTCGGTACCCAGGATTCAAGTATGTCGAGCAGGTCATCTCCGGCTTCACGATTGTGAATAATGACGGGCAAGCCTCGATCCGCCGCTAGTTCAAGTTGCCTTTTGAACCATTCGATTTGAACCGGCTTCGGGCTCTTGTCCCAATAATAGTCGAGGCCGATCTCGCCTATCGCGACCACTTTGTCGCGGCGAGACCAGTCTCGAATTTGCTCAACGCAAGCAGGATTGGCGTCTTTGCTGCTATTTGGATGAATGCCCAGCGCGCAGCAAAGCCCCGAATATGCTTGGCTGAGCGCAAGCGCTTCGCCGCAACTGTCGAGGTCGATCGCTGGAACGATTACATTACGCACCCCGGCGTCCGAAGCGCGTTTCATGACCTCGTCCAGGTCATCCGCATAGGCGCGAAAATTAAGATGGCAGTGCGTATCGACCAGGCTGGGCAAGGGCATCAGATGACCGGCGCTGGATTGTCGCGCAGCTTCTTAAGATCGGAGTCAACCATCATGCCGATCAACTCTTCAAATGTGACCTCCGGTTGCCAGCCGAGTTCTCGCTTGGCTTTGCTTGCGTCGCCCACCAGCAGGTCGACTTCCGCCGGTCGCATGAATAGAGGATCTTGTACGGTATAGTCGCGCCAATTGAGCCCGACATGGCTGAAGGCAACGTCCAGCAGGCCTTGCACCGAATGCGTTTTCCCGGTTGCGATAACGTAATCCTCCGGCTCGTCCTGTTGCAGCATCAACCACATGGCGCGGACATAATCTCCTGCGTAGCCCCAGTCCCGTTGCGATTCCAGATTGCCAATGCGAATCTCGCTCGCCAATTCCAGCTTGATCATGGCAGCATGGTGGGTCACCTTGCGCGTGACAAACTCCAGACCACGGCGCGGCGATTCATGATTGAAGAGGATCCCGCTGCAAGTGAAGAGATCGTAGCTCTCGCGGTAATTCACTGTGATCCAGTGGCCATAGACTTTCGCTACGCCATAGGGGCTGCGCGGATAAAATGGCGTTGATTCCTTCTGCGGCACCTCGCGCACTTTGCCAAACATCTCGCTGGAAGAGGCCTGATAATACTTGATCTCCGGGTTGACCGATCGAATAGCGTCAAGTATGCGCGTCACGCCCAGGCCGGTGATGTCGCCCGTAAAGACCGGCTGATTCCAGGAGGTGGGCACAAAGCTCTGCGCCGCCAGGTTGTAAATCTCGTTCGGCTGAATCGTGCTGATTGCGGTGATCAAACTGGCATGATCTCCCATATCGCCCTGCACAATGTGGATTTGACTCTGGATGTGCTGGATCCGCTCATAGCGAACCGTGCTGGTGCGGCGCACCATGCCGTAGACTTCGTAGCCCTTGCCCAACAAAAATTCAGCAAGGTATGAGCCGTCTTGGCCTGTGATTCCGGTGATAAGCGCTCTCTTCGCCATATTAAGGAACTCCTTATGCGCTGTGGACACGCCGGCGGCAATCCGCCAGTACATCAGTCAAGGTTTCCTGCAATGTGAATCTCGGCGCCCACCCGGTGTCGCGGCGCAGCTTGCC
>JAPOOU010000037.1 GCA_026713245.1 Chloroflexota bacterium
AACGTCACGCTGACGGCGCTGGAGCGAACGCCGGACTGGTTCAAGGTCGATTATTACGGCGACCGAGGGTGGATCAGCGCCAATTACGTGACGACGCAGGGGGCTTGCGGCTAGCGTTCGGGCGACTGACGGACTCGCCGGCGCCAGAACCATTTTCCTGTCAAATGTCACATAAATCTAAGGATCTGTAGGGGCGACACGCCTTGTCGCCCGAAACCACAAGTCGCAGCGGCGGCGGGCGACCGGATTGCTCGCCCCTGCACTGCCTCCTTCTTGCCAGAAAAGGAGTAAAATCTCGCTGTTGACGGTCAGTGTCGGCGGGCTGTGTCTACGCGCCCTACGCGACCCTCGGTGTCTTTGGTGGTTACGGAAAAATGTGCTGCGATTGCTCTGGTTCTAGCTATAGTCTTGTCAACAGGTTGGGATTATCATTATCGTTGTGCCCCAAAAGGCGGCGAAGTGTTCTAAGGTCAAAGACAAGGAAACCGAGCATGCAAAGTATGAGCAGCGCAGAAGTCAGGCAGGCTTTCCTCGACTACTTCGAGGAGATGGGTCACAGGCAGGTCGCATCGTCTTCTTTGGCGCCAGCCGACGATCCGACGCTTCTCTTTGTCAATGCGGGCATGGTGCAATTCAAAGATGTTTTCCTGGGCTTGGACAAGCGAAACTATCGCCGGGCGACCACTTCGCAGAAGTGCATGCGCGTCAGCGGCAAACACAATGACCTGGAAAATGTCGGTCCGTCGCCCCGCCACCACACCTTCTTCGAGATGCTGGGCAATTTTAGCTTTGGGGATTATTTCAAGCGCGATGCGATCAAATATGCGTTTCAATTGCTGACCGAGGTTTACAAGCTGCCGGCAGACCGCCTGGTCTTCACAATCTATCAGAATGATGACGAAGCCTACGATTGCTGGGTGAATGATATGGGCGTCAGCCCGAAGCGGGTCGCCCGCATGGGACCCGACACCAATTTCTGGCAGATGGCGGATACCGGGCCTTGCGGCCCTAACACGGAAATACACTGGGACAAGCACCCGGAAGCGGGCGAAGACGACATCATAGCCTTGCTGCAAGCGGAAGATGACCGATTTCTTGAGATCTGGAATCTAGTATTCATGCAATTCAATCGCCAGCAAGCGGACCCCGATCATAGTGGGCGCTGGGACGTGCCGCTTCCGGCGCCGGGCGTCGATACCGGCATGGGCTTTGAGCGCATCGTTACCATATTGCAGGGCGTCGAAGCCACCTACGAGACGGACCTTTTCATGCCGATTATCAAGCGGACGCAGGAACTGACGGGTCATAGCGATGAAGAACGCGATGCGAATATCGTGCCCTATCGCGTCATAGCGGATCATATCCGCGCGGCCGTGTTTCTGATTAGCGATGGCGTCTTTCCCGGCGCCAAAGGACGCGCCGCCATACCCCGCATAGTCATCCGGCGGGCATCCCGATATGGGCGCAAGATAGGGCTAGATCAACCATTCCTCGCCGATGTAGCGGATGCTGTCGTTGGCACTATGGGCAACCACTATGGCGAAATCGTCGAACAAGCCGAGAGTATCAAGCGCGTCATCACGCTAGAGGAAGAACGCTTCCGTCTCACTATGGCGCGGGGCTTGACGGGGCTCGAGGAAGTTATGGAGTGGACGCAACTTCAGCAAGCACCAGCAGAAGAGTTTCTGAACGAATACGCAAGGAGAAGGACTGATTTCTCTTCATTCTTTCAAGAACTTGATGAACGGCTAAAGCAATTCCGGCACAACCTGTCGCCATTGCTTGAGAAACAGAATGAGGGTATTCAGCGTGCGTTACGCGCTATAGAGCTACCGAATCCTGAAGTTAGGGTCTCTCAATCGATTATTGATGACATTCAGGACACGTTAAATAAAACATTCAACACGGTGTTTGGCGACGCTACATTTCACTTGCAATCTACACTTGGTTTACCCCTTCAGGTTACGAAAGATGTGGTTAAGGACATTGATCTTGTAGTCGACGAAGCCGGATTCGCTTCCGCCGAAGCCGAGCATGCCCGCATCAGCGGCGGCGGGCAAGCGATGGGCGAGATCGAATCTGGCGACTTTTACCGAGACTTGCTCGGGACGCTGCGAGAAGAGGGCGCCGTGAGCGATGAGGGCGTCGAATACAATCCCTATGACGACGCGCCCTGCCAGTCCAGCGTTTTGGCGCTGATCCAGAACAATCGCCTGGTGGATACGGCCTTGCTCGGCGAAAAAGTCGAGGTCGTTCTAGGAGCGACCAACTTTTATGTGGAGTCCGGCGGGCAAGTGAGCGATACCGGCCTGATCGCCGCCGACGATTGGGTAATCGAAGTTGAATCCATGAAGCAGCCGGTGGCGGGCCTCGTCGTACACGCCGGCGAAGTTGTTGAGGGCAATCCCGCGACCGGCGATTCAGCCCTGGCGCGAGTTGACCGCGAGCGACGCGGGAATATCGTCCGCAACCACACGGCGACGCATTTGCTGCACGCGGCCCTGCGCAAGCAGTTGGGCAATCATGTGCAGCAGAAGGGTTCGCTTGTCGCGCCTGATCGGCTCCGATTCGACTTTTCTCATCCGGAAAGAGTGAGCGATAGCGAGCTTGCGCAAGTAGCGCGGGAAATCAACCAGGCGGTACTTTCCAACTACGCGGTCCATGCGGCCAGGAAATCACTGGAAGAAGCGCGCGGCGAAGGCGCGATAGCGCTATTCGGCGAGAAATACGGCGACCAGGTGAGGACAGTTGTCATTGAATCTGAACAAGAGCGATACAGCTATGAGTTGTGCGGTGGCGTCCACGTCCAGCGTACGGCGGAAATCGGCAGTTTTGTATTTACCAGCGAAGGCAGCGTCAGCGCAGGCATTCGACGTGTTGAGGCTTTGACCGGAACGGCAGCTTCTGTCTATGCGCAAGATAGATTGGCGCTGGTTGAGGAAATCTCGCGGCAACTTGGCGCCAGCCCCGTTTCTCTAGCGGACAAAGTCGGCGGCTTGCAGCGAGAACTTGTCGACGCTCGGCGGGAGATCAATGCGCTGCGGCGAGAGTTGGCCAAGAGCAGTTTTGACGAGATGCTCGACACGCAATTGGAAAGCATTAACGGAAAGCAGGGCTTGGTGGTGCGCTTGGACGCCGTCCCTATGGAAACAATGCGCGAAATGACCGATTGGTTCCGCAACCGGGTGGAAAAGGGAGTCATGGTACTCGCCAGCGATATAGGCGGCCGGCCGCAAATCGTCGTGGCAGTCTCGGACGCTCTGGTCAAAGACGGCGTGCGCGCGGGAGACCTCATCAAACCTATCGCCCGGATTGTCGGAGGAGGTGGCGGCGGTCGTCCTCAGATGGCTCAGGCAGGCGGCAAGGACAGCAGCAAAATCAGCGACGCCCTCGAGCGAGCGCGCGATTTGATCGCCAAAGCCTAGACCGGGCGAGGCCAAAATTCAGTATTCAGGCAACCGTATCCAGGACATGGCTCCAGAGACCGTAGCGGTAAAACTCGATCCAGGCGACACGGTCACGTCAGTGAGGCTGCGCCTGTCGAACTTGCGCGGCAAGCGAGTCTTGCTGCTCCTTTCCCCATCGGGAACGCTCTTCAAACGTAAACTGGACTTGATCCTTTTGCAGCGCGAAGCATACCGGCGGGCGATTCAGCTCGCCTTGGTCAGTCGCGAACCCGACATTGTCGCATATGCCAGGGACCTCAATATCAGTTGCTTTGATTCTGTCGAGGCCAGCGAAACAAGCAGATGGAAACGCGGACGACAGAAAGTGTTTTTGCCTCGTCACCACCAGCCGGGCAAGCCACAGCCGCCCGACGAGCTCCGGTCGATAGCGAGCCGCGCCTTACAGCGCAATCGCCACCCGTCCCGCCCCCGGATTTATGCGGAACGACTGTTTGTCCTGGCGCTGCTCTCATCTGTGACGCTCGCGGCACTCTACGCCGTTGTTCCAGGCGCAACCGTGGAAGTAAGCTTGCGCGCGGAATCCATCGATTCGGCGGTGACGATTATCGCCGATACCAAGGCCGACGGGGTCAATGCAGACATGGGAATTATCCCCGCGCAGATCGCTCGCGCCACCGTCGAGACCACTGCGACCCTTCCAACCACGGGCCTGCGCAACCTGGATGAAGTACCTGCGCGCGGTACGGTGACATTCACTAATCTGACCGACAGGCCACTAACCATTGCCGCAAACACGATAATGAGTACCGCCGCCGCGCCATTGCTGTTCCGTACGGTCGTAGATGTATTCTTGCCTGCCGGAGCCGGTCAGGCGGTTAATGCGCCCTTCGAGGCCATGCGACAATACAGCGGAGAGGAAGGCAACATAGCGGCTGGACAGATCAACCTGGTCGTCGGGCCCCTGGCGGACAGCGTAACAGTAACAAATCCAGCGCCGGCCAGCGGAGGGGCATTGCGCAGGGTCAATATCGTCTCCGCCGCCGACAAAGACAGGCTGCTAAACATCGTTCGCGGACAGCTGCAATCGCTCGGTTATGAGGATATCCAATCGACATTGACCGCGTCGCAGGTCATTATTATCGAGTCAATTGCGATAGAAGAAGAGCGGAAAGACTGGACGAACTTCTCTTCGGAAGTCGGGCTGATGGCGCAGGAATTGACCCTGACCATGCGCGCGGTTGTTTCGGCGCTGGTGATTGACGATCGCTTGGGGCGTCAGGCGTCGCTGGCGCAACTGCGCGACCGCGCGCCACCCGACATGACCCTGCTGGAGGAATCCCTGCACTATGTACGCGGTCCTCTGACGCAGCCGACTTCAGGCGAGCGCGTTTCCTTTGTAGCCGAAACCAGCGGCACGCTTGTCGCGCGGCTTGATAGCGCAGGGCTGATCGACAGGCTTGCGGGCGTATCGATAGCGGATGCTTTGCAGATCTTGCGGTCGCAGCCGGAGTTGGCGGCGCCGACTGCATCGTCGATCAGCGTTTTTCCAAGCGGCTTAGACCGGATGCCTTTATTGTCAGTCAGGATTGATCTCCAGGTGCGGATGCCCACATGACCGGACGGTTGATCGGCCTAGATCACGGCAGCAAGCGCATCGGTATAGCCATTAGCGATGGCTTGGGTATCGTCGCGCGCGAGTTAACCATCGTGCAAAGAACGACGCGCGCCAGGGATTTCGAGCAGATTCTAGCTATTGCCCAGCGTGAGGGCGCTTGCGGTTTCGTCGTGGGTGTGCCCCACAATCCCAATGCGCCAACGGGCGTAGAGCTTCAAGCTGACAAAGTGAAGCGCTGGATCGAGCGACTGCGGCGTCATACAGATCTGCCGATTACAGAAGTCAGCGAATATCTAACAAGCGTAGAAGCCCGGGATTTGGCGCGTCAATTGAAGCGCAAACCCGAGGAGCCGATCGACGATCTGGCTGCCAGGGTCATTCTGCAATCCTATCTGGACGCGCAAAGCTACTCTTAGGCCACGCTATAATCACCGGACCCGCTTGAAGAGCGAAAAAGGACTATACTGAGAGCAAGTTACCGTCAACCGACGCAGTAGCAAATGCTTGCGTAATATTTTGAACTTCGATTATCGCTAGGAACCATTTGTGCGAGATCTCGACGATACGCAACCGAGCCGCAGTTATTATTTGCAGGACTACAATCTCGGCGTAAGGGGACCGCCCAAGCTTCTTCTGTGGAGCGTCATTCTGTTCGCGCTGCTCATTGTTGTCGGCGTCGGGGGCGCCATAGTTGGTTTCCGCGAGGTACTGCAGCCGGCGCAACAGCAACGGGTGATTGATCAGTTGCCCTTCATGCGAATGTTCAAAGAGCCAACGCCCGTGGGCGGCCTCTTTCCAACGCTGGCCTCGCGGTCGGGCGAAAGCGATGCGCTGGCGCTTCTGGATATGCCCCTGGAACTTGACAGCGCTACGCCACCGGCAAGCGCGGCCTTGTCGACGCCTGTCGCCGTACTAGTGGAGACCGCAGTTCTAGCGACGACTGTCCCCGCGCCAACGTACACCGCAGCACCGACAACTGTCGCAATCGCTACGGCAATCGCAACCACGTTGCCTTCGCCTGCGCCGCCGGCAGCGGCCGCCGCCAACGAGATCACCGTTGCCCCTGCCAACCTGTCAGGCGGTGAGCTTCCGTCCTCCGCCAGAATCTACGGCGTTCTTCATCAACAGCAAACGTGGAACAACTGCGGACCCGCGACAATTACGATGTCGATCAGCTATTACGGATGGCAGCAGGACCAGGCCGCCGCGGGCAGCGCGCTCAAGCCGAATCGCGAAGACAAAAATGTGAGCCCGCACGAGATGGCGGCATATGTGGAGGAAGCCAGCGATCTCAAAGCGCTCGTGCGCATGGGCGGCGCCCTGGACCTGCTAAAGCGCTTGGTGGCCAACGGCTTTCCGGTCGTTATCGAGACCGGCGCCATGTTCGAAGCCTATGACTGGATCGGTCATTACCGCGCCTTGGTCGCCTACGATGACGCTTATCAGCGCTTTTATTTCTTCGATAGCTTTCTTGGCGTTGGCGATGGCGCCCAGGGCGTGGCGATAAGTTACGACGAAGTTGACCGGGACTGGCAGGCATTCAACCGCACTTTCATCGTCGTCTACGAGCCCCAGCGCGAAGGGCTGCTGCGGAGTCTGATGGACAGTCACTGGGATCCACAGGACGCAGCCGAGCTTGCCTTTGATGTCGCGCAGTCCGAGGCGCGCGAAGACCCCAGCGACGCCTTCGCCTGGTTCAATATGGGCACGTCACTGGTCGCCTTGCAGCGCTACCAGGAAGCTGCGGCGGCTTTTGATCAATCGCGCCGGCTGGGACCGCCCTGGCGGATGATGTGGTACCAGTTCGGCGCCTTCGAGGCCTATTATCAACTGGGCAGATACGATGATGTATTGAGCTTGGTGAAGGTTAACCTGAACAACGCTGAGGAAATTGAGGAAACCTATTATTGGCAAGGGCTGGTTCTGCAAGCGCAAGGCAAGCCCGAGCAAGCTGCATCTTCGTTTCGGCGGGCGCTGGCATATAACCCGAACTATGACGAAGCGCGCGCGGCGCTCGCCAGGCTCAACTAGGAACTTGCATGACAGCCCCCCAATCAAATCCAGGCAAGGGAGTTCTCCAGCGCAATCGCAGAATCGCGCGATCCACCTTGATTGTGATGGTGGCATTCGCGGCCGCCAAATTTATCAGTCTCCTTCAGACCCTGATCATCGCGCAGGTCTTCGGCGTTGGGGTTGAGTTGGACGCCTATGTGGCGGCCAACCGCATACCAGAACTGATCGTCGTTCTGATCTCCGGCGGCGCCTTGACGCACGCCTTTATCCCCGTATTCAGCGGCTATTTGGCGCAAGGAGACGTTGACGCCGCCTGGCAATTGTCCAGCAACTTGATCAATACGATATTCGCGCTCGCCTTAATCTTAAGTACGGTGATCTTCTTCATGGCGCCCTGGTTTGTGAGGCAGGTAGTCGCGCCCGGCTTTGACGCCGTCACCGCGCAAAACACGATTGAAATGATGCGCATCCTGCTACTGAGTACGATCATCTTTTCGGTCAGCGGCATCTTCAGCGGCATACTCAATTCGCATCAGCATTTTCTTTTGCCGGCGCTGGCCCCAATCATGTTTGATATCGGCATTCTGTTCGGCGTCTTGTTTCTACTGCCCGGCTTTGGCGTACATGGAATCGCGATTGGCGCAGTGATCGGATCCGCCTTGCATTTCAGCATTCAGGTTCCCGGACTCGTCAAATTCCGGATGTCCTGGCAGCGCGGGCTCGGCCTGGCGAACCCGGCCTTGTGGCGCGTCATTCGGTTGATGCTGCCGCGAATCGGCGGACTTGGCGTTTTCGCGCTGAACTTTCTGGTCATGAACAACATCGCCTCGAGGCTGAGCGTCGGTTCGGTGAGCGCGCTGGACTGGGGCTGGCGCTTGATGCAAATCCCGCAGACTTTGATCGGCACGGCGATGGGCATCGTGATCTTTCCGACCCTGGCCGCGCTGAGCGAAGTGAGAGATCTCGATGGCAAGCGCGACGCCATGTCGGGCGCGCTGCGCTTTGTGCTTGTCACCAGCATCCCGTCCGCCGTCGGCTTGATCGTTCTGGGCAGGCCGCTTATTGGACTTCTGGAACGCGGCGCATTCGACGCGGCGGCATCGGCGCTGGTCTATAGCACCCTGAGCATGTTTACGCTTGGGCTGATCGTGCATTCCGCGCTAGAAGTCATCGCCCGCAGCTTTTACGCGGACAAGGACACCTTGACTCCCCTGTACGCGGCGCTTGGCGGCGCGGTGATCAACTTCGTTTTCGCGTTCCTGCTCAGCGATGTTTCCACGGTTGATTCACGACTGTTTGCCAACTCGATCGCGCGCGCATTTCCCGTCCTTGGCTATGAGCCGTATATTGGCCGCGTCAGTGGGCTGGCTCTGGCCAATTCCCTGGGCGTGATGTTCGAGGTCCTTTGCTTGCTGGTTATCTTGCGTCAACGCTGGCGCGGCATCCGGGAAGGTTCGCTGGGGAGCAGCCTGCTAAGATCGCTGGTCGCGTCGCTGGTCATGGCTGGGGCGATTGTTCTGGTGGACACGCTGTGGCAGGTCTGGGCGCCCGGTAGCGGCTTCGTGCTGATGATCTTGCGCCTGAGCGCGCAAGGACTTGTCGGGCTGGTGGTTTTCGTTGTCGTCGCCGCGCTCATCAGAATGAAAGAGTTAACCGATTTGATGAACATAGTTCGCGGCCGGTCGCTGGCCCGACGGAAAAGGTGAGCGCATGCCGATTGAGGTCCTGTCAATGACTTTGGGAGCATTTGCCACTAACGCATATCTAGTGGCGGATAGCGAATCCAGGAACGCGGTTCTCATTGATCCGGTTGATAACGCGCCGATAATCCTGAATGCGGCATCCGAGCGCGGCTGGCGCATTAAGATGATGATCGCGACGCACGCTCACATCGATCACGTCTTGGCGAGCAAAGCGATCAAGGACGACTTGGGCATACCGTTTTGCATCCACGAAGAGTGCCTGCCCTGGCTGGCGGATCTGCCCGCGCAAGCCAAATTGTTCGGTTTGGGCGATATGCCGGCGGCTGCCGAGCCGGACCGCCTATTGACAAGCGCCAGCGATGTCATCGAGCTGGACTCCATCCGCCTGAAAACGCTTTACACGCCCGGGCACGCGCCAGGCCATTTGAGCCTGCTTATGGAGGGCCAAACGATCCTCTTCAGCGGTGATACGCTTTTCGCAGGCAGTATCGGGCGCACGGACTTGCCCGGCGGCGACTATCCGCTCCTGATGCGCTCTATTTTTGAGAAGCTCATGGTGCTGGACGACGACGTTCGCGTCTTGCCGGGGCATATGAGCGCGACCACCATCGGCCGCGAACGAAATAGCAATCCTTTCTTGCTCTCATTCGACCAGAACGCGCAATGAGCTCGTCCGCCGAGCGCGCACAGTTGCGACTCCTCATCCGATGAATCGGTCGGGCTCGCATATCCTGACGCTCTTCCTGGATGGCATAGGGCTGGGCGCGGACAACCCGGAGATCAATCCTTTCGCGGTCGCCGATTTACCCACGCTTCACAGTCTTAGCAGTGGAAAGCGATGGCTGGCACGCACTGAATTGGTCGCCAGTCACAACGCGGTCTTGGCGCCGACCGATCCCTGCCTCGGCGTCGCCGGTCGTCCGCAAAGCGGCACCGGCCAAGCCAGTCTGCTCACCGGTTTGAACGTGCCCAAGCTGATCGGAAAACACTACGGACCGAAACCCAATCTAGAAACCCGCCAAATCATCGCCCGGCACAGCTATTTCAAATCACTGCTTGAACGCGGCAAGACAGCCCGACTGCTCACCGCTTATCCCCCGCGCCTTTTGCAGGACTTCGCCCGTGGCAAGACGCTTCGCTCCAGCATCCAGCAAGCGGCTTACGAGTCTGGCAAAGGCCACTTCTCGGTAGAGGACGTGGTTGAGGAACGCGCCTTGACCGCCGAATGGACCACTGTGGGCTGGCAACGTCATTTGGGCATTTCGCGCCTGCCCGGCTATTCGCCGCGGCAAGCGGGTCAATTGCTGGCGCGGCTCTCGCGCGGTTACGACTTCGCTTTCCATTCGCACTGGCTGACGGATCGCATCGGGCACCGCGGCCCCTTCGCGCGCGGCGTCAGACTACTGGAGACTTTCGACCAGGTGCTGGCCGGCGTGCTGGACGAATGGCAATGCGACGAAGGACTGGTTGTCGTGATTAGTGATCACGGCAATATGGAGGATTTAAGTACCCGTCGCCATACGCTAAACAAAGTGCCGACGCTTGTCGTCGGCGAGCGGGCGGCAGACTTTGCCGAGGGCTATGAGTCACTGACTGATTTTGTGCCGGCTTGTGATAGAATCTTGTTCGATTCCCGATGAAAAACAAGCGCAGCAGCGAGCCAATCTTCAACGACAAGGTTATCAAGTCGATTCTGGCAATCGTCTTCGGTCGCCTGGTCATTAATATTTCCAGGCGCTTCCCCTACCCCTTCGTTTCCGCTATTGCTGACAGCTTCAGAGTGCCGGCTGAAAACATCCAGAATGTGATTGCTTTGACGAATGGTGCCGGCTTGCTCAGTCCGGTATTGGGCATTATTTCCGAGCACTACGGGCGCAAGGTCGTGATGGTCGGCATGCTCGTGATGATGGCGCTCATGAGTATGCTTGGCGCGGTATTCGCCGACTATGGCGTTTTTGTGGTGGTGATGTTTGCCTTCGGCATCGGCAAGACCATCTACGACCCGACGTTTCAGGCATATTTGGGAGATCTTGTGCCCTTCGGCAGGCGCGCCCGCGTCATGGGCATTTCCGAACTTAGCTGGGCGCTGTCACTGGTTATCGCCGCGCCCGTTGCCGGTTTCCTGTTGGACAACAGCAATCTACAGGCCGTGTTCATTTTTCTGTCCGTCTCGCTGGCGCTGGGCGCGGCGGCATTATTGATTTTCGTCGAGTCCGACGAGCGGCCCGATCACAGCCACGAACGGATACGAATCATCAATCCGTTGACAGCCATACGCACGGTCAGCGCGCACCCGCCGGCGGTCTTCGCTCTAATGTATTCCATGTGCCTGACGCTCTCCCACGAACTCTTTTTCATCAATTATGGTCTTTGGATGGAGGATTCCTTCGGCCTGGTTCTGACGGCGCTTGGGACGGTAACCATTGCCATCGCCGTCGCCGAGGTCATTGGCGAGTTTATCGTTATCACGGTCGCGGACCGGCTCGGAACCAGGATAACCTCGATGACCGGTATGTTGATCGCGGCGATATGTTTTTTCATTATCCCTTACTTATCTTTCAGTTTGCCTCTGGCCATGTTCGCCATTTTTATCATGTTTATCGCCATAGAGACGTCGATTGTCTCGGCGCTGCCGCTGTTTACGGAGATTCTGCCGAAATCGCGGGCTGTGATGATGAGCGCCAATATGGGCGCTCACTCCCTGGGGCGCGTGGTCGGCGCGGCGCTGGGCGCCTGGGGATATGCCGTATCAGATGGCAACTTTACAACGGTCGGTCTTATTGCCGGCGGATTGGGGATGGTCGCTTTTTTCATCATGTGGCGGCTGCTGCCGCAGCAGCAGAACCGGGCGCTGTATTAAGCAGTTCCAAGATTATCGTGCTTGTTTCGTCGCCAATACAGCCCACGTCTAAATCTCAGTAAGTCCAAGTAAGTCGCGAAAAAAGTGAGCCTTGTAGGGCGACAAGCGCTTTTCTACCCCTCACCCCCCAGCCCCCTCTCCCACAAGGGGAGAGGGGGAGTTATGCTTGACGAAATCGGCGATTATTTGGCAGTTTTCGCAATGTTTCATCCCGTATTTGCTTATCGATAAGGCATTGCTCCAATTATTTCTATGTGAGAAACGAATTACCAATCAAGCCTCAAATAGCCCGTCTGCATGTCGTGTTTTGGGTCGCCAAACGGTGTCATTTTCTTACTGTCGGACGTGTAATCGCGTCCGTTCAGATCACAAAACCAGAGTAGCGGACAAGCCGTTCATGGCCTCTAGGTTTGGCAGGCAAGAGGTTGAATCTCGGCGCTCTCGGTGTCCTTGGTGGAAATCGCCAATTATCTGACATGCACATGAGGCGAGGTTTCGACTTGACTAAAGATCGTCGCTCCACTAGAATCCTCTAGCGCAAAATCTGGCGGGACATCTGATGTTCGAATCTTTATCACAGAGACTAGATACGGCCTTCGAAGGCTTGCGCAAGGGCGGCACGGTCAAGGAAGCTGACGTCAAAGCCGCCATGCGAGAAGTCCGCATGGCCTTGCTGGAGGCGGACGTCGCCTTGCCGATCGTGAAGGACTTCATCAATCGCGTGCGAGAACGCGCCATTGGCGAGGAAGTCCACAAAGCGCTCAAACCAAGCGAGCAGGTCGTCAAGATCATCCACGAAGAGCTGGTCGAGATGCTGGGCGATGCCGGCCGTTTGAGCTATAGCGGCAGCGTCAAACCGCATGTCATCATGCTCGTGGGCTTGCAGGGCTCCGGCAAAACGACAAACGCCGCGAAACTGGCGCTGCACTTGCGGGCCGAGGGGCGCAAACCATTCATGATCGCCGCGGATACGTACCGTCCGGCGGCGGTTGATCAGTTGGTGACGCTATCCAGACAGATAAGCGTACCTTATTATGAAGAAGGAAC
>JAPOOU010000091.1 GCA_026713245.1 Chloroflexota bacterium
CCTTTCATCGTGCCACAATCAACGAAACCGCCATCGCGTCTCGATCTACCCGGCGTCGCTCGCCAAACCCGTTTGAAACCCTGCGCGCCGCCTAAACGGAACAACATTGTCCGAAAAGGGCGCTAATGTCCGAAAAAATATTTTCTTTGTCCGATATCGGACAAAGACGGACAAACTTCAAACCGAAATCTTACCAGCCGCAGGTAGCGCTTATGACGAAAACTGTATGGGCGACCTATCAGGTCGCCCGCAATCGCCCCAGGATTTCCCGCTTTCCTGCCGACAGCCTGCCGCTGGCAACCTGGCCTGCCTCAGCTTCCGATCCGGGGAGGGGGTACCCCCCCTCCGTATACATACTGTATCTATATGGTTACCCAAAAAGGGGGCAAAATGAGGGCATCTTCCCAGCATTTGAGGACGAATTGCGCTTCATTATTAGACACTTAGCGCTGAATTCGACGCATTGACGCCATAAATCCGAGTAGATTGAACGCGGAGAGACACGTAAATGCTACTATCAATCAAGCCTTACACTGCCTCCTTCTTGCCAGAAATGGAATAAAATCTCGCTGTTGACGGTCAGTGCCGGCGGGCTGTGTCTACGCGCCCTACGCGCCCTACGCGACCCTCGGTGTCCTCGGCGCTTACGGAAAAATGCGCTGCGATTGCCCTGCTCCAGCGCGCTGTCGCTACAGTCGCCAATCAGGAGGCCTGTGCCGCCAGCGCCAGAGCCGGCCGCCCGGGTATCCGTGCATTTTGGCGATATCGCCAACTACGCGCAAAACGGGAATCACGAATATGCAGTATAGCCAAGCGAAAACCGAGTTGCCCCGCCAACGGCGCGAGATCACGGGCAAGCGTCGATAGGGTTGGTAGAGATAGTATGCCGCGCCCGGCAAATACAATCCCCACCAGAACGGTTCTAACAATGCGCCGAGCAAAAAGATCGACGGCGCCAGCAGCCAATAAGCGGCGTAGCGGATGGCATGACGCTTTAACCAGAGATCAGCCTTGCCATCCCCGCGCGCATATAAGAAGTACTGTCGGTAGAAACTGCCGATCGAGGGCCGAGGCCGAAAATAAACGACGGCCGCTGGCTCGAATGCAAATGGACCGAACATCGACCTGAAACGCAGATCAAAAACGAGATCTTCACAATAGTCCAGCCATTCGGGATACCCCCCGCCTTCCCTTGCCGCAGATCGACGGAAGGCGATGCTGCGGCTGCTGGGCAGAAAGGTCTCCGCCCTAATCTCGTCGCGCAAGGGCAAAGTTGTGGCGCCTAAAGCTACTTCAAAAGGCGTTTGGGGATCGGCCAGGAAAAAACCTGCAACGCCATTTAAGTCGGGATTGAACAGCAGCGGCTCTGTGATCGCTTCCAGCCAGGTGTCGCTCAATCGCACACCGGCATCGGTGACGGCGATGATATCGCCGCTGGCCGCTTCGATAGCGCGATTGCGGCCTTGACTGATATTGCAGCCGGGCTCGACCAGCACCCGAACCGGCAAGCGATCGCTATAACCTGCGATGATCTCGCAGGTATCGTCGGCGCTGCCGCCGTCAACGATCACGATCTCGTCGGGCTGCCGGGTTTGCGCTCCCATGGAATTTAGGAGGAGATGGATGCTGTCGCCCTCATTGAGAACGGTCGCGATCACGCTAATCATTTGACTGCTGCCGTCTGTCATGGTGAGGGTTATGCTAGCGGCAAAGCCAGCGCCGCCAAAGGGCTGATTCCACGTCGCCACAGATGCGCCGAAGCAATAGGACGCGCATCAGTCAATATCGGGCATGTTGCGCTCCTCCAGCATGTCGCTGCGAAATGCGTGTACCTGGGTTTCACCACGCTCCGTCAACTCGGCGAATCCGTCGTCAACAGCTACAAAACCAAGCGCGCGTAACCGAGCCAGCACCCGCCCCATCTTCCGCGCAGTCCAGCGAAAATGAATATGAAGGGTCATCACGCGCAATTCAGTTGCATGGCGATCCGTGAATTGGTGATTGTGGATATGCCCCAGCACAACCTGATCGTCAAAGCGGCGGCTCTGGTTGGCGCGCCGGATCAAGGTCGAGATCAGACCGTAGCGCGGAGACAGCACCCAGGCGAGGATGAATATGGCGAAGATCATAAGCACCATTGAGGCGCTGATCGATGAATCCCACTTCTCGAGCAAATCGAGTCCGGATATGCGGTTGACACCGGCGATGATGTCGCCAACCTCAATGATCCCGAAGAACTTTCCCCGGGCCAGATCGTAGCCAAAATACGCGCCCGTCGCGCCGATGAGTGGGCCGAGCATGAGCATGATCGCCAAGCGATCGCTTAACAGATAGGCGGCCGCGGGCGGAATTATGAAGAAGGCGATTACAAGAATCGATCCCACCGCGTCAAAGGCGCCAACCGCCACCAGGCTTACCAGGATCATCAGCGCGTAGTTCATGCGTCCCGGCCGGAATCCAAGCGCCTTGGCCAGCGCAGCGTCGAAAGTCGTCAGCTTGAGCTCCTTGTAGAATACGAGCACAAACAGCAACGACAGCGCGGTCATGACTAACGTTACCGTAATCGACTTGGGAAAGAAAACCAGCAGTGGCTCGTCTTGCAGGTATCCCGCTTGCCACGCTTGGGCGGGCGAATAGCTTCCGCAATTGCTGCAAATCTGAACAAACTTGGCGCCTTCGTCACGCGGACTAATGCCCAATTCGCGGCAATTGTGGCATTGGCGCGTCATTTTGGCTTGGGGATGATCCGGGTTGATCGTGACCGTGGCGCAATTGTTGAAGCAGTGACTGTTCGTGTTGGCCCAAGCCAAGCCGATTTCACCGACAAGAACAGCGTCCTCATCGAGATGTACGTCTTCGGCAAAGCGCGAAACCAGGATGACGGCGATGGCGAAAAGCAACGGGAAAGCCAAACCCAGCGCGGCATCCTGCCGCAGCAATCCGGAACGATATAACAACTCCGTCAGCACAACTGTACCTACCCCGGCCAGGGATGCGCCCAGGATGAGCCAGGGTGACGAGGTATCCGCGGCCATGCCGAAAACATCGGTCATCAGCAAGAACGCGACCACGATGCCCAAAAGCACGGTGTGGCTGATGGCGTCGCTCGTCAGAGCCATGCCGCGCAGCAGCAAAAAAGTGCCGAGCAAAGCGCCGCTCACAGCGATTAGACAGCCAATGATCGTCGCCGTGTTCTGCGGCGAGCGCAAGAAGGCGTTTATTTCGTCGCGAGCGACGAAATTAAGCAGCAGTTCGATCAGCCAGCGCTCCAAGGCCATCATCAGTCCGGGCGCTCCTCCGTCATCGCTTCCAGTTGTCCGATGACGTCGGCGGGCAAAACATCGCGGATATCCAGTTGCCGATCTTCACCGTAGAGGGGCAGGCCCAGATCGTCGGCATAGAGCCGATAAAGATCCCAAAGTTGCAGGCTATGGGCGTCACGGCGCGCAGCCATGACGCCGGCATCCGTCAATCGCCAACTATCGCCCGTCGTTTCCACCAGACCGGAAGATAGCAATTGTCTCAAACCCAGCGCGGCGCTGCGATCTCCGATGCCGCGCATGAACGCGTCCGGCACCGGTGTCGCGGACGAGCCATGCGACAGGGCATAGCGGTGCAAGTCGCGCAGGGCGTTCTGACGCGCGAAGCGGCGGCTGTCCAGGCGGCGGCGCCAACTGCTCCAAAGCAAACCGCGTCCGGGCGCCAGCGTGATCGACGCCATTACCAGCAAAAACGCGACCACGATTATCATGGGACCCGTTGGTATGTCGGCGTCTATCGCGCTTATAACAGCCCCGACTCCACCCGCGAATGCGCCGAAGAAGGCAGCAAGTATCACCATATGATTCAGTTTCTGTGTCCATTGACGCGCGGCGATGCCGGGCGCGATCAACATGCCGACCATGAGAATCACGCCGGCCAATTGCAGTCCCAGCACAATCGCTATCACAATCAAAGTCGATAGCAGCGTGTTGATTAAACCGACCTGGAATCCGTTGGCGCCGGCGAATTCTTCATCAAATGTCACCAACTTGAACTCTTTCCAGAATAGCCCCAGCGCCAGCAGGACTGCAGCGCCTGCGCCACTGATCAAGAGCACGTCGCTTTCGATGATGGCGGCCGCCTGGCCGAAGATGAACCGATCCAGTCCGGCTTGACTGGCGTCGGGAATGGACTGAATATACGCGAGCAGCGCTATCCCGCCGGCGAACCAGCTTGCCAGGACGATGCCCATCGCCGCGTCCTGCTTAAGCCGAGTGGTACTCAGCAGCGCCGAAATAAACCGCAGGGCGATCCAACTCGCGATGCCCGCGCCAATCAACAAGACGCCCAAATCTCGCCCGGCCAACAAGAAGGCGACAGCTACACCGGGAAGCGCCGCATGCGAGAGCGCATCGCCCATCAGGCTCTCGCGGCGCAAGACCGCGAAGCAGCCCAGCGCCCCGCTAATCACGCCAAGAATGGATCCTCCCAAAGCCACCACCCGGACAGTGTAGGTGTAGCGAATACCGAAGAGCCATTGACCGATCGGCAATAAGCAGATTCCCAGGACGACGATACCGACGATTGTCAGCCAAACCCGCTTGTCTTCGGCGGACATCGACTTCACATTCACATTTAGTCTCCAGCCGTCAGAACTTGCCCGTCGTGCAAATAAGAGACGCGGCCGCCATAGGTCTTGAGTAGGTTCGCTTGCGTGAAGACTTCGGCGGCGGGTCCGCTGGCGACGACTTCGACATTGAGCAGGGTCACCCAGTCAAAGTAATCTTCGACGGTCTGCAAATCGTGGTGGACCACCAGGACGGTTTTGCCGCGCTCTTTCAGTTGATGCAAGATCTTGACAATGGCGCGTTCAGTGATGGCGTCTACCGCCGCAAATGGCTCGTCCATGAAGTAGATCTGGGCATCTTGCACCAGCGCGCGAGCGAGAAAGGTACGCTGCTGCTGGCCGCCAGACAGCTGGCTGATCTGGCGGTCAACCAGATCCAGCAAGCCGACCTGGTCCAGCGCGAACAGCGCCAGATCACGTTCTCTGCGCCCGGGCCTGCGCAGCCAGCCCAGCTTGCCATAAAGTCCCATAGTGACCACATCCAGGACCGAGGTGGGGAAGTCCCAATCGACGCTGCCGCGCTGCGGCACATAACCGACCAGCGAGCGCGCTTGCTCGTAGGGGCTGCCATAAAACGATACCGTTCCCGCCGCCCGCGGGATCAGATTCAGAACCGCCTTGATCAGCGTGCTCTTGCCGGCGCCATTGGGTCCGATGATCGCCATCAAGACACCTTCTGGGACCCCGAGGTCGATGTCCCAGATGGCAGGTTTGCTATGATAGGCCACTGTCAAGTCTTCAACCGACAAGGCTAACGGGGCTCGGTCATTCATCGCAGCGCCTCAAGAATCGCAATCGGCATTCCAAATGTCATCGGGAGGCTTGGGCAGCAGCTCCGCGTCCCATTCAAGAATGTCCACTTCCACGCCCATACATTGATACGATTGCATGATGGTCAAGGCATTCTGCGCCAGCATCCCGACGTATGTGCCGCCGAAACTGCCCGGTTCACCCATGGCGTCCCCAAAGAGCTCGCGGATCCCCACGCGCACGGATTCGCCTTGCGCCCCTACCGCCTCGATCACGGCGTCGATGGTATCGGGCGGGATGCTGCTCTCTACAAAAAGTACCGGGATCTTGTTTTCAATGACAAAATCGACCGTGGCCTGGATATCGCCTACACCTGCCTCATCTGCCGTGCTCAAGCCCTGAATGGCTTGCATCTTCCAGCCAAAGGCGGCGCCGAAATACTGAAAGGCATCGTGCGATGTCACGAGAAATCGCCGCGCTTCGTCGATCGAGCGCAAGCCCCCGTTCGCCCAATCAAAGAGAGCCTGAAGTTGCGCCGCGTACGCCGCCGCATTGTCCAGGTAGGCTTGGCCGTTTTTCGGGTCAAGTTCGGCAAGCGTCTCGGCGAGATCAAGCACAGTGATCTCCCAATTGCGAGGATCGAACCAAAAGTGCGGATCGTCCACATTGCTGTATTGATCGGAGAGATCGAAGCCGCCGACGATGAATCCCGCTTCCTTGACCGGATCGCCCAGGGCATAGGTCTTGATGCCCTGTTCGCCTAGCGCGGCAAATACAGTTTCAAACTGACCTTCGAGATGCAGACCGCTGTAGACGACCATCTCAGCGCGATTCATGGCCGCGATATCTGACTCAGTCGGTTGATAAAGATGAGGATCGACGCCGGGTCCCATCAACGATGTAATCATAATGCCGTCCCGGCCGTCGCTCAAAACTTCCAACAGGTCTGAGGCTTGAGTGGTGGTTGCCACAATGTGCAGTGTCTCTTCCGCCCCCCGCGCTGGCAGGAGCGCCATATTGAACATCAACACCGACAAAAGTGCAGCGACGAGTTTAGTCACACGAATTCCTCCAAGCAATGATATTTTAGCGATATTAAGTATAGTTTTAGACCACCTTAAAAATATTGTCAAGTGTTTGAAGCAAATTGATTCAGATTGCTCAGCTTACAGCGTATAATTCAACCCGGACCATTATCGTGAATCGCGCGTCAAAGAAAGATTCGCGCTCACATTTAACAGACACCATTGCGCAGTCAAGGAATGGGTATGTCATTTTGTCTGCGCGGCAGGTTTTTTCGCCGGTTGCGTGCCGAGCGGCTGTCGTAGAACGCGAGGGAAACCGGGCATGGCATATTATGATGACATAGATAATGTGGAACAATATATTCGAATGGCGGCTGAATATGACGGTAAATTGCTCGTTGATGCAATTGGAAACTTTCTGGCGTATGGGTCAAGAGTGCTGGAATTAGGGATGGGCCCGGGCAAAGACACACTGATGCTCAATCAACATTATCAAGTAATCGGGTCCGATTCCTCAACGGTATTCGTCGAGCGTTTCCGGAAACTGCATCCAAATATACGAGTCGAATTGCTTGATGCAATTACGCTGGAGACAGAGGATCAATATCAAGGCATCTACTCCAACAAAGTACTCTATCACTTGACCCGCGATGAGCTACTCGCTTCTTTCCGACGTCAAGCGCGCGTTCTTACTAAAGGAGGCATTGCGCTTCATTCATTCTGGCATGGTGACGAAGAGGGCGAACATCAGGGCTTGCACTTTGCATATTACAGCGAAGATAGCTTGAAAGCGCTGATAGGCTCGGAATATAATATTTTGGATACGCGAAAATATACCGAGATAGAAAGCGACGATTCATTCTATATTGTATTGCGCAAACGATGAAACGATCGCCTTTTCGCGGCGACGCTTGCATTGCGCTCGCAGCACAATACATGGATTGAGCGGTGCATCAAACTTTGACATGTGGTCGTTTGGATTATTGGAGGAATAGAGCAAAGGCTCGCCTCGAACCCGCTCACAGCAGACGCCAGCGTCGTTTTTTGGGCGGCGCGAGACCGTGCGTCAACGTGGTCAAGCCACCGCCGCTCGCGCAAAACATCGGGCGCATCTCAGCCAACAATTGCTCAACGCCGCGCAGAGGATGTCGGCGATTGACCATTTCGATGAAGGCGCCCTCGCTGGCCACGACTGCGGCCGTGTCTTCCGGTGAGAGACCATCGCTCCAGCGCCAATGTTCCGGGTAATAGTAGTAGTAGAGCAAATAGGTCGTGGCGGTGACCGGCGAAACGCCGCGGTTGTCGTAGGACCATAAATCCAAGCCGGTATGTGTCGCCATTTCCGCCATGATCACCAGGGCGCAGGCGCCGGAAACCTGCCTGGCATAGGTCGGCTCAATGCTTTCGACATCGACAATTCCTTTGAGAAAGCCCTCGGGATGGATAACATGATCGATGCCTTTGCGATATGCGCCAGCGCCCATCTGAGTGTAACTCTCATGCTCGAATACGATGCCCGTCGCCAGTTGGGTGGCGCCTTGCCATAGTTCGTCCAGGGGATCGCAGGCGTCCCTCATGGCCGAAACAGCGGCGACAAACGTGGGCATAATCTCAGCTTGCAGCGCTTGCCAATTTGCATGTTTACGCAGCATGGCCGCCACCGACAACCAACCCAGCAACGATTTGCAGCGCGCTCGATCAACGATCTCGCCAGCAGCCAGCTCGGCTTTTCCGAACTGTTCGAGAGCGGTTTCGGCAGCCGGTCCGTCAGCGAGCATCTGATAGCGCAGGGCTGCCAGATGGGCGGCCTTCAAGGGATCTTCATCGCGTTTGTCCAGCAACGGCAAGGCGCTGGCCACTGGCTCGCGTTCGCGATTGTCGCGCGCCGATGCCAGGTGCTCAGCCCGATGAAACAAGCCATTCATGTCTACGCCCCCGGATTGGGACTGGTGTCGTCGTCAGCGAAGAGCAAAGGCGAGCCCTGCCCCGGCCGATGTGTGGCCGGTGCGGTCATCGTCGCTGCCGGAGCGGGAGAGAGCGCCATCCCCACCTGTTGCATAACCGCGCTCGCCGGCGGATTGCCCGGCCCTTGCCGCCGCCCCGCGCGAATCCTTTTCCGTCGTCGGCGAAAAACCAGCATATAGAATAGGCATCCGATCAAGAACATCACAAGGCTGATTAACATGCTGGCAATCAATCCCATCCCGATGCTCTGTAAGCGTTGCAATTGTTCATCGGTCAACTGGCTTGCTTGAGCTTCAGTCTCCTCGGCCGTGCCAACGGGAAAGCGTGTCACGCCGAAATCGAGCCGAACGGGCGCCGATCCAGGCGCGACAACCGCGCTGAAAGCCAGGTCTGTCGTCGCCCGGTACTGAGCGCTCGTCATCAGTACTTGGTACTCGCCTCGCGGCAAATCGCCGAGACAAACCAGACCGGGAACGGTATAGGTTGATGCCTCCAGCAACTTTGTCGCTACCGTGATGCCGAGAGCGCTCTGCAAATTGACGCCGATGCCCTGCGTGACAGGCGGTTCATTCGCATCGAATCTGCGGTTGCCATTGCGATCTTCATAGGACATGACGCAGATCTGGCCCGTATCTTGCGATTTTGATGCCCCAACAAGCGCAAGCGACAGGCACAGAAGCATCAGCATTCGTATTGGCCTCTTCATCACGAACCCTCGAATATCTTTCCATCCCGCCGGCCATTAACGAAAGCGCAAGAACAAAGAAATAAGGGAACCGCAGATCAGAATAAAGCCCGCCAAGGCAACGACGAACAGGCCACTCAACTCGCGCAACAGGTTTTCCTCCACGTCGTCGCTGGCCGGGACATCCGTTCGCGACAATGCGACTGGGGCGCCAGCTTGAATGTCAAACCCCGCTTTCACGCCGAAGGCCACGTGGATCGGCCGACCATCGCGCAGATCAACCCGAAGCGCTTCCGAACCGGTCAACCCATAGCCCTCTGGCGCGGTAGCCGCAACAATATAGACCGCTGGCTGACCATCCCCGATGCAAAGCGGTTGGGATCCGGCATCGGCGCGGAGGTCGGCATGCTGATTACCAGCCGTGTCAATTAATCTAATTCGGCCACCAGAAACGGTCGTTTCGCCGGGATCCATGGCGCCGTTCTGGTTATCATCCGCATATACCAAAACGCAGACAACGGGATCAATAACTGCAGGATCCATCATCGGCGCCTCGGCCCCCGCTACCGGCGCCGGCGGCAGATCATTATCAAGGGCAACTCCGCCGATCGCCCGCGGCTCGTCCATTGCCGCCTCCGATATCGTCGCGCTAACGACAGCCTCCGCAAGCCCGGCAGGGGTCGCCGCGCTCCCCTCGGCTGCGCCGGTGTTGAACGCAATGACAATTCGCTGCCCAATCTGCAAGAGCGCGTTGCGATCCAGATCGTTCGTCGCCACGATCTCGTCGACAGTCACCCCGTAATTGACTGCAATGGCCGTCAAGGTTTCTCCGGCGCCAACTACATGGACAATCTCGGCCGCGTTGTCGTTCGATTGCGCCAAAATGGACGCCCCGAATACAACGCAGACCCAGAGAATCGGCCAGCACTGTCGCAAGCTGCGCTCCAATCATTAGAATGTTAGCGGATCGCATGGCATTATATCATCGGCACTGAAACGCAACAGGGCAAGCCATCGCGGCGCTATCGACATCGCCTTGAATCTGCGGCTTTATCAGTCTATTCCATTAAAGCGTATGCGCGGTCCTGCAACAGTTGAGAACTGCCTGACAGTTGCAGAAAGTGAAACTCCAATAAATGTGACTCGATGCTGCGACTAGCCAATTGATTATTGAATCCGGGACATTGCTTCCAGGTCCGGTTCAGCGGTCTCAATTCCTGTTAATCAAATTAGTATTTAGTGAAAAGTGTTGCCAAGTATGATAAGATTAAATTAACCAACGTTAATAATCTGATCCGTGGAGATGAAGAAACTTGTTTCCTCTGCACACTGAAATCCAACAAGCGAGTCCTGAGGTAAAAGGCGCTATCCAGCCCGTCCTTGACGCGCTGAGCGACCACATTGCTATTCTGAACAACAAGGGTGAAATCGTCGCGGTTAACGCTGCTTGGCGGAGGCTTGCGTCTACAGACAATGTCATGCGCGACAACTGCGGAGTCGGTCAGATCTATGTAACACTTTGCCAACGATCGAGGGTCATGCATCTGCCGGATGCGGGCCAAATATCCGCGGGCATCCGTGATCTCGTCGACGGCATTAGCGACCACTACCAGCAAGCATATCGCGTCCATTCACCGGTGCGACGATGCTGGTATCAACTGCGAGCCACCCGGTTTGAGATTCAAGGAGAATCGCGCGTTCTCGTCGCCCATCAGGACGTTTCCGACTTGAAAGAAGCGCCGTGCATGGTGGCGGAAAGCCAACAGACCGCGGAGCTTCACTATGATCAAGGTCCAACCGCCCTGTTTGCAGTGACTACGGAAGGCCGTATCGTACATTGCAATGCCGCTGCCCAGCGCATCTTTGGTTACAGGCGAGAGGAACTGGAGGACACGTCCATCAACCGTATCTTGAACGACCCGCGCTACAATTGCGACAATCTGCATGAACTCAACGGCAACCACAAGCACGCCTTGATCGCTAAGCGTCGCAACGGCGATGTATTCCCGATACTCTTCAACTTCGCCAAGTCGCAGGGTATGGACAGCGGGCTTTGTATGGTCACGGTACAAGACTTAAGTGAATCCTCTGATTCGCCGGACGAGCATCGGGACGCGCACGACGCCGAGGGAGAAAGACAAGGCTTGAACGGTCAGTTTCTCACGATGATGGCGCACGAATTGCGTAGCCCTTTGGCCTCAATCCGTCTGTCACATGACATGCTGACTCACTATAGCAAAAGGGTGACCGAAGACGAGCGCGCGCAGTACCTGGACAACATTCGCCTGCAAGTAGAGCACTTGAACGAAGTCCTTGGCGACGTCATGAGCCTGAGCAAGGCCGAACGTGGCGAACTTGAATTCAATCCGGAGCGTGGTGATCTGACAACATTTTGTCATAACATCGTCGAGTCCTTTCAGATCAATCACTCCCACTCGCACAAGATCGACTTCGAATGCGCGTCCGCAGAGCTCTTCGCCGATTTCGACCGCAGGCTTCTGCGCCGCGCCGTGACCAATCTGATTGACAACGCAATCAAGTATTCGCCTCTCGGCGGCAACGTGATCTTTTGTCTCTGGCAAGAAGACGACCGCGCGCTTATCTCAGTGAGCGACGAGGGCATAGGCATCCCGCCGGACGAAGCGGCGTTCTTGTTCGACGCCTTTCACCGAGCGTCCAACGTCGGTTCCCTGCCTGGTACCGGGCTGGGCTTGGCGATCGCCAAGCAAGCCGTAGAAAGGCACGGGGGCGTGATCAGCTTGCCGCTGCAATCCGATATCGGCGCGACATTCTATATCGAGCTGCCGCTTAATTCTGATCGCGAGCTGGGCCGTAGCCTGCCCACATAGCGCTGTCCGGGCGCGACTGAGCCCAAGCCATGCGAAACCAGACCCGGGCTGTGGCAGTCGCCGGACCACATACGTCTGGATGTCGCAACCCGACAGGCCGGGATGCGCTAAAATACATATATGATTGCCCAGAGGATTTGCGCCATTCTTTTGTCGTTGACGCTGGCGCTCTCCGTTTCCGCGCAAGAGCGCGACTTGCCTTTGGATGAGGCGCGCAGCGAGCCGGACGGCGTGATCCGCGGTCGTCTGAATGATGGCAAGCCGCGCGAAGTCTTTTTCATCGATGGTCTGCGCGGCGAAGTCATTCAGTTCGAGTTGCGCGCGACAGAAGGCGACCTCGAACCCGTCCTCGGCGTATTCGATAACACCGGCAACCTCGAGTTCTACCGCGGCGTCGCCGGCAGCGAACTCCCCATCAGTCAAGACCTGACCTTAAAGGACACCGGTCGTTACTTTGTGATTGTAGCGCGCTTCGGCCAGAGCCTCGGCAGCACGGCGGGCGCTTATGAACTGCACATGCTACGCGCAGGCGTCTTGTCCGAACAAGGCAGCGCCCTGCGCTACGGCGATTCCGTTATCGGCACGATCAGCGATACCGAGCCACAAGTCTATTACAGCTTTCAAGCGCAGCAAGGCGATATATTGACTGTATCGATGGTGCGTTCTTCCGGCACCCTGGATCCCTATCTGAAAGTCGTCGACGAAGAGCGCTTTGTCATCGCCGACAACGACGATCAAGCCGGCGCAGATACGCGCAATGCTCGCATCGACGCCCTTATCATCAATCGGACCGGCGCCTACATTATCGTAGCGTCGCGCTATCGCGAGGTTGACGGTGATAGCGCGGGCAGCTTTGTCTTGACGATTGAAGAAGCTGAGAACAGCGGCGCCGGCAGTTCGCAATTGGCGCCCTTGCCAATACGTTATGGCGAAGCCAAGACCGCTGTGCTCAGTCACCGGCAATATGAACGCTTCTACACCTTCAATGCGGAAAAGGATGATCTTGTCACCATCAGTATGACGCGCGGCAGCGCGGGCGAGCTTGACAGTTATCTCATCCTGGCGGATGAACACTTTTCGCCTATCTTTGAGGACGACGACGGCGGCGGCGGGCAGAACGCCAGGATCGCGGACTATCGCATACCGGCGGACGGCAAGTACCACATAATCGCCACACGATTCGAGGGCAGCAAGGGCAATAGCCTGGGCGCCTTCCTGCTGACGCTGGACGCCGTCGGCAGCGCCTTCCAGGATGTGCCCTCGGATGCCGCCAACATCAATTATGGCACCAGCGCGCCGGGCAAGATTGATGCCGCAAACGAGCATGATCTCTACGCCTTCTATGCCCGCCAGGGCGAGATCATCACCGTATCAATGACGCGCGTGGACGGCGATCTTGATGCTTACCTGGAACTGCTTAACGCCTCGCAAGAAGTGCTGCTGAGCAACGATGACGGGGGCAACGGACAAAATGCCCTGATCGACAGTTACACCATTCCTTTCTCTGGCCTATATTACATACGCGCCCGGCGCTTTTCCGGCGGCAATGGCAATCCCAACACATCGGGATCTTATGTGCTGGTCCTCGCCGAGCGCTTTGGTTGAGCGCCTACCGCCAGACAATTGCCTGTTGCCGGCATCCAGAGTGTGCATTTGTCGCAATTTCCTTAGCCACTTCATTTCTCTTCCGTGCCGAGGTTTTGCCAAGCGGCGCAACAAATGCTATTCTTATTCCTCTCGTGTAATATACAGACTTGGGCAATCCGAAGAGTACAGGGAGCCAACCGGATGGGTACACCTCTCAAGAAGAATCAGAGCAAGAGGCTTCGCACGGCGCAAAAGAGCCAGCCCGGCGCTTCTTACAAGACAATTGCACAGGGGTCTACCACGTCGCCTGCAAAGCCAGCGTCCAAACGTCAGGACAAGTCGGCCGTTGCGGTGGCTCAAGCGGAGTTCCTGGAAGATATCCGTGTAGGTCTGCAGGAAATGAAAGAGGGCAAGGTCCTGCCGGCCGAGGAAGCGCTGAAATTGATCGAGCAAGGCTTGGACGACGATGAGCTTGAAAGTTATCTTCCCCAATAGATTCACGAAAAGGGTCAATAGGATCGCCCGCAAACATCCATCAATAATAGAAGAGATTCGCCAGCTAACTGAACAGCTTTCGCCAGGAGATTACCCAGGTGATCGTTTGCAAGGCGTCGGCGCCAAGGTTTACAAAGTCCGTCTGGCTAATCCGTCAGGCCAAAGCGGCAAGAGCGGAGGGTTTCGGGTTGCGTATCATGTTGGATCAGAAGAAATCACACTCATTGGCGTTTGCATAAAGCCAAATTGCGATGAAGTTGAACCAGCGCAGATCCGGAGTATTCTGAGAGATCTGGCGCTTGTTTAGCTGATTAAGTCACCATTACATAACTGCGCTTCCACACTTTTTGAGTGTCATGGGACGATTCCAAACATCCTTTCAGCCGGAGAAAATCGCAGAGGGCGTCTTTATTGCGAGCGGCGCCATTGTTGTCGGCGACGTCGCGATCGAGGCAGAGGCAAGCGTCTGGTTCAACGCGGTGCTGCGCGGCGATACTGAAAAGCTGGTCATCGGCGCGGGCGCCAATATTCAAGACGGGGCGATCTGTCACGCCGATCCCGGCTGGCCGCTAATCATCGGCGCCGGCGTCACGGTGGGCCATCGCGCCATCCTGCATGGCGCCAGAATCGGCGATCATACCTTGATTGGCATGGGCGCAATCGTTTTGAACGGCGCGCAAATCGGCAGTCACTGCATTGTCGGAGCCGGTTCACTGATAACGCAGCGCAAGGTCTTCCCCGACAACAGCTTGATAATGGGCAGTCCAGCGCGGATAGTCCGCGCCGTTACGACTGACGAGATCGCAATGATCCGGCGAACGGCCGCGAATTATGTGGAAAAAGCGCGGGCTTTTCAGGACTGCTGACGGCGTTCTTCTTCGTCTTCGCCTTGATAGGCGAGCAGGTCATCGAGGGACATTTTGGGCAGGCGGTTTTCGGTCATCACGGCGCGCATCTCGGTATTGATCTCGCCGTCCTCGCCGATGTGCCGGCGGATGTTGGCGCCGGTCGCCTCCGAGTATTCGAAGCGATGCTCGGCGATGGTCACGCCGTCGGCGATGATCCGCAGGCTCCACTTGCCATCCAATTCCATCTGATCGTGCAGGGGCATGCGCGTATTGGGCGTCAGAAAATTGCGCCCGCGCGTCAGCTTGAAAGTGTCTTCGTGGATGTAAACCGGATCCCCGATCGCGTCGATGATCTCGAAGCGTATATCGCCGTTGGCTTCCATCGGGACGCGCAATTGCACGAATGGTTGAATATAGTCGATGTCGTCCGGCAGGGACCAGGTGCGGTAAATTTGCGGCTCAGTATCTTCTTTGGTCGTCAGCAATCCGATATCAACCGCCAGGACCTGCACCTCGTCCGGGTCCAGCCCGGCCCGCGTCACCGATTCCAGCGCGTGGCGGTAAACACGCTGTTCAGCGCTGGCGGGCTGCTGATGGAAGATTTCATAGTCATCGTAGTCGTCTTCTTCCTCTTCCTGCTGTTCATAGTCGTAACTGTAGTCATAGGATTGATCCCTGACATTGGAGCTGACGCTATCGTTGTCGAACTGGCGCACCAGGAAAAGCAAACCCAACAATACCAGGATCACCGGGAAACTGTTGCCCAGCAGGGCGACAGCGCCCAGCGCCAGCAGGATAAACGCCAGAAACCAGGTATTGCGATTGTTATCCATAGACGGTCCTTCGCTTAATCATAAAACCCGCTTGCGCATGCCATGAGCAGGATCTTTTGCGTGAGCACGGCGGCCTATGTCGCCGTTTACACGCGGCGCGTCTTATCTGCGGTTCCGCGACAGGCTCCTGCGGCTGGACGAACTGGGCTGTTCCAGCAGGTCCTTCAATTGCATGGTCTCCTGCTCTTCCGCCTCCTCGACGATAACGGCGTCTTGCAGATTATGACTGCGACGCGACAGCGACTCTTTGTATTCCGCTTCTCCGCTGAGGCGGCGTCGACGTTCGTTGACCGAGGGCGCCAGCATCAAGTCGTGCATGCCGATCAGGTTGTTGTCGACATACACCCGCAAGTCCCAGTCGCCGCTGCCGTCGATGCTGCTGTTGCCCGCCAGCGGCAGTTGATGTTCGGCGAGCAATTCCAGTTCGCCTTCGCGCAAGTAGGTCTTCATCTCGTGCACGAACTGCTCTTCTCCCAGGTGGTTATAAATCTCGTAGCGGACCAGCGCTTGCCGATCAGCTTCTTCGTTATCGACGAACAAGGTAATGAAGGGGCGCACACCATCGTCGTCCTTGGAAATATTGCGCGTGCGACGCATCGCCAGCCCATCGACGCCGGTCTGCATGGCGATCAAACCGATATCGAGCAAGACGATGCCGCTGCGGTTGAAATAACCAGCGCGGGACGCTGCGCGTTCGGCCGCTTCACGCGCTTGCGGCGTGATGCGCCGGCGCACCGGCGCCCGGTGCAATACGTCCAGCAGGGTCTCTCGGTCGGGTCCCAGTTCGATCAACGAAGCAATCACAGCGACGGCAAATAGGCCCAACAATGAGATTTGTACGGCGGCGGAAACCGGCGCCGCCAGCAGGGCGAAGCCGATCAGCAGCCCCATGGCGATCAACCAGGCCGTGTTGCGTCGTTTTAAGCGAATCATGTCCGTAGCGTATCCAATTCAGCGCGCGCCTAATTATAATACGGCTGCCGCGCCATCCCTGTTGCGTTCCAACTGCTCAAAGCCAAGTCTGCCACAGTTCAGCCAAATGTACAGCCACCCTTGTACAGTGACCTGGCACAGGCCTATTCTATCATCATTTGCCAGGGGATTTTCAAGGTGTGGACTGTCGGGCGTTGATAAGCGCCGTTATAGAACTGTGTCGGGCGCAGTGATTGTTTTATCGATGCAGCGATGCAAAACCACAGAAAACAGGACTGGAAAGGGACGATCCGACGGGGGCCCGTCTTTACGTCCACCAAAGTACGCCAGAACAGAAAATACCACGTCAAGCCGGAGGATTACGCCTTCATCTCGCGTCTCGGTTCTTCAAGATCTTCGGCGACAGACGCGCCGATCGTAATCCGCTCCTGGCTCGTGCCCATGCCCGGCGCGCCTTGCGCCTGCCGATCGTTGACAGGTGGGCTCTCCCGCTCCAGGGCTGCCAGTTCGCGCGCGACCTCGGCGTCGATTTTGGCTTGTCGTTTTTCGCGCGAGTGACCGTAAGCGAGATAGTAGCGCAGGCTGTGCGCCAGGATGCCGATGCTCCAGATGCCCATCACATTTAGTCCGTTGATTATGTCCGACCAGTCGCTAAAGCCCTCTCCAGCAACTACGGAGAACTGAATTGTAAAGAGGATTAAGCCGACGCTCAGAAAAACCGCCATGTGCTGCCAGAGCAGACGGCGGTTTTTCAACTTGTCCTGCTGCTGGATACGGATCAATTCTTCTTGCTCTTCCCATTCGCCGGGGTCAGTTCGTTGCAAGCGCCGGTTGATCCTGGTGGCGGTTTCCGCTTGATGTTTTTCAAAGCCGGTGCCATGCCGAAAATGATAACGGAAGAAATTCATCGCAAAGGACAAGCCCAGAATGCCGAACAGAATTGCGGAATCCTTGAGTCCGCTGTCCCAGCGAGACGTAAGAAGATTGCCCCAGGCTGTCGGCAGATAAGCCAGGAACAGCACTGTGCCGAATAGCAAGAGGCAAGCGTGGAAGATGATGCCGCCGCGCGCCTGGAATTTCTTTTCCACAGCTTCGCGGATTTCGATTTTATGGATCGGCTTGCTTTTGTATTTCATCGCCGGTCTCGATCTCGCGTCTATCTGGAATAACGCGGAGCAGTCAAGGCTTCTTCGTCCCAGACGTCGTCGACCAGCTCGCCCTCGGCGGTGATGCGCGCCGCGCGCAGCGGCATGAGCTCGCCATCAGGGGCGAAATCGTCGTTCTCGTCAAGCGCCTCAAGCGAATACCTGCGTTGACGCCGGCGAGCGAGCGAAAGATGCCATTGCCGCTCCAATTCTCTTTCTATCTTGAGCGCGCGCCCGGCCGCCGTTTTGCCATGTACGATATAAAAGCGCAGCAAGTGCAAAATACCGACCGCGCCCCAAATCGCGCTTATTCGGGTCAGATTGAGTTGGTCAAAATAACCGAGTCCTCTTGACTGCGCCTCCAGCCAGAGCAAGGGCAGCGTCAAGGCAAGGGTCAAGAGATGAGCGACGAGCAAACGGCGGGCTGTAATTCTCTTGGCAATGCGCTCTTCGACCAGCGCCTCTTCTTCTTCGTCCAGCGCAGTCAGCAGTTCAAGCCCACGCTCGATTTCAAGAACGCGATTTTTCACGCCCGGTCCATTCTGGTAGTAATAACGCAGCAATTGCAGAAGCAGCGGAATCGCCCAAAAGGCGGCGAAGAAGAGCCTCGCGGAGGCATCCCACCAAGGCAGGTTGACGAAGAGGCCCGCCAAGACCAGAACGTAGACCAGCACATGGAGCAAGATATCGCGGCGGCCGGCCATTCGTCTTTCGATGCGATAGCGGATGAGCTCTTCTTGTGTCGATGTCATCTCTTGTCTTTAACCGAATCGCTAGCGTTGACGCTCGCTGCTATCGGCCCTGCCGCCTTCCATTTCATCAACGAAACTGTCGCTTAATTCCCCATCGTCATTCAGGCGCACCGCGCGCGCCTCGGCATCATCCGCGTCGAGCAACGCCTCTTCATCTTCATACCCGCCTTTGCGGCGATCGGCGTCATGCCACTGCGAGACTCTCATCTGACGCGTTATCTCGCTTTCGATTTCTTCCTCGCCCCGGTCGGCGCCCCGTCCATGCTTGTAATAATAGTCCACGTATTGATTGACCAAGCCAATTCCCCAGGTCGCCGTAACAAAAATTGGCCAGGGAAAACCCCCTCGACTGAAGATCCAAATCAACCAGCAGATGCCGTTGATGGCCAGAAACACTGTCAAGTGCTGCAAGAACTCGCTGCGGGCTTTGAGCTTCTTTTCTACGCGCTGGCGGATCAACACTTCCGGCGAAGGCGGCGGTTTCTTCTTTTTCTTGTCGAATTGGTCGGCGATCTCCGATGCGAATTCAACGCCCTTGCGGATCGATTGATCAATCTTCTGGCCTAAATCGCCCAGTCCATAATCTTTCGCCTCAAAGTCGAAAGCCGACCGCTGCGCCCGCCCACCGCCGAAGCTCGCTACATGCAGCGGGGGTAGACGCGTCACGCCCGATTCCGCCAGCGCCAACTTGAGATCGCGCATCAAATCCGTCGCCGTCTGATAGCGCTGCGAGGGCTCCTTCGCCAAAGCCTTCAACAGGACATCATCGAGGGCCGGGGTCAATTCGGTATTGATCTGGCTGGGTGGCGTCGGCGGGGTGTAGATCTGCTCGTGCACGATCGCATATGCCGTATCTCCGCCGAAAGGCACCTGCCCGGTCAGCAGTTCGTACAAGATCACCGCAAAAGCATAGACATCGGTTGCCGGCGTCAAGTCGCGCTCGCCGCGCGCTTGCTCTGGCGAAATGTAAAAGGGCGTACCCAACATCATATCGTGGCTGATGGTCGAGTCGCCAAACTGCGCGATTCGCGCCAGACCGAAATCACTGATATAAGGCAGGTTCCTTTCGTCAATGAGAATGTTCGACGGTTTGATATCGCGGTGCAAGACGCCCGTCTCGTGCGCGTAGGTCAAGCCGTCCGCCAGCATGCTCATCATGCGGACCATATCGTCAAGCGCGATGCCTTCCTTGATAGCGAGGCGCTTGAGCGTGCCGCCCTTGATATATTTCATGACAATATAGGGTTGCCCGTCGAATTCGGCGTAGTCGTAGATCGGCACGATTTGCGGATGCTCCAGGCGGGCGATGATCCGCGCCTCGCGCTCAAAGCGCTCCAGAAAGGTATCATCGCGCACGAAGGATTCGTGCAGAACTTTGATGGCGACGTGCCGGTCGAGCCGATCGTGATAGGCTTGATATACTGTCGCCATACCGCCGGAACCGATGCGCGTCTTAATCTCGTATCCGGCGAAATCGTCGCCCTTGTTCAAAGTCATTCTACGCTCCGCGACGACCGTTGCGACGCCGCTTCTTCAACAAAACTGTCTGTTAGCTCGCCTTCGTCATTGAGTCGCACATTCGACATGTCGACATTGTCTAGTGCCAATTCCAAATCACCGACTTCATCCAGACGCTCTATCCGCGTCCGCTCACGCATCTCGGACAAACGCAGTTCTCGCGTGATCTCGCCTTCGATCTCCGCCTCGCGCCTTTCCGCGCCTCGTCCGTAGCGATAGTAATAGCGCAGGCCAAGCAGCACAAGGATAACAGCCCAAAAGCCAAGCGCAGGAACGTTGCCCATGCCGTCGTTCCAATATCCCGGTATAAAGAGCATAGAGAAAAGCCATGCGCTGTTAAGGACTGCAAAAAGCGCCGAGAAATAAACGATGCCGCGGCGGGCGGCAAATTTCTTTTCGATGCGCTTGCGCGCCTGCCATTCTTCTTCGCCGTCCAAATCAGATCCTGCCAGATGCCGGGTTACTTCGCGCTCGGTTTCTTGCCTGCGGTTGTCGGCGCCTTGCCCATGTTTGTAGTGGTAGCGGACCGCTTGAAGCGCTGGGAAGATGCCCCAAAAGCTGGCAAAACCTGCCAAATCGCGCAAAGCATAACCACGGCCTTGGAGGATGATGCCCAGCCCAATAATGCTGATAACGATGCCAAAAATCACAAGATGTATGATCAAAACGCGGCGGGCGCGGAACTTCCTTTCCACTCGCTCGCGGATGGCAGCCTCTCTTGACTTCGCGCCCTTTTTCCGCTCGCGCGTGCCCACTTTGCGCTTGCTCTCGTGCTCCAGCGCGGCTAACCCGGCAAAGTCGACCAAATGATCGTCATCAGAGTGGCGCAACTTTCGACCGCGGCCGACAGCTTCGCTGTCCAAATGCGGCTGAGAGAGCGAGCGCGACTGTGCGAGCGATCCCTGCCGGGCGCGGCTACGATCGGGCGGCAACCGCCTGACCCCAGATTCCCCCAGCGCTGTCTTGAAATCGTCCATCAGCGCCGTCGCGCTTTGATGGCGCTCCGATGGCTCTTTCGCCAGCGCTTTCAGCAATACTTCGTCAACCGCCGCGCTCAGTTCGAAATTGATCCGGCTGGGCGGCGCCGGCGCCGTATAGATGTGTTCATGCACGATCGCGTAGGAATTATCGGCGATGAACGGCGCCCGCCCCACCAGCAGCTCGTACAAGACGATGCCAAAAGAATAGACATCGGTTGCCGGACTCAAGTCGCGCTCGCCCCTGGCTTGCTCCGGTGAAATATAATATGGCGTGCCCAGCATCATATCGTGACTGATGGTCGAGTCGCCCGCTTGTAGGATACGCGCCAACCCGAAATCGCTGATATACGGCAGGTCCCGTTCGTCAATGAGAATGTTCGAGGGTTTGATATCGCGATGCAATACGCCTTTTTCATGCGCATAGGTCAGCGCATCCGCCAACTGGGTCATCACGCTTTTGCTCTCGTCCAGGGTGATGCCGCGCTTGATCAGGCGCCTTTTCAGCGTACCGCCTTCGATATATTTCATTACGAAGTAGGGTTTACCCGCGTATTCGTCGTAGTCGTAGACGGGCACGATATGCGGATGTTCCAGGCGAGCAACGATGCGCGCCTCGCGCTGAAAGCGCTCGAGGAATGTACCATCCTGTACAAAAGTATCATGCATGATCTTGATGGCGACTTGGCGGTCAAGCCGCTCGTGATAGGCTTGATAAACCGTCGCCATCCCGCCCGATCCCACTTGTGTGATGATCTCGTAGCCAGCGATATTGTCGCCCGCGTTTAAGGTCATGCAGTTCCCCAAATATACAAGTTGCGCGGGCGTGGCATTGTTGATTCGCGCGCAATACTATTCAGCCCACCCTTCAATGCAAACGAACCCGGTCCTTCGCCATAATACGCGGCTTGGACCTGGCAGTCAGGTTAGCATTACATGTCGGCTGTCTACCTGTCTTTGACTACGTAGCAGTTGAATTCGAGTTGCAGAAGGAGCTGGCGGTCAGCTGGCGCCGAAGCTCAAGCCCAGTTCATTGAGCCAGCGGCGATATGCGATGGCGGTCTTGTCGCTGCGCAGGTGCAGTTCTGACTGCAAATCAAGCGGCAGCAACTCGGGGCGCTGCGATTGCACGATAGGCAAATCTTGATACGCGATCTCGTCCTGGAAGGCGCGCAGCATGTCGTCGCTGCTGTCGTCTTGCGTCATGACCATCCACATCCACATCAGCGACTTGAGCTCTTCGATTGGCGTGACCATGAGCAGAATGGCGAATTTCTCTTCGGCTTCCTTGCGGAAATAAGCTACCAGCGGTCGGTAGACCTTGTAGGTATAGCTCACCCAATTGGGGATATGGGAACCATCTGGATTAGGCTGGAATACGCGAATATCGGTGGCGGTGATACCATTCTCGTCGCTGACGACATCATAGTCCGGTATCTCCGGACGTTCCTGCGTGCCCAGGATATTCTCGTGTACGTAAGGGAAATGCGCTACATCGAGAAAATTCTCTACCATGCGCGGCCCCGCCGCCTGAAATTCGTAAGCGCCGCAGAGGATCTTTCGGTAGCTCTCGTCGCCCCATTCCTCGAATGCCGGGATCTGATAGGCCGGTTCTCCCAGGCAGACCCAGACCATATCGTAGGCGATGGCGGCCTGGTAGGTGAAAGTTCTGGCCTTAGCGGGCGGCTTTTGCTCCGGGTGTGCGGGAATACGGACACAATTGCCCGTAGCGTCGTATATCCAGCCATGATACGGACATTGCAGGGTGCCGTCCTCCAATACCTCGCCGAGCGAGAGCCGCGTGCCGCGATGCACGCACAAATCCTTCCAGGCCCGGATTTGGTCGCCGGCGCGCCAAATAACGATATCCTCGCCCAAAAGGCGAGCGCCGGTGACATTATTCCGCGCGTCCAGCTCGGCGACCGGGATCACGGCATGCCAATCGTTGAGCAGAATCGGATCGTTAATCATTTGCGGATCTCCCGGTCCTTGAACTCGCAACAATTATAACATATCGCGTGCCCCCGCACTGTTCCACCATGTCCAGCGGGCAAACATGCGATCTGGCAGCCGCAAGCTTACGCGAGCAGCAGAGTTTGTGTACCATTGCCGGGGAACAGGCGCCGGAAAACTGGAGGAAAATACTATGGCACAGATGGCAAACAAGGTCGCGCTAGTAACAGGCGCGGCATCAGGAATCGGTCGCGCAAGCGCCATCAAATTGGCGCGGGAAGGGGCGGCCGTCTGCGCCTCGGATATCAATGATCAGGGCGGCCAGGAGACCGTTCAAGCGATCATCGAAGCCGGCGGAGAAGCGATATTCGTCCATTGCGATGTGACGCGTGCCGACGACGTACGGGGGATGGTATCGACGACGGTCGAGCGCTTCGGGCGCCTGGACGCCGCCGTAAACAATGCCGGCATCGCCGGCTCATTCGAGCAGCGCTTGCACGAAGCGGACGACGCGCTCTTTGAACTGGTGCTGGCCATCAATCTCAAGGGTGTCTGGCACTGCATGAAAGCAGAACTGGAGCGGATGTTGCCGGCGGGTCAAGGCACGATTGTTAATATCGCCTCGGTCGCCGGTTTGATCGGCGCGCCCAAAGCCGCTGCTTATACCGCCAGCAAACACGCCGTCGTCGGCTTGACGCGCTCGGCCGCGCTCGACTACGCCAGGCGCGGCATACGCATCAACGCCATCTGTCCGGCCTATACCGACACGGCTATGGTACAGGCCGGCATCGCCTTCAATCCGGCGCTGGCGAGCATCATGGAGCGGGCGATACCGATGGGCAGGCTGGGTACTCCGGAGGAAATCGCCGCGGCGGTACTCTGGCTCTGCTCGGATGCCTCCTCCTTTGTCACCGGGCACCCTCTGGTGCTGGATGGGGGCTTGGTGGCGACCTGAGATTTCTGCTATTGTTGACAGTGTCTATGCAGCTTGTATACTTGAATCGTGAGGGAAAATGGTCACTGTATTGTACCGTCAGCGGCATGGTTATGATGTTCGCATTCATACAAATGATCATCCTCCGGCACATGCGCATGTTTGGAAGGGGGAGAAGGAGATACAGATAGACTTGAACACTTTTGAGGTCAAGAATAACCGTGGATACCGTATGAGAGAAATTCGACAGATTCGTAAGTTGGTAACTGAAAACAGAGAATTGCTGCTTGAGGTATGGAACGACATTCATGAAAAACGTGAAGGACGAGAATAAAGATGACGAGTAGAGACAGCAACATATATATTGAGCCAGTCATTCACGATACACGTAACGAGCCGCAACGCGTGACTTTCACCGATACGCACGCCATGATTGATTTGGCGGATGGCAGGATTATCGGCGTTCCTCTGCATTTTTTCCCCTTGCTGGAGGCTGCCAGCGAAAAGGAGCGCCAAAACTACCAGTTGGGTAATCTGGATGTGTACTGGAAAGATATCGACGATGGCATTGATTTGACGGCTATGTTATCGGGTCTCTATCTCGAGACAAGAAAAGAGTATAAAGAATATCTGAGGAAACTAATCGCCGAGCGCAAGGCGAAAGCCACAACTACTTAACCAAACCCGCCCGCCGCATATCCGACAGAATCACCCGCTCCCAGGGCGCGTCAGTCACCAGCGGAAAATAATAAGCGCCGCGCCGCAGGCATTCGTCGCGGATCTCGTCGCGCCAGGCGCTCAAGCGCCGCTGATAGATCCCGCGCATGGTCGCGTCCACCGTGACTTCCTGGGCTTGACCTGTTTCCACATCGATCAAGCGCAAATCGCCGACCAGCGGCGGGGTGATCTCTTCCGGCGCCAGCACGTGCAAGAATGCTACCTCGTGACCGCGGCCGAGCAGTGCGTTCAATCCATCGACAAAACCCGTGGGCGAGAACATATCGCTGATGATCAGCGCCAGGCCCGGACGCCGCGCCCGCCGCGCGTAATCGCCCAGCATGATATTCAGATCGGTGATGCCCGCCACATCGAGATCTTGTATGAAGCGCAGCATGGCGATGCCGCGCCCGCGTCCACGCACGGGACCGTAGGTGGCGCTGCCGCCATCGTTGACAGCGGTGAGAATCAGGCGATCATTGCTGGTCAATGACAGATAGGCCAGCCCGGCAAAGATGCGCTTGGCGTAAAGCAGCTTCTTTTGATCAGCTTCGCCCTCGGGCGGAAAGTCCATGCTGGCGGAGGCGTCAAGGATCAAATGCGCCGTCAGGTCTTCCTCATCCTCCAGCAGTTTAATGAAAGGGCGCTCCAGCCGGGCGTAGATATTCCAGTCGAGCTGGCGCAGGTCATCGCCCGGCACATAATTGCGGTAATCGGCGAATTCGATGCTGTTGCCGCGTTTGATGGAGCGGCGGTCGCCTTTCATCGCGCCAACCCGCACCTTGTGGGCGACCAGCATCAAAGGTTCGAGGCGACGACGGACCGATTCGGTCAAGAGGCTATGGGCGGCTGCTGGCTGTTCGGACATGTTATGTTCGACAGTTCGACAAATACGCGCTAGACAAGGCTAGGCCGTATCGTCGTCCTCATCATAGTCGTCGATGTCTTCCGTATCATCTGGCTCCGAGTCTTCATCTTCGTCCGTCTCCGCATCGTTTGCATCGTCTTCAAACTCGAATTCCAGAATCGCGATATGACGTCCGCGGAACATCTTCTCTTGCTGCTCGAAGTTCAAGCGGTCGAAGAGACGGCGGGCGGGCTCGTTGTCCGGCTCGTAACGAGCGATGACCATCTCGCTGTTCTCAAAATCGTGCACCATGTCAATCAGATGGTCAACGATAGCGTAACCATAGCCCTTGCGCTGATGATCGCGGTTGATTGTCAAACGCTCGATGATCCACTGCGTCGGATTCTCGGCGTGGATCAACATGACATAGCCGATCGCCTCCCCTTCCGCATCAATGCGGTACGAGGTCACCGCCGGATGACGCGTCTGCAAAAATGTCATGAGCAGATTCTTGCTGAAGCGGCGCTGCTCCCGCTCTACGCGGATATGGCGCAGATTCAGGAACTCGCTCAGCGACTTGATTTCGGTCAATTTGAAATTCGCCATCAGACTTCTTGCTCCAGCAGCTCGGATGAAACCAGCGCGTCCAGCACGACCTGAACCGGGTGCCGCGCCGCGAAACCGGCGTCGTGGATCTGCGCGCGGCAAGACGTGCCGGCCGCAGCAACGATAGCATCGGGATTGTCACGGATGGTCGGCAAAAGGCGATCCTCGGCGATCTTCATGCTCAATTCATAGTGTTCGTAACCGAAGCTGCCGGCCAGGCCACAGCAGCCGGTATTCATCTCTTCGACCACGGCGCCCGGGATGATCCTCAGCAACTTGAGCGCATCGGCGGTTCCCCAGAGCGCCTTCTGGTGACAGTGGCCATGCAACAATATCCGCGGCGTCTCGTTCCGCCAAGCGAGGGTCTCGGCGCCGCAAGCCAACTTCTCGACGAAGAATTGCTCGACGCTCTGGCAGCGCGCTGCCAGTGACTTCGCCGCCGCCTGAAGGCCCAGATCCACCAGGGTCACGTAGTCGTCGGTGAAAGCGCTGAGGCAGCTTGGTTCGATGAAAATATAAGTCGCATCCGGCTGCCGCCGGTACAAGTCGAGCACATTAGCCTGCGCCATCGCTTTGGCATTGTCCAGCAAGCCCTTGCTGATTGCCGGTCGGCCGCAGCAGCCTTGCTCCGGCAAGCGCCGCGCGTTGACGCGCAGCCCAAGACGACTCGCCAGTTCCATCACCGCCTCGCCAATTTCAGGATGATTCCATTCGGTGAAGGTATCGACGATCAGTATCGCATCCGCTTCGGCGTGCCGGGGATAAGGCCCGGCCGAAAAAGGCCGTTCGGCATATCGCGGCAAGGGACGCTCGGCCGGCAATCCCAGAAGCTCGGCGCCAATCTTGCCCAGCGGATGATCGAGCATGAAGTTGCTAATCGCGGGCAACCTGCCGGCAATTTGATTGACGCGATGGATGTTGCCAAAAACCTTCGTCGCGAGGGAAACGCCATGCTTGTCATGCCATGCCGCCAGGAATTCTGATTTCAGTTTGGCGACATCGACTGCCGACGGACATTCGCTGGCGCAGGCTTTGCAGGAC
>JAPOOU010000061.1 GCA_026713245.1 Chloroflexota bacterium
CATATGCATACTGTATCTATACAGTTGCCAAAAAAGGGGGCAAAATGAGGGCATTTCCCCAGCATTTGAGGACACATTCCGCCTCAGCCAGCGCCCGCGCCATAATAACGGACACGCCTTATAATGGAATTGCATCGTTCGCATGACAAAGAAGGAGCGACCTCGATATGCGCATGATCGATATTATCGGCAAAAAACGCGATGGCGAGCCCTTGAGCGCGGAGGAAATACGCTATTTTGTGCAAGCCTATACGGCGGGAACGATCCCGGACTATCAGGTATCGGCCTTGTTGATGGCGATCATATTTCAAGGCATGGATCGCGGGGAGATTGTCGCCTTGACGATTGCCATGGCCGAATCCGGCGACATGATGGATCTGTCCGACATCCTTGATTACGCGGTTGACAAACATTCCTCCGGCGGCGTCGGCGACAAGACCAGCCTGGTCGTTTTGCCCTTGGTAGCGGCTTTTGGCGTGCCAATCGCGAAGATGAGCGGCCGCGGACTTGGTTTCACCGGAGGCACGTTGGACAAGCTGGAATCGATCAATGGCTTCAATGTGAACTTGTCCGAAGATCAGTTTCGGCAGTTCGCCCGTGATACCGGACTGGTGCTCGCCGGTCAGAGCAAATCCTTGGCGCCGGCTGACGGGAAATTATACGCGCTGCGCGATGTCACCGGTACAGTCGCCAGCTTGCCGCTGATGGCCAGCAGCATCATGAGCAAGAAACTGGCGGCGGGCGCGAATGGCATCGTGCTCGATGTCAAGTCGGGGCAAGGCGCCTTCATGAAAACGCTGGATGAAGCGCGGCAACTGGCGACCATCATGGTGCAGATCGGCGTCGACGCCGGCCGCGACATGGTTGCGCTCTTGTCAGATATGAATCAGCCGCTGGGAGTCGCAGTCGGCAACGCCCTGGAAGTCGCCGAGGCGGTCACGACGCTTCGCGGTCAGGGCCCCGCCGATTTTGAAGCGCATTGCATCGAGGTCGCGGCGCGCATGCTCCGCCTGGCGGGCCGAGGCAAGACCTGGCTTGACCTGGAAGAAACGCGCGATGACGCCGGGCGCACGCTCCGCGGCGGCGCGGCTCTGGAGCATTTTCGAAGCATGGTCGAGGTTCAAGGTGGGGATCTCGCGCAAATTGACGATCTCGGCAAGCTGCCGCAGGCGCAAATAAGACAGGAGTTGCGCGCCGCCGAAGATGGCTGCATCGGCAGCATACACGCGGATAAAGTCGGTTTGGCAACGCTGGCGCTGGGCGCGGGCAGGGCAACCAAAGCTGACGCAATTGATCACGCGGTCGGCATCGAGGTTCACGCTAATGTAGGTGATTCAGTTGCCCGCAATGATGTGCTGATGACCATACACGCCAATGGACAGGACGCGCTGCGAGGGGCGCTTTCGTTACTCGGCGGGGCTGTCGTTTACAGCGAGAAGCCGGTCGATCCACTGCCGCTATTCCACGGCGTCATTGATGGCCGGTACGTCTAGGCGGATAGCGGCACAAGATCGCGCCCCTGGAATTGATACCGATGAATCGGCGCGTCTTGCCAAAAGCCGGCGAGGAAACGGATCTTTCCATTATGACCGTCAAGGGCAGCGTCGCTCAAGTCGCTTCCATCGGCGATCGAGAGGATAACCAGTCGAGCAAGGTCATAAGTCAACGTGGCCAGCCAATTGGGTCCGGGAATGTCTTGGCCGCCGACATAGCGCGCCCAGAACTCCGCGTCCGCCGGCGATCCGTTGCTTGTGAAGACTTCTTGCCTCGCGCCGTCGCCGCTGATCATTTGCCCGGCGATGAGCAGGTCGTCCCGCGCGCCCGCTTCCGCCCGTTCTCGACCGGTCGCATACAGGCTGTCCTCGTCGGCGCGATTGTGCCCCCAATTGCCGACAATAATCATGGCTTTGTCGTTGGACCGCTGCGTCGACGGGTGCGTAGCCGCTTCGCCCAGCGCGATGATCGCCACAACCGCGCTATCGAGATTGAGGGCCCGGATTCGCGACTTTGCCTTGCTGAAGTCTCCGCCGTCATCTATCGGCAGCAGCTGAACGTTGTCGAGATCTGTCTCGGATATGGCCAAACGTAGTGCGTACAGGGCGTTGTAACCGAGTTCGCGATACGGCCCTTCAAACGGGGCCAACAAGGCGACCTTGTGGATCTCCATGGGTTGCCGGGCGCCGCAAGCGGCTACCAGTATTGTCAACACAATCCACGCCGCCGAGCGCATGACCGGGGAAGCGAGGCGGGGACGCTTGTCCTCAACAGCCATTGGCCACATGCTCGTCAAAGGTAACGGCAAAGTTATGATAATGAGAGCTATCGCAAGCGGCGCGGAAATAGTAAAAGTTGGATTCGGCCGGATATATGGCGCCCTGAATAGCGGAAAGACCCGGACTCGCGATCGGCCCCGGCGGCAATCCGCCGACGAGATACGTGTTGTAGGGCGACGCGGCCTGCCTGTAGTCTGCGCGTGTGATATTGGGCCACCAGCCACCGCGCCTTCCTTGAAGCCCATATTGCACCGTGGGGTCGGCTTCCAGCTTCATGTTGATCGCCAGGCGATTGCGATAGACAGCGGCGATGTCATCGTGTTCTTCCCGCCATACCGCTTCCCGCTCAACTATTGACGCCAGAGTCACGATCTGATGAATGGAAAATCCCTGCGCCAGGGCATCCGCCCGCAATTGATCGCCCACGCGATCACGAAACGTATCCAGCAGAAAACCCCGCAAGGCAAGCGGACTGATATCGGGCGGCAACTGATACGTATCGGGAAACAGAAAACCTTCCAGAGACGCGCCCGCGGGTACCCCCGCCCAGGCGGCGAAGTCGGACGGCAAGTCGGCGCCCGCCCGCACCGTCACCAGAAAATCGTCGCCGCTGAATCCGAACAGCCCGTTGCTGTCGATCAAGGCAGCGATCTCTTCAATACGGGCGCCTTCCAACGTTCGGAAAAGGATGTGGCTTGCGCTTGAATCGGTTAGCATGGGCGCTATTTCGGCGATTGACAGTCGCTGGTTCAGGAAATAGACGCCGGCCTCGAACTTGCGATCCAGACCCTCGACGCGCGCGTAATCCAGGAAAAGCTGTTTGTCTCGGATCAAGCTCGCGTCGAAAAGTGAGGCGGCGATCGCGGCGGCGTCGGCGCCGGGTGGTATCGTGAATCGAGTCCGGTTCTCGCTCTCGCCAAATGGCGCGAAGAGTTCGCTTTGCTGTTCGCCCAGCTGCAGGCGCAGCAACGCCACTTGGGCAAGGTCGACGATTTGCCCATCGGTAACGGAATAAGCCACAGCGACGGCGACGACAAGGCCAATCGCCAAAAAGCAAGCGCCTAGAACAAACCCTTGAATCGCGCGCTTCGATTGCAACCCTTGGCAATCCCTCAATACTAGCTAATCTATATGCTTCTCAACATTGACAAGCTATGCCCGTTGAAAAAGCGCTCGCCTATCGTTCCGGCGTCAGAGTCGGAATTTGCTGGTGTTCGGCGTTTACAATTGTAGAGCCTAACGAACGTGTGACGCTAATCCAGGTCCGGCCGGGGCGCAACGGAATCGCTTCATTATTGCCAAGCATCAATTGCAGGGCTTCCCCGGGCCTGCTACCCAGACGTTTCCAGAATCCAACAAAGATGACGCCGTCACGGAATACGTAGGCGCGACCGCTGTCCCACAAGGCAACTTCAAGCGATTCGTTCGTGGCGCCCGGCGGGAAGAGATCGGGTCGGCGGCGATGCGGAACCTCGAGAATCACCAGGTTGTCCGCCCAGAGTTGCTCGCCGTCGGCGGCATCGAAATGCGGCTCGTGGTCCGTATAGCGCAGGTAAGTCCGGCTCTGCTCGTCGTATTGCCAGCGGGCGTTGGTCCTTGATGACCAGTGTATGTAGATGTCGCGCGCCGCAATGCCGCCAAGGTCGGCGCTCTCGCTGAAGGCAAAGCCCACCGCGCGGAAACCGGTATTCACGTTGCGGCGCGTGGCTACGTCCCACATGCGACGGGTATCGCCAAAAAGCGTATGCTCGTAGTCACGTTCTATCAATGTAGTGTCGCGGCAGAAGCCGGCATTATCGCAATTGTCGCCAATTGAAGGCGATATCAGACGGTAGCGGTAGTTGGAATTCAAATAGATATTGCGTATCGGCTCACTGGTGCCGGAATATGCCAAGAGCGCCGAATACATGGTGAGCAACTCGATGTCGAGAAGACGCCCGCTGCGTACTGAACCGACGCGTTCCGGCGCGTTGCTGCGATAGATCGCCGCAAAGCGCGTGACGTTGCCTTCAGCCTCGTATTCAAAGACGAGGTCCGCTGCGTTCACGCCGTGTTGCGGCCGCACAATGGGCGGGTGATTGGAGATCTTGACGATTAGATTGCGGCGGGCGCGCACTTCGTCATTTGGATAGGGCAATCCGGTCATCGGATTATAGCCGTCCGGATAATCGTAGGGACCGATTACGACTGACGAGCCCGGCGTGGCCGTCGCAGTCGCGAGTGCAAATTGCGCCCCGGCAGGCGTCGAAGTCGCGAAAACCGGACCTGTCTGGGTCGCGGCGTTGCCCTGGGCCCGTGTGCCGATTCCCGCTAGCACAACCGCAGCGGCGAGTACAGCTATAAATACCAAGCGTCTATAACCGGTCACACCCATGTAGTCCTCTCGAACGGCTAGCTTCAAAACAGCAGACAGTATAGGTAAGTGATACTCACTTAGGCAAGGGACAGTCAGTATAATAGGGGGATCGTAGTTCTGAGATATACACAGCGGAGACGACATGGAAAAGCGCCGCCTGCTGATTAGTTTCGCGCATCCTGATGACGAGAGTTTCGGCCTGGGCGCGGCCATCCCCAAATGGATTGATGACAATGTCGACGTCTATCTAATTTGCGCCACAAACGGTGATGTAGGAACAGTGCCGCCGCATTTGCAGGACAAACACCAAACGGTTGCGGACCTGCGCTTGAGCGAGTTGGAATGCGCCCGCGAGCATCTCGAGTTCAAAGAGGTCTTTCTCCTGGGATATCGCGACAGCGGCATGACGGGCAGTGACACGTCATGGCATCCTGACTCGCTGTGCTTTCAGTGGGAACATGATCCTGAGCGCGTGACGGGGGCAGTTGCAGATGTGATGCGGAAAATTCGTCCTCAAGTGGTGGTCACCTTCAACCGATACGGCGGCTATGGGCATCCTGATCACATAGCGATTCAGCGGGCTACCGAACGCGCGTTTCACTGCTTGCGGGAGGGCGATCTTCCCGCCGCTTCTACGCCGCAAAAGCTCTATTACGCTGCCTTCCCGACTGCATTGCTTTGGGCGCGTATTGTGACGGCACGGTTAAAGGGGCAAGACCCGCGACGGATGGGCATGAACCAGGACATCGATGTAGTCAAAATCCTCGACCACGTCGAGCCAACCCACGCGCGCATCCCGATCGCCGATTACCTGGATATTTGGGAGCGCGCGAGCCGGTGTCACGCCAGCCAGGGCGGCGGGCGCATCACTCGCACGGCGCGCTGGCTAAGGCGACTCTTGTATAGCAGGCAGGGCTTCACGCGGGCTTTTCCGACGCCGAGTCACAGTCGCGTGGACGAAGATGACCTCTTTGACGGCGTCCGCCTGTGAATCAAGAATAAGGCGATTCCAGTCAACCATCCTGTTTCGGCTGAAGGTAATCGGCCAGGAATTGTGATGCATAACTTTCAAGTCGGCCGTCGATGATTGCCCGCCGCATTTTGGCGGTGTGACTGACGAGAAAATCTATATTGTGCAAGCTAATCAGGTAATGCGCCAGCAGCTCTTTGGCGATGACGAGATGGCGCAGATAGGCGCGCGAGAACCCGCTGGCATAATTGTCCAACCTTGGATCGATGGGTGACTCATCCATTTTGTAGCGGGCATTGCGCAGGTTAATGCGGCCGCCGTGCGTGAAGGCTGCCGCGTGCCGCGCCAGCCGAGTTGGAATGACGCAGTCGAAAATGTCAACGCCGCGCATGATGCCTTCGACCAGATCGTCTGGTTCCCCGACGCCCATCAAATAGCGGGGACGGTCAGCCGGCAAGCAGGGAATCGTATGGTCCAGAGTTTGGCGCATCTCGGATTTTGTTTCGCCGACGGCCAATCCCCCAATGGCATAGCCCTTCAGATCGAGCGACGTCACGAATTCCGCCGAGCTCTCGCGCAGGTCGGGGAAGATCCCGCCTTGAACAATGCCGAAGAGTGCCTGCCCGTCATCGTCGGGATGCGCCTTTCGGCATTCGACCAGCCAGCGATGGGTTCGCTTGAGGGCCCTATCGACTTCCGCCCGATCCTTGGGCGGCGGGCATTGATCGAAAGCCATGATGATATCGGCGCCCAGATTTTGCTGGATCTGCATGGATCGTCTCGGGTCCAGACGCTTGCGGCTGCCGTCAAGGTGGCTGCGGAAGGTTACGCCGTCTTCGTCAATCGAGTTGATCTCGGCCAGGCTAAAAATCTGGAATCCGCCGGAATCGGTCAAGATCGGCCCCTGCCAGCGCATGAACTCATGCAAACCGCCCATGTCGCGAATGAGCTCGTCGCCCGGCCGCAAAAAGAGGTGATAGGTATTGGAAAGGATCAGGCTCACGTCGAGTGCTTCCAGGTCCTTAGGCGGGACGGCCTTTACCGTGGCGGCCGTGCCCACCGGCGCAAAGACCGGCGTGGGGATATCGCCGTGCGGCGTATGGAAGATGCCGGCGCGCGCTTGTCCGTCCCGGGCGATAACTTCGAATTCAAAGGACATATGTTTTCCCGCAGATCGCGAGCATTATAGCACAGACGGTCGAGGTCAATCCCGCGTGTGCGCACGCCTATTTAGCCCGCGGCTTTGATAGCAGGCTTCAATTGCCACTGCTATACTGCTTGCCAAGAGAGCCTCTTCAAAAGTCGTCTCGTCATAGCGGCAATCGTGAATTTGTGGCGGCTCCTAGAATTGACATATTACATGGATTTTCGAGCGATTTGATAGGCTTTGATGCAAAGATTAAGTGAACTAACTGATGCTCGAATCAATAGCGAGCTTGACATGCAGTCGCTGCGGCCGAGCCGAGTTGATATAGATCTCGAGGCGCTGGCGTCCAATGTGCGATTGATCAAGGCTCATGTCGGCGCCGACGCTGGCATCATGGCGGTGGTCAAGGCAAATGCCTACGGCCACGGCGCCGTCACCGTCGCGCGTATCGCCTTGCTGAATGGCGCCAGTTGCCTGGCAGTCGCCAATCTGGCCGAGGCTGTTCAATTGCGCCGCGCCTGCATCACCGCGCCGATTTTGGTCTTGAGTTTCGTCCCTGTCGACGCCGTCGCGGTTGCCCTTCAACATGACATTACGGTATCTCTGTTTGACCAGCGGCAGGTCGCGCGATTTGACACTGAAGCGCGAGCAACCGGCGGCATGCTAATGACGCATATCAAGGTCGATTCGGGAATGGGCCGGCTCGGCATATTGCCTGGCGAAATCAAGGAATTGATGACGACGTTGCGCGCTTGCGACGCCATCCAGGTTGAAGGCATATACACGCATTTTTCCGCCGCCGATGAAGACCCGATATATACCGCTCAACAGCGCGCGACCTTTGAGCATGTGATGGCGACGATGCGCGAGGCCGGCTGCTCATTCAAGTATGTGCACGCCGCCAACTCCGCCGCGACAGTCAATCTCTCCGCCAGTGGCTTCAATCTCGTTCGCCCCGGATTATTGCTCTACGGGTTGAAGCCCTGCGAGTCCGCGACATCTTTAGAAGGAGTCCAGCCGGTAATGTCTTGGAAGACGGTCATTGCTCAGGTAAAGACCTTGCCGCCTGACTCGCCAGTCGGTTATGCCAACAGCTATCGAACCCGCGGCGAAGAAAAGATCGCGATTCTGCCGGTGGGATACGCCGACGGTTTGCGGCGATCGCCGCGGTCTTGGCGGGAGGTGCTGGTACATGGAAAACGAGCGCCGCTGATAGGTCGCGTTAGCATGGAGAAGACGACCATCAATGTCAGCCATATTCCCGACGTAATCGCCGGAGACGAAGTTGTTTTGCTGGGCAAGCAAGGCGTCGATGAGATAAGCGCAGACGAAGTTGCGGCCTGGATCGACTCCATCAACTATGAGGCGCTTTCGATGATTTTGCCTCGCGTTCCGCGTATCTGACTCGTTTTTTGGAATCCTCCTCGCTTATGCAGGGAACAGGCTTGATATTATATGTGAGCGCGGCAGACTATTTCGCCGGTTACGCGCCGAGCGGCTGTCCCAATCATGAAGCGAGCAATCTCTCCAGGTCGGCGACGATTGTGCCAGGCGTTACGCCAAACTGGTAGCGCTTGATCCAGCGACCGTTCCGGTCCAGCAAGAATGCGCCGGCGGTATGGCTTACCAGATAGCCGCCACGCTTGTCCAGTTCAGTCATTTCAAAAGACAAGCCATAGTCAATGCCCAGCGCCCTGACTGTGTCTTCCTCGCCCGATAAACCGATAATGCCATCCAACTCCCGCAGCGAAAAATAGTTTCGCAAAGCCTCGGGCGTATCGCGCTCGCCGTCTACGCTGATGAACAAAAAAGCGACATCTTCGCGGGACAATCCCAGGGAGTCGCGTATCACCCGAAACTCATTTAGTGTCAGAGGACAGACATCGGGGCAGTTTGTATAGCCGAAAGTAATCAAGACGTAATTGTCTCGCAGGTCGCTGAGACTTAGTGACTTGTTGGATTGGTCGCGCAGGGTGAAGTCTGGCATCGCTAGCGGCGGATCTATGATGATAGAACCGTCGAAGTCAGGCGGATCGCCGCTATCTGTACCGTCTGATTGCAGGTTAGCGCCTGGGTTGATCCGCCCGTAGGCAATGGACATCGCCAGGGCGGCAATGCCGACGAGCAGCGCGGAAATAAGGCCCAGCTGGATACGCCTGAGCAGGTAGCGCCGGATGCTTGTCTTTGCTTGCTTTCGTTCTGTCACGTCCCTTGACCGAATCCCGACATATGGCTGCCCGGGAACGGGCCGCCGCAAGTTGATGGTTTCAACCCGATTATAGCAATTGCCGACTGGACAAAGTAGATGAATAAGCGATTGCCCTGCCTTGGCAGGCGGTAGTGTATCCATTTCGGTTGAAATACTTCGTGGCCAGTTCTCGACATGAGATCCTTAAGCGAAAACAGGAACGACGTTGCTCGGCGCGAGCGCTCTGTGAAGCGCAATTCGTTCCCCAATGCTCGAAAGTTGCCCTGATTTTGTCTCATTTGCTCTCATTTTACCCTCATTATGCCCCCTTTTTGGGTAACAATATAGATACAGTATGGATACGGGGGGGGTACCCCCTCCCCGGATCGGAAGCTGAGGACAGGCCAG
>JAPOOU010000036.1 GCA_026713245.1 Chloroflexota bacterium
AGCGCAACGACATCACACTGCTCAACGACCCCGTCCTGCTCGCCGAACTGGCCGACTACTCCCTCGAGCGCATGCCCAGCGGCGCCTGGCGCTACGGCGCCCCCGCCGGCGCCCACGATGACACCGTCATCGCCACCGCCCTGGCCTGGTACGGCACCCAACACAGCAGCCGCAAAATCATCGACTTCGCCTAAGCGCCCATGAATACGCCAAACACCACCACACCGCCACAAAAAATCTCTGTGCCTCTGCGCACCTGTGGCCAAACCAAAACCCAGCAATACCGCGCCCTCCAGCCATTCCGCCACCCCAAAAGTCCCGAAAACCTGGGGACAATGCGGGGGCTTCCAGAGGCGCTCCCGGAGGCTTACCGGAGGCTCGCCCCTCTGTGGCAAAAAAAATCTCTGTGCCTCTGCGCCTCTGTGGCGAAAAATTCTCTGTGCCCACTGTGCCTCTGCGGCCAAACCAAAACCCAGCAATACCGCGCCCTCCAGCCATTCCGCCATCCCAAAACCCCCGAAAACCTGGGGTCAATGCGGGGACTACCAGAAGGACTTTCGGGGGCGCCAAGGGGGCGATGCCGAGCTCGGCAAATTCAGCCCTTTGCATCTTGCGAACTTTTGTGCTAAATTGTCTCCTGCATTTGAATCATAGATTGGCTGCGTCTCATGAGCGAATGGAAAACGGTTATCGGCCTGGAAGTCCATGCCGAAATGGAAACCGAGAGCAAGATGTTTAGCCGATGTCCGGTCGTCGACAGCGTCGAAGCGGAACCCAATACCGCGGTTGATCCCCTGTCCCTGGGTATGCCCGGCGCCTTGCCCGTTATCAATTTTCGGGCCATGGAATACGGCATCATGGTCGGCCTGGCTCTCAATTGCCAGATCCCTCCCGTGAATCAGTTCGCCCGCAAAAACTACTTTTATCCCGACCTTCCCAAGGGCTATCAAATCAGCCAGTACGACCGTCCCCTGGCCGTCAATGGATATATCAACATCGAAGTCGACGACGGGACCAACAAACGGATTCGGGTCCGCCGTGCCCACATGGAAGAGGATACGGGCAAACTCACACACACCATGGGCGGCAGCCTGGTCGACTATAATCGCGCCGGCGTTCCGCTCTTGGAGATTGTGTCCGAACCCGATATCGCCAGCGCGCAAGAAGCTGAAGCCTATGCCCGCAAGCTCCGTTCGATCTTGCGTTACCTTGGTGTTAATAGCGGCGATATGTCCAAAGGAATCCTGCGCTTCGAAGCCAACGTCAGCGTCATGCATGCGAGCGATACCGAATTGCGCGAGCGCACCGAGATCAAGAACCTCAATAGCATACGCAACATGGTCAAGGCCATTGATTACGAAGTACAAAGGCAGATCCAGCTCTACGGCAGCGGCGCGACAGTCAAGCCCGCTACGCTCGGCTGGGACGAAACTGCGCAGAAAATCACTGTGCAGCGCTACAAGGAGCGCGCGGACGAGTACCGCTACTTCCCCGAACCCGATCTGCCCATAGTCGAGGTCAGCCGAGAGTGGGTGGAGGACTTGAGGCAGCAGTTGCCGGCTTTGCCCGATGAATTGCAGCGGCGTTTCACAGACGAATTGAAACTGAGCGCCTATGACGCGGAAGTTTTGACGGCCGAACGATCGGTCGCGGCCTATTTCCAGGAGATCATCGACAATGGCGTCGACGCCAAGATCGCAAGCAACTGGATCACAACCGATCTCTTCCGCATGATGAAAGCCCACGACATCGAGCGAGAGACCATCGACGCCCTGCCCATATCGGCGAAACACTTCGCCGAAATGCTAACGCTGGTTCAAAACGGCGCGATCAACCAGAGTACCGCCAGAAAAAAGGTGCTTGCGGAGATGTGGAATACCGGCAAATCCGCAAAGGACATCGTTGAAGAAAGGGCTTTGGCTCAAATCTCCGACCCGGATATCATCGGCGCCGCCGTCGAGAAGGTAATGGCGAAGAACCAGGACATGGTTCATAGGCTGCTCGATGGCAACGACAAGGTCATCAATGCGCTTTTTGGCAGAGTCATGGGCGAGTTGCGGGGAAAAGCGGATCCGGGCCTGGCTCGCCGGATTCTGCAAAGTAGAATCGACACCATGAAATAGCCCCTTTTGTTCCAAAACGCAGGTCCGTATCGAAGGACCGCGCGCTAACCGGACACCGTTCAATCTTCTGACGAAAGTGATTTAGGAGCAGAAAAATGAGTTGGCATCAGACAATCATCGTAGGAAACCTCGGCGGCGACCCGGAACTCCGCTACATGCAAAACGGTCGCGCAGTCTGCAACTTCAGCGTGGCTGTCTCGGAACGATGGCGGGACCGCCAAACGAATGAACAGCAAGAGCGGACAACCTGGTATCGCGTCGCGGTTTGGGGGCAACAAGCGGAAAACTGCAATACCTACCTGGCGAAAGGCAGGCAAGTCATGGTGATCGGAAACGTAGCGGCGCGAGGCTACATCAACAACAATGGCGAAGCCGCGGCGTCGCTTGATTTGACCGCGCGAAGCGTTCAGTTTCTAAGTGGCGGCAACCGCGGCGACGACCAGGGCGGCGACAGGCAGGGCGGCGGACGCCGCGAAGGCCAGCGTCGCGACGATCGCGCATCCAATTATGCCGATCCGCCCAGCTCGGCGGACGACATTCCATTTTAGCCGGAATGCGAGCTTGTGCCAAAGATTTCGGTTGATCTGTCGGGCCAGAACGCTCTCGTGACGGGGGCCGGCGCCGGCATCGGTCGCGCAATTGCGCTCGCCTTGGCGGAGAGCGGCGCCGCGGTCGCGCTTAACGATCTCAATATCGAGCGCGCGGAGGCCGTCGCGGCGGATATCCAGGAACGCGGCGCTCGGGCTTTGCCGCTTCACGGCGATGTCGCCAATCGCTTCCAGACAGCCAACATGATCGAGCAGACCCGCGATGCATTTGGCAAGATTCATATACTGGTTAATGCCGCAGGCGCGTTCAAAGCTGAACCCATGCTGGCGATCGACGAATGGGACTGGCGGCGCCAAATCGAAGTCAATGTAACCGGCAACTTCTTTTGTACGCAACTGGTTGGGCGTGTCATGGCTGACGAAGGTGGCGGGCGCATTGTCAATTTGGCCGCTGCCGTTGGCATCGGCGGCAGCATGCCGTCAGGCATTGCTTATGTCGCCGGCAAAGCCAGCGTCCTTGGGATGACGCGGCAGGCGGCGCGCGAACTCGCGCCGTACAACATCCTTGTCAACGCCATCGCCGCAGGCAACATCGCCGAGGACGACATGCCGCCGGTTCCGGCCGAAAGCGTGATCCTGAATCGGGGCGGCCTCCCTCGTGACATCGCCGGGGTCGCCTTGTTCCTCTGTTCGGATGCAGCCGCTTACATGACCGGGCAAGTCCTGGTCGTTGATGGCGGCGGAACGGCCTTCAATAGCTAGCGCGCCGCCAGCATTCGCGAGCCGCTCGGCGGTAGGAAAAAATCGCCGTGCTCACGTAGTATAGAACGCCTGCCAGCCGCATGAGCGCCGCAGTTTTCATAAACAGAGCGCCAGGTCCGGTCGCTTACTTGCCCGTCGAGCCGAAGCCGCCCTCGCCGCGTTCGCTGGGCGAAAGGTCCTCTAATCGAGGCGCCAGTTCAACCTCTTCGGCAAAGACCGGGACAATAATGAGTTGCGCGATTTTATGACCAGCCTTGATTAGAACAGTATCGCTGTCGAGATTAACCATCAATATCTTCAGTTCGCCGCGATAGGAACTGTCAATAACGCCCGCCAGGCAGTGCATACCGGCCGAAGCGACGCTAGAACGATCTTTCACCAGGCCAACATAGCCGGCCGGAATCTCAATATGCAGCCCGGTCCGCAGCGCTACGCGATGCAAAGGCGCGACTTCGCAATCGTCAATGGCGTACAGGTCGTATCCGGCATCACCGGCGCGAGGGGAGGAAAACTCGCGCGCCAGGGCGCGTCGTTTGTCATTCATAAATACGCGCATTGTCGACCTCTTGGCGCAAATATTGATAAACCGCCTTACTTATGCAAGGAAAAGGCTTGTTATTTTGTGTGAACGCGGCAGATATCTTCGCCGCCGCCGAGCGGCCGCATTCGCGATCGGTAGTCTTCGGCAAGCGCCAGCCAGGGCTCAATGTCCCAGTAGCGCCGCGCCGCGCCGGAGGGCGACGGCAGCACATAAATCCGCGTTGCGCCAAGGATTTCCTCCTGCCAGCCCCAGGATACCGATTGCTTGGGCGTTGCGCCTTTCCAGGCGCGCCAAGCGGCCTTGCTGGTGAAGGCCAGGATCTGCGGATTAACGCGAAGAATCTTCGCGTTTAATGCCCCGGTATCAAAGTCGGAGCCCTTAAGATCAGCGTCGGAGCCCGCCTTGCCCTTTGCCACATCAGTCAAGCCGATGCGCAGGTCAAGTAGGTTGCGAAACTCCGACGGCTCAAAAAGGCGTGAAGTAAAACCAGCCTGACAAAGAGATCGCCAAAAGCTGTTGCCGGGATTGGCGTAGTAGGCGCGATACCGAGCCGACATACTGCTGGCGGCCGTACCACAGAATACCAGAACAAGCCCGAAGTCCAATACGTCGGGCAGGATCTCAATCATTCCCTTGATCGACGCCTCTTGCCAGTTCTAAATTCTTTTCATGAGCCCCGCGGTAGAAATCGTCAAGTTCTGATGCGAACTCGATGTCATCACCGGCGATTAGCCGGCGCAAATAGTCCACGGTGCTGTCCAGGCTTTCTCGCCCTTTGATGCTTCCGTGCGCCGCAATTGCTCTCTTTAAATCACCCATATTCGCCCAGGTTTCCAAAGAATCCAGCCAAGTGGCCAACGATCCGGGATCATGCACGATTGGCAAAGGAGTCTCGATGGCGTCGCCGCCGAGAAGGACGCCCCATTCTGGTATCCATCCGACAATGCAATCGCGGCTATGCCCGGGCAGATGATGCATGTCCAGGGTGATTCCTCCGAGGTCCAGGCTCATGCGCGAACCGAACACCAGGTTTGGCGGGATCAACTCGATGTCATCCCAATTGCCCGGTTCAGCAAGCTGCATGTCATAGAGCGTCTTCGCCGCTTCCTCGTCGAATCGGCGCAAACACGCCCTGTGCCCAATGATATCCAACGGCGGACGCGAGAAGCCGTTCGTTCCCCAGATATGATCCCAATCCGCATGGCTATAAACAACATGGAAGGGCTTGGCGCCGATAGCGGGCTCGAAAGCCGTCATGTCTTCCGCACCCGTGAGCGTATCCCAAACGACCGCGTGTCGCTCGCCCACAACAGCTACAGACCGCACTGTGAATTCAGGACGTGTAACTTCCAGGACGTGCAAATTTGGCTGTAGTTTATGGATCTGACGCATAGACGCTATTCCAGCTCTGTTAACCGCGCGACCGGAAGAACCGCCAGGCGCCGAGCGACTCTGTCTATTCGGTGGAGATTTCCAATTCGGGCAAGAGGCGGAAGCTATCCAATACGGCAATCAAGGGATATTCGACCGCGTCAACCTGGAGCAAGTCCAGGTCGACGTCACTGACGCGCGCATTTGCAACGTGGAGTCTGTTGTCAAAACCGTTCAACATGATCGACAAACCGCTGTCCGTCGCGCCGTCCAGGGTCTGAATTTGGTAGGATATCCGAAAACCGGAAGCGTCGCCAACGTCAATTGCTTCGACCGTCAGCGCTTTCAGCCCGTCGCGCCATTTCTCGATCCAGTGGATGGCATCGGCATCACTAGCGAGCGCGACATCATGTGTCTCCACCACCATCGTAACCGAATCGCCCACTATTGTTGCGGGCAGTCCTTCGGCGGCGTCGGTCAACTGCCAGCCCGCCGGGAATCGTATGATGTGCTTGTCCAGATTGTCGAAATAGGCGTTCCATTCGAAGGGCGCGTCGACGAAAGCCGTGATCCTGCGCACATTCCTGGTTACGCCCTCCAACAAGTACTTGAGTTCACGCGGCGCGTTTTCCGCTGTAACGACGCGCACACTGTAAATGTCGCCATCTTGTAGCCAGGATTCTTGCCTGGCAATGAAATAAGCGCGCGAGCGAGTTAGATTGAAGTCGATCACAACATGACCGGCAGCGCTAATCTTTCGGCCGGTTTCGTCCCAACTCCAGTAATCTCGCCAGCTTTGCCCCAGCCAGTTACGGTCAAAATAAGCGCTGAGTTCTTCGGCCTCGCCAATGCCGTCATGATTTTTGATGATTCGCGCTTCCACGACGCTTTGCGCGTCAGCATTGCTCAAACTGGCCCGCAGTTCGTCTGCCGTATTACTGCTGGAGGCTGAACGCCATCCGGTCGGAGCCGCGACAGTAAATAAACCGGAGGGATGCAAGTAGGTCGCCTCAAAGTCAATCGTCGAGATATCCGGAGGCGGCGGGAAGGTCGGCTCGGGCAGGCGGGTAGGCTGTGGGGTTTCGGCGCCGAAATCGCTCTGGGCAACCTGTCCCGACAAGAGCGGCAATATCAAGCTGCCAACCATCGCTACCGTCATGATGACACCGATGACAACGGTGAATCGTTTTGTCGTTTTGTTCATCCGCGCTGCGCTCCGGGGCATTCAGTCAAAACGCGCTTATCATACAGCAGAACGAGGGCAGTGTTAAGCAAGACTTTTCTTTCATATAAGGCTTGTCCGGTACTGCGGTATTTGCAGTTGTTTTTCCAGCGCTGGTCCCTCCTCATTTGCCCCGTAAAACCCGCAGCAACGGACCTGAACAGACCCTAAATATTTTGATAATACGGGAAAGGACGCGCGGCGCGGCAGCGTGGAGCCCTTGTGTTCACTGGCTTTCGAGAATTCTTGGTTCTCTCTGAAACAGATTTTTCCTGTCATTGATTTTTTCTCCCTCCAACCGGGATATTGCGGGCTTAGAAATAGCATCATTAACGAGCATAGTAGAAAGCGCGGAGGAAGGGGCGACTATATGGTCGCGTTTTCCGCCAGCCGGCGCAAAGGATGTCAAGCACCGAGAACACCGAAGGGCGAGCCGGCGCTGCGCGCAGGTCGCGTAGGTCGCGTAGACACTGACCGCCGACACTGACCGCCGACACTGACCGCCGACACTGACCGCCGACACTGCGGGTCGCTCGTCCTTTTTTGTTGTGTCTGGCGGGTGGGCGCTGTGGTAGTTTTTTCACTACAGCC
>JAPOOU010000035.1 GCA_026713245.1 Chloroflexota bacterium
CACTGGTTAAGCGGACTGCGACGGCAACCGCCAGTTCTGCCACGACGGATGTAGCAAATCCGACGGCGACTGACGAGATCGCGGAGACTGCGACAAGCGCAGAGCGTCAGATCCGTCCGAGCCGAACGGCTCCAGCGGAATTGAAGGCAGCCGCTACCGCCACTTCTACTACTACGGTTGTTTCAAGCCCAACGGCGACTGACGAGATCGCGGAGACGGCAGCTCCTGATATGATCATAGCGACTGAAATCTCTGAAACTGCAACGGGAGTCCCGGTGCTTGCTACGAGAGAGTTGCCGTTGAGCCGGGCACTGACGCCAACGGGGGATGAACGCGCTACTGAATTCGCAACGACGGCGAGGACTGCTGCGGTAGCGGATACGGAAAGAGCGCCACAGTCCGACAGGGCTGCCGACCCCGGCTATCAGCCCACCGTTACTCCTACGGTCCATGCAAGCGCCACTGCTTCAATGCTACCATTGGTCTATTCTAGGTTGGTGCCAACGCCTACTGCGCTAGGATTCGTCCCGGTCCCGCCAATGGAATCCTGCGAAACAGCAATAGATTGGGTACCTTATCAGGTTGCTGCAGGCGACAATCTGCTTGCCATTGCAGAAAGCATAGGTACCACCATTGTCGAGATTCAAGAAGGCAACTGCTTTGAACCGATCCGCGGTGTACTGGCGGGGGAGATCCTGTTGTTGCCGGCAATACCAAGTTTCCCGCCAGCAACAGCTGTACCGGTATTCCCGGATTCCTTGATTCCTCCAAGAGTTTTCGGTTGCGAATCTGAATCGTCGCGGATCGATTCGCCGGTTGCCATGCAAGAGATACGCGGGATTATCCAAGTCATCGGCTCGGTTAGGTTGCCTGAAAATTCTGAGTTCCGGCTTGACATTCGTCCCGCTTGGTCGGACAAATACTCCCGGTATATTGAAGGATTCGTTTCGGTGACTGATGATGTCATCGGGTTGATAAATAGCGAAGTATTCGGTATTGGATTGCACAGGCTGCGTTTGAGCGTCGTGGATGAACACGGCGCAATGTCGAAGGGCGCAATTTGCGACGTACCGGTCATTTTTGCGGCGCCTTGAGCAAATCCGTCGTCAACGCAAGTGAATTCTGGCATCGCGCTGGCATTCATTCATTCAACGCAATGGAGTCATCATGCGTACTCTTCGAACATTGTTGCGGTTAGCGCTCAAGCTCGTTGTCTATCTGACAGTGGCGCTTCTGCTGCTTGCGACTTTTTGGACGGCGGCGCGGATACTGAGTCTCTGGAGCGACCAACGACAATACAGCGCGACTAGCAATGCCCGCCAACAGGGCTATCGGGCGACAGGCACGGCCCTGGCAACGGAAGCGTCTGGCGTCAGCCTGCGCGATGAATCGCAGATTGTGCTGATGCAACAGGTATTCGTGACCAGTACCCCGAGTCCACAGACGCCGTCACCCAAGGCGACTGCGACCCCGGTTCGCGGCACACCACAACCAGTAGATCTGCCGAGGCTCTTCCTCCCTCCAGATCCAAAGGCGGGACTTGAGCTATCCGGCACGGCCGTGCCTACACGCGTCCCCTTCATTCCCCGCGATTACGATTTGATCAATATCGTACTATTGGGCGGCGACGACGAATTGACGGAGGATCGGTCCGTACGGACTGATACCATGATCATCGTGTCTTTGAATACGGAAACCGGTACGGTTTCCATGATAAATCTGCCTCGTGATCTTTTCGTTTATATTCCTAGCGGAAAGATGGGACGGCTTAATACAGCGTTCGGAATCGGCAAGAATATAGGCTGGGAACCCGGCGGCGGATTCGGTCTTCTGCGACAGACCATCTTTTACAATTTCGGGATAAACGTGCACTACTATGCGCTAGTCAATTTTTCCGGATTCAAGTCCATCATTGACCGACTCGGTGGCGTAGACATTGCGGTCGATTGCACGTATCGGGATTTGTATCCGGTCACGCGCACCGAAACAGGCGTTGCCGAAGGCAGCGAATACGACTGGCGGACACTGAATGTCGGTTACTATACGTTTGATGGCTTCGACGCCTTGTGGTATGCCCGCACCCGTCGTTATACCGATGATCTGGACCGGGGACGCCGCCAACATTTGCTGCTACGCGCAATGTGGCGCAAAGCGCGCAGCAACGGGTTGATAAACACCGTTCCCGCGATATGGGGCGAACTTGAAGAGGTAGTCGAAACCAATTTGCCCTTTAACGCCATGCTGGGCATGTTGCCATATTTGCTTGAGCTCAATCTTGACCGCGTTCAAAACTTCACTTTTCGGCGCATATACCATACGCAGAATTGGCGGACCCCAAGCGGGGAGTCTGTCCTGTTGCCGGTTTATGAAACTGTCTTGGAGCTCATGCGAGACTTCTACACGCCGCCGTCGGCAAATCAAGTGGGTCTGTCGGGCCCTTCTATCGCTGTTTACAACGGCTCCGGCAACGCGGACTGGGACCTGGTCGCCAGCGAACGATTGCGCTGGGACGGTTACAACGCGGTGGCGCTCGGCCCGCTGGCAAACGGTGAGCTCGTTAAATCGAACAGGTTGATAGACTATGTGGCCGCGAGCAAAGGAAGTCTGGTACCGGGCATCACCAAGGCCTTGAACATGAAGTACAAGCAGGTTGAGGCCCGAGCAGATCCAGCGCGCGAATATGATTATGAGATCATTGTCGGTCAAGACTATGACTCGTGCACATATGGCGTCTTGCCGATTGATGACTAGCATACCGCCGGGCGTCCGCACGCGATTGTGGATTGGCAGTTCTTCACAACTGTGTTATCATAAATCTATGTTCGGGGTATGGCGCAGTCCGGCTAGCGCGCTTGCATGGGGTGTAAGAGGTCCCCGGTTCGAATCCGGGTACCCCGACCAGAAAACGACGGGCTCACTTTAAGAGTGAGCCTTTTTCTTGGAAGGTGAAGGTTAATGAGCGATGTTGAAATCAAGCTAACGAGTTTGGCCACCTGCGCCGGTTGAGCGTCCAAGCTCAACCCGGGCGATTTGGCGCAAGTCTTGCAGCCACTCAGTGACAACTTTAAGTCTGAGGAATTTCCGCAGGTTCTGGTGGGCTTGTCCGAGCCAGACGATGCGGCGGTTTATCGATTGGATGACGACCGCGCGATCATAAGCACGACGGATTTCTTTCCGCCTGTTGTGGATACTCCCTATGAATTTGGCGCGATCGCCGCGGCTAATGCGCTCAGCGATGTTTACGCCATGGGCGGCGAACCACTGCTGGCTATAAACCTGGTGGCTTATCCCGACGGTCTTGGGCTCAATATCCTCCAAGAGATTCTGCGGGGTGGGGCGGAGAAGGTGCGAGAGTCCGGCGCAGTCATTGCGGGCGGGCACTCAATTAGCGACGAAGAGCCAAAATACGGTTTGTCGGTGACCGGCGTAGTCCCGGTATCCGATATCATTCGCAAAGCCGGCGCGCGTCCGGGCGACAAGCTTCTGCTGAGCAAGCCGCTTGGCACAGGTGTCATTACGACCGCGTTGAAGCGTGGGCTGGTGTCCTCGGCGCATATTGAGAGTGCCGTAAACGTGATGTCTCGGCTCAATCGCGACGCAGCAAAACACGCGCGACGGCATGGCGTAAGGGCGATGACGGACGTTACAGGATTCGGCTTGGCAGGACATGGGCAAGAAATGGCTCGCTTGAGCGGGGTTGATCTCCGCATAGACTTTGCAGCGCTCGCCTGGCTGCCGGGAACATTAGCCTATGCGAAGCGCGGCATCTTCCCGGGTGGCATGGAGCGCAATCGCGACTATTTCTCGCGCTGGCTGTCGTTTCCGGAGGGGGCCGACGGCAATAGCGAGGCGCTGCTTTTCGATCCGCAGACATCGGGAGGCTTATTGATGTCAGTGGCGGCGGAAAGCGCGGCAGACTTGCTTGAAGATTTGCGCGACAACGGCGACGACGCGGCGATCATCGGGGACGTAATTGACGGGACAGGCAACCTGATAATAAATGTCGCCTAACCTGAGGCCACAAGCTCCGAGATAAGCGCTGTTTTTTCGCTTATACGGTCTCGCGAGACGGGATCAAGTCGAGGTTTTTGCCAACTCTCTCGAAGGCAATCAAAGCGCGATCGAGATGTCTCTGGCGATGCGTAGCTATGTAGCTCGTGCGCAAGAGGGCTTGATTGGGCGGCGTTGCCGGCGGCACGACCGGGTTGGTATATACGCCTTCTTCAATCAATGCCATCCAGGTAAGGCCGGTGCGAAACTGCTCGCCAATCTTTACCGGGATAATGGGTGTCTGACTGTTGAAAGTATCATATCCAAGCTCAATCAAACCCTTGCGCATGTATTCCGCGTTCTTCCAAACCTGTTGGACATGCTGCGGTTCATGTTCGATGATGTCCAGCGCCGCCAGGACAGCCGCCAGGTTCGGGGCGGGCAACGCAGCGGAAAAAATCAGCGATCGGGCGTGATGCTGAATATAATGAATAACGTCGGCCGACCCGGCGATGAATCCCCCGATCGAAGCGAAGCTCTTGCTAAATGTTCCCATGATCAGGTCGACCTGATCGGTTAGGCCAAAGTGCGCTGCCGTCCCGCGGCCGCCCCCGGCGACGCCAATGCCATGCGCGTCGTCAACGAGAATACGCGCGCCATATTTTTTGCATACTTCTACAATCTGTGGCAACAGGGCGAAGTCTCCGCCCATACTATAGACCCCATCGACCATGACAATTTTGCCATGTTCGTCCGGTATCCTGCTCAAGACGCGTTCGAGATCGACAACATCATTGTGTTTGAAGCGTTTCATCATGCCGCGCGACATGGAAACCCCGTCAACAACAGAGGCGTGCACGTCCTTGTCGAGGATGGCCACATCGTTCTTTCCGATCAAGGCGGAGACAGTCCCGAGGTTTGCCTGGTACCCGGTGGAAAATACCAGCGCCGCTTCCTTGCCCACAAACTGAGCTAGTCGCCGGTCCGCCTCCAGGTGCAGTTCGAGCGTGCCATTGAGAAATCGCGATCCGGTGACGCTGGTGCCGTAACGCGTTGTCGCTTCAATCGCCGCCGCTTGCACGCGGCTGTCAGTTGTCAGGCCCAGGTAATTATTCGAGCCCAACATGACTACGTCTTTGTCTTCAAAAGTCGCTGTCGTTCCTTCGGAGTCGCTTAGAGCGCGGAAGAAGGGATAAATGCCCATTTCCATGGCTTCCCTGGCGACCGTAAAACCCGCTAATTTGTCGTATACATCGGCCACAGTATTTTCTCTCCCGGTCTGGTGACAAAAGCGTGGAAACGAAGGTACGAACGTCTGGGAGCGAGTTCGAACTTTCAAGAGTGTAACAGGGCGACCACCGATTAACAACATTCAATCGGCGGGTACATGACATACTTGTGCAATTCTTCACTTGCGCCGGAGTGGCGATTCGTCGTACAATAATGGTCGTTCAGCCAGCGCGTATCGGCGCGGCGCTGGACAGGCTAGTAGCGTTGCCGCGCTAGCAAATCAGTAAACCCACTCGTCGATTGAGCGGCGCGGTTTACGAAACCAGGGAGCGAGATATGTCAAGTCTTACGATCCGCCGAATCGTTGTTTGGGTGATCTCAATGGCGCTGGGTCTGCTCGTCGGTTACGGGATCATAACAGTCGGCTTTGATATGCTGCCGCTCTTTAGCGCGGTGCAGACGCCGCAGGGCGTTAGTATTGAAGAATACGGGATGATTTATTATCTCTTTACGTCGATTCCGATCGGCCTTGTTTTCGTCATCTGGCTGGATGCCTTTATGGGCACGCGCATTTTGCCAGATTAAAGCGTCCTGATTTCTCAACAGCGAAGTCCACTCAAGGGTGGGCTTTTTTCTTTTCTGTAACCAGAAGTCCTTCATCGGCATCTGCCAAGCGCTGTCATTGCGTAAGTTGATAGCTATCGCGACAGCGATGATAGATTCTGCGAGCAGCCAATGTGTAAGATAGCCTTATGACGCGTGAACGACGATCAACCATATCCGGCCTATATAAGCGGCCAGTTGCCGAGAGACAGGCAATCACCCGCGATTGGGCCGATCTTTCGGCCATGGACCTGCATAGCCTGGAAGAAGGTGGCTTGGCCCTGCATGAGGCCGATCTGATGATCGAAAATGTCATCGGACGATATGCATTGCCTTTTAGCGTCGCCACGAACTTCTTGATCAATGACATTGATTACCTGATTCCAATGGTCATTGAAGAGCCATCGGTCGTTGCCGCGTGCAGCTTTGCTGCCAAGCTGTTTCGCGCGGGTGGGGGCTTTGAGGCGTCGAGCGACGATTCACTGATGACGGGACAAATTCAGCTGCTTGATTTCAAGGACATGGATCGCGTTGTCGGGGCTATTGAGGGGCACAAGACTGAGATAATTGACAAGGCGAACGAAACAGCAGGCAGCATCAAGGAACGCGGGGGCGGAGCCGCCGACGTGCGAACTCGCGTTTTCAAGAATACAAGCATCGGGGACATGATTGTTGTTCACCTGCTCTACGATGCGCGTGATGCCATGGGCGCGAATGCAGTGAATACGGCGCTGGAACACGTCTCGCCATTCATCGAAAAGATCACCGGCGGTCGCGCAAATCTGCGGATTCTCAGCAATCTGTCGGATAACAGACGAGCACGGGCAGAAGGCTGCATTCCCGCCTCCGCCCTCGGCAACGAATACGCCAGCGGGGCGGAAGTCATCGACGGCATTCTGGAGGCTGCCTTGTTCGCCGAGGTGGATGCCTACCGCGCAGCAACTCATAACAAGGGAATAATGAACGGTATTGATGCGCTGCTGATCGCTACCGGGAATGACTGGCGGGCAGTCGAAGCCGGCGCGCATGCCTATGCGGCGCGCGCCGGCCGCTATTCGAGTCTTTCTCGTTGGTGGAAAGATGAACGCGGCGACTTGCGGGGGCGAATTGAATTGCCCCTGGCGGTCGGCATTGTCGGCGGGGCGACGCGCGTCCATCGCCTGGCGCAGACCGCGCTCAAGATTCTTGGCGTTCAGTCGGCGCGCCAACTGGCGGAAGTGGCGGCCGCGGTAGGGCTGGCGCAAAATTTGGCGGCAATGCGCGCGCTGGCAACCGATGGCATTCAAAGCGGGCATATGCGCTTGCACGCCCGCCAGTTGGCGATTGCAGCTGGCGCCCATACGGAAGACGTTTTGGCGATATCTCGACAAATGACAGAGGAAGGCAAGATTCGATTGGAGCGCGCAAAAGAACTGGTCAATCAACGAAAGTCACGCTCATGAACGGTGAATCAAGCTGGTTAATGAAGCCGGATCGAGGCGTGGGCATCGTCGGATATGGCGCCTATATACCTTGTTACCGGTTGCCCGGCCGCGAGATTTCGCGAATATGGACGCAAGGGCACGGCGCTGCGCCTGTGCGGGAAAAGGCTGTGGCGGGCATAGACGAAGATGTGATCACGATGTCGATAGAGGCGGCGCGCAACGCTATCGCTTGTGCCGAGATTGCCGCAGAAGACATACGCGCGGTGTGGGTTGGCAGCGAGAGCCATCCCTACGCGGTAAAGCCCTCGAGTACGATCGTCGCCGAGAGCATTGGCGCGTCCGCCAATATCCAAGCCGCGGATTGGGAGTTCGCTTGCAAAGCAGGAACTGAAGCCGTGCAGGCGTCGATTGGGATCGTCGGCAGCGGTATGGCGCGCTATACGTTAAGTATCGGCATGGACACAGCCCAAGGCAGGCCCGGCGACGCTCTGGAGTATACAGCTGGTTCCGGTGGCGCCGCTTTCATTTTGGGACCGGCGGAGGAGAGTTACGCGGTCTATCAAGGGAGTTACAGTTACGTAACGGATACGCCCGACTTCTGGCGCAGATCCGGGGAAACTTATCCCAGTCACGGGGATCGCTTCACTGGTGAACCGGCCTACTTCGCCCATACTATAGCAGCGGCATCGGCCTTGATGGATATGATGGGCACTCGCGCTCAAGATTATCAGCATGCCGTATTCCATCAGCCCAACGTCAAGTTTCCGGCACGGGCCGCCAAGTCACTCGGGTTCACGGCAGAACAAATTGCGGCGGGCTCGCTCGCGAACGAAATTGGAAATGTTTACTCCGGCTCGTGCATGATCGGGTTGACCGCGATTCTCGATCGAGCGAATCCCGGCGATCGGATTCTGATGGCTAGCTATGGCAGTGGCGCGGGATCGGACGCGTTTGACCTGTATGTTACCGACAGGATCGACGAAAAGCCGAAAGACTTGTCGTCCACACGCGACTACATTCGTCGCCGTATCGAAATTGACTATGCTACTTACGTTCGCTATCGCGACAAACTCAAGGATTAGTCTGACATGAATGTATCGATCATCGGCGCAGGCATGATCCCGGTGCGCGAGCACTGGTCTAAAGGTATTCGCGAGCTGGCCGCGGAAGCAGCCCGATTAGCACTCGAAGATGCAGGAATCGCTCAAGTCGATGCCTTGTACGTCGGCAATGCCTATGGCGCGACCTTCAATCAACAGACCCAGTTGGGCAGCTTGATCGGCGCCGAGTTAGGCATGAACGGCATCGAGGCCTACACATGTGAAGCGGGGGATGCGTCGGGTGGCGTCGCTCTGCGAACCTCTTGCCTCGCCGTGGAATCCGGATTGCTGAGGTCGGCGTTGGTCGTCGGCGTCGAGAAGGCGACTGACATCGTCGGTCCTGCGCGCGTGGGCGCGCGTAGCGTCAGCCTGGATGCCGACTTGGAATCGGTCAACGGAGTGACCATGACGGCCCTGGCCGCGCTGGTGATGCGGCGATACATGTATCAGTACGATCTGACGCTGTCGCACTTTGAGGGGTTCAGCCTCAACGCCCATAGAAATGGCGCAGTCAATCCCTGCGCAATGTATCGCAACAAGCTGCGCGATGGCGCGTTTGCCAAAGCGCCGATGATTGCCGACCCGGTCAGCCTGTTTGACTGCGCGCCGGATGGAGACGGAGCCGCAGCCGTTGTGGTGGTTGAGTCAGAGCTTGCGGCTGACATGGTGCCGCAGCCAGTGCAAATCTGCGCAAGCGCGGTCGCGACGGATCGCTTCATGGTGCAGGACCGCGACGATCCACTTCATTTCGAAGCAATCGGAAAATCGTTTTTTGGCGCGCTGGAACAAGCCCAACTCGGGCGCGAGGATATCGACCTGTTTGAATTACATGACGCCTACACAATTATGACGGCGCTCGCGCTCGAAGCGATGGGATATTGTCCTCCGGGCGCTGGTTGGACGCTGGCGTCAGACATGGGATCGAGTATTGCGCTGGACGGCGATCTTCCCCTTAGCACTTTCGGAGGCTCAAAGAGCCGGGGCAATCCTGGCGGCGCCACCGGCGTCTACCAAGCCGTGGAATCGGCGCTGCAATTGCGCGAGTCCGCAGGCTCGAATCAAGTTCCCGGCGCGCGACGCGCGCTAATACAAAACATCGCCGGTCCGGGAAGCACCGTGGTAACGCACATCTTGCAGAGACAGCCGGACGAAGCCTGATAGGCTATGACAGTGTCAATTGCTATCACGATAGCTTTTGATAGGCAGCAAATCGTACAGTGATGGCGAAGTGCAAACTTGGGGGGTTAGGAGTGACGAGATGCAGGTAGCCAAATACTGGCGCAACAACAAACTTCGCTATCGCTTGATCAGAAGCGCTGTAAGCGCCGACCGACGGCTGGATGTCAAGCGCAAGTCCAATAACAGGCATCCAAACGCGCTGAGCCGCGAGGCGGCATTGAAGACAGAGACGGCCTAATGCTAGACCAGGACGAAACGTTGTATTCGCGCGCCCAGGGATATCAATCGGCCATGATTGGCACGATTTACAGTTATACGTTATTGCAGGAGCCGCCTTTGGGCTACGAATCGCAGGCGCCGTACTACTTAGCGTTGGTGGAACTGGATGACGGCGGGTTGGTCACAGCGCAACTAACAGACATTGACGGATCCGCGCAAATTGGCGATCGAGTAGAGATGGTGACCCGCAAACTCACGACTGACGGGCCACAAGGAATGATCGTCTACGGATACAAGTTTCGGCCGACCCAGTAGCGGAGCCAGTTGGGGACATCGGAAGATCAACGACGAAAGCCGCTCGCATGAGCGGCTTTCGTATTTTACTGTGAAGGGAGAAACCGGACTAGACGCTCTGAGCAACCTTCCGCTTCTCATCGTATGCCAAGGAGATCTCATTGTCGGCATCAAAGATATGGATGTTGTCCAGATTGAATGTCACGTTCATGTCGTTACCTACCGTCGCATCGGTCCGCGGATCGGTACGGGCGATGAAGTTCTTCCCGCCGCTTTCGAGGTAGATGATCACCTCGTTGCCCATCTGCTCGACAACCTCAACATTGGACATGAGGTTGGCCGGGATGATACCCTGCGGCAAGTAATTCGAGTCATGAATATCTTCGGGACGGATGCCGCAAACAACATCGGAGCCAATATGGCTTCTGTAGGTATCGGCTTTGTTGGCGGGCATGCGTAGCGAGAAGGAGCCCAGGTCCACGACAATGTTGTCGCCGTCCGGTTTGAGCGTCGCATCAAAGAAGTTCATCGACGGACTGCCGATGAAACCTGCCACGAAAACGTTGCGCGGATTGTGATACAGATTATAGGGGGAATCAATCTGCTGCAGCTTGCCTTCGTTGAGAACACAGATCCGCGTACCCATGGTCATGGCTTCGACCTGATCATGTGTTACATAGATGAAGGTCGTTTCCAGGCGCTGGTGCAGCCGGCTGATAAAGGAACGAGCTTCGACCCGCAACTTGGCATCGAGGTTCGACAGCGGCTCGTCCATTAAGAAAACGGCTGGCTCACGTACAATGGCGCGACCCACAGCGACGCGTTGACGCTGACCACCGGAGAGCTGGCGCGGACGCCGATCCAGCAGGTGACCGATACCCAATTCATTGGCGGCTTCGCGAACGCGCTCGTCAATGATTTTCTTGGGGGTTTTGCGCAGCTTCAATCCGAAAGCCATGTTATCATACACGGTCATATGCGGATAAAGGGCGTAGCTTTGGAAGACCATAGCCACATCCCGGTCCTTGGGCGCGACATTGTTGACAACACGATCGCCAATCAAAATCTCGCCTTCGGTGATTTCTTCCAGACCTGCAAGCATACGCAAGCTTGTCGATTTACCGCATCCGGATGGTCCGACGAAAACCAGGAATTCCTTGTCGGCGACCTCAATGTTCAAGTCCGACACGACACGTTGATCGCCAAAATCCTTTGAAACATGAGTGAATGTAACACCAGCCACGAGAGCCTCCGATCAATTATCTCGATAGACGAAAATACTGTTAAAACTGCACAAAGAGCCTACTTGACAGTAAAATGCTTTTGTAGTGGCAATTATAGCGGTTTTTTCTGATTTTGCAAATAATATCGCGAATTGATGTAAAATTCCCGTAAATTTCAATCGGTGAACTCAGTGGAGAACGAAGAAGCCATGGCTGACAACCCAAACGCAGAGATTATTGCAATTGGTACGGAATTGCTTCTGGGCGAAATTACCGATACAAATTCAGTATTTATGGCCAGGCAGTTGCGGAATGTCGGAGTCAATATTTTCTTAATGACGACGGTGGGCGACAACCTCGGTAGGATCGCCGAATCGATAAGAGCGGCTCTCAGCCGCGCGGAGATCGTCATAACTTGCGGTGGGCTAGGACCAACCGTGGATGATATGACGCGGCAAGCCGTTGCCGACGCCGCTGAAAAACCTCTCGAGTTTCATCAATCGTTATATGACAGCATTGCCGAGAGATTCCGGGGATTTGGCGTTCGCATGACCGAAAACAATCGACAGCAAGCGTACTTGCCGCATGGCGCGCTATTGGTAGAGAACCCCGTCGGCACAGCGCCGGCTTTCATTGTTGAGTCGGACCTGGGCATCATTATCAGTCTGCCCGGGGTTCCGCGAGAAATGAAATATCTGCTGACCGAGTCCGTCGTGCCCTATTTGCTGCGCAAGTTTGAGCTGGGCGTCATCGTTGCCAGGACCTTGAGGACCGCGGGTATCGGCGAAAGTTCTCTGGATGACATGATCGGCGCGGAAATTCTCAATGAACGCAATCCAAGCGTCGGCCTGGCGGCGCATCATGGTTGCGTCGATATCCGTCTGACTGCCAAGGCCAAGAGCAAAGTTGAAGCGGAGTCGCTCCTGGACGCGATGCAACAGCGGCTCTTTGACCAAGTCGGGGATCACATCTTTGGGACCAACGAGGCGACGTTGGAGGGCGTAGTTTCACAGATGCTGGAGGCGCGCCAACTCTCAATTTACATATTGGAAGCTGGCTTGCCGGGTGTCATAAGCGAGCGGCTTGATTCAGGTCTGTCTCTTGTTAGTTCAAAGGCTCTTGCTCATCCAGATGACTTATTCGAGATTCTGGGGCGAGCTTCACGGGATACTACGCTGAGAGAGTTGGCGGTGGATGCGGTTCAGCGATTGCGCAGAGAATACGGGTCCGATGCCTGCGTTGTATCGCTTAGTTATCCCGACCTGGACGAGAACGCGGATCTTGAGCAGGGCAGCGCCATCGCCATTGCATCCGCCGCCGGCGTCGCGTATCGCGCGTATGGCTTCGGCGCGCGCTCTGCTCTGGCGCAGGACTGGCTGTCGCGCTGGGGGCTGGCAAACCTGTGGCGAATGCTCAAGGATGGGGAATGAGCGGAGGCCAGACCGGTCACTCGTCCAGACTCAATAGCGCCATGAAGGCTTCTTGGGGCAGTTCTACGGATCCGATCATCTTCATGCGCTTTTTGCCCTTTTTCTGCTTCTCAAGCAGTTTCTTTTTTCGCGTGACGTCTCCACCATAGCACTTTGCGAGCACATCTTTCCGCAGCGCTTTTACGTTTGCGCGCGCGATTACACGTTTGCCGACAGCGGCTTGCACCGGAACCGTGAACATCTGCCGCGGGATCAACTTCTTCAGCCTGGTAATCAAACGCTGGCCACGGTGATAGGCATCGTCGCGATGGCAAATCATCGCCAGCGCATCGACCGGCTCGCTGTTTACCAAGACATCGATCTTGACCAGTTCGCCGGTACGATATTCTTCAAACTGATAGTCGAGACTGGCATAACCCTGGGTCACGCTCTTGAGCTTGTCATAGAAGTCGATGATTATTTCCGATAGCGGTATGGAGAAATGCAATATGATCCGCGACGCGTCGAGGTATTCGGTCGTTTCATATAGTCCGCGCTTGTTGATTACCAGATCCATGACCGCTCCGATATATGTTTGCGGCGCATAGATCTGGATCTTCATCCAGGGCTCCTGGATCTCGACTATCCCGTTTTCGTCAGGTAGCAAAGCCGGGCTGTCAACCAGGGCGGTCTCGCCATTCTTCTGTAATACGCGGTATTCGACGCTGGGCGCCGTCGCCAGGATGTCCAGGTCGTACTCGCGTTCCAGGCGTTCCTGTACGATCTCCATATGGAACAATCCCAGGAAGCCTGTTCGGAAACCGAAATTCAGGGCTTGAGATGTTTCCGGTTGAAAAACCAGAGACGCGTCGTTGAGCTGTAGCTTGTCTAGTGCGTCGCGCAAATCGGCGTAGTCTTCGTTGTTCGTTGGGTATATGCCGGCAAACACCATCGGCTTGACCATCTCGTAGCCGGGCAAGGGGACCTGACTGCCTTTGTTCGCCAAGGTAACGGTGTCGCCGACGCGGCATTCCCGGACGGTTTTTAGACCGGTGGCGATATAACCTACTTCTCCGGCGCGCAAGTCGTCGACGACGCGCATGATGGGGTCGAAGACGCCAATTTCCACTGGCTCAAAGCGAGCCTCTGTCGCGACGAGCTTGAGCATTTGACGTCGATTGATCACGCCATCAACCACGCGCACGTACGCAATGACACCTTTGTAGGCATCGTAGTGCGAATCAAAGACAAGGGCGCGGAATGGCTGCCCGGCGTCGGTTGCGGGCGGCGGCACTTCGACGAGCACTTTTTCCAGCAAGTCGCGCACGCCGATGCCATTCTTGGCCGAAATGCAGGACATTTCCTTCGCCGGCGTACCCAACAAGTCTTCAACATCACCTGCCACTTCATCCGGCTGCGCCGCGGGCAAATCAATCTTGTTTATGACTGGAATGATCTCCAGGTCTTGTTCCAGGGCCAAATAAACGTTAGAGAGCGTCTGGGCTTCGATTCCCTGGCTGGCATCGACGACAAGAATCGCACCCTCGCAGGCCTGCAACGCTCTGCTCACTTCGTATGTGAAATCGACGTGCCCCGGGGTGTCTATCAGGTTGATCGTATACTGGTTGCCGTCGTCCGCGTCGTAAAGCATTCTCACTGCTGACGCCTTGATCGTGACACCACGTTCGCGTTCCAGCGCCATGCTGTCCAGCAACTGTTCTTGCATCTCGCGCGCGGCAACTGTATTGGTCAATTCAAGCAACCGATCGGCCAAGGTGCTCTTGCCGTGATCGACGTGGGCTATGATACAGAAGTTGCGGATTTTATCGATTTCCATGTTCGTCTCTTATTCAACAAACCGCGTCGCTCATGCAACGGGAAGGTTTATTGTTGCGTGTGAGCGCGGGAGCCCGTATCGCCGGTTACGCGCCGAGCGGCCGTTCCAGATCTATGGAAGTCATTATCATCGATTATCGGTTGGTGGAGTAGGGCTAGCTGAACGCGGAATCAACCAGGCTACGGATGAGAGCGTGAACCTCTGCGTCTAAGTAGCTTGACCCACCATTGCGAAGCCAAATCAAGAATTCTACGTTGCCTTTTTTGCCGGTAATGGGCGACCGCATCAGATCCAATACCGAGAAGCCGCACGACGTAGCGTACACCGCGATCTCTCGCAAGACACGCCTGTGCACCGCTGGATCTTTAATGATGCCGCCTTTGCCGACATCCGATTTGCCGGCTTCGAACTGTGGTTTGACCAGGGCAACAAGGTCAGCCTGGGGCAACAGCCATCCCTTGGCCGCGGGCAAGATATGCCGCAGTGAGATGAATGAAACGTCGACGACGAGCAATCCGACGAGCTCGCCAAGCGAATCCAGATAACGCGCATTCGTACGTTCCAGCAGGCGTACGCGCTCGTCCCGTCGCAATCCGTAGTCGAGTATGCCGCTGCCAACATCTATTGCGTGAACGCGGGCTGCGCCCGCCTGCAGCAGGCAATCCGTAAACCCGCCCGTGCTCGCGCCGACATCGGCACAAACTTTCTCTGTGGCATCGATTCTGAATTCGCGCAGAGCCGCTTCCAGCTTAAGCCCGGCGCGACTGACATAGCGCTGTTTCTCCTTTAGCCGAATATATGCGCTGCTAGAAACAAATGTGCCGGGTTTGTCAACGAGTCTGCCATCAACACTCACCTCGGCAGCCATGATCATTGCGGCGGCTTTATTGCGACTATCGGCAATTTCCCGTTCGACCAGCAGTACATCCAGTCTTTGCTTTTCAGTCATTTAAGAAACCGCGAACCAATTCCATCGTGATATCGACTGCGCGTTGATCGGCCCGGAATTGAAAGCTGTCCGCGGCGAGCGGCAGGTACCCGTCCGCGGCAACAATGACGCTATACGGCGTATCTGCGGCCAGCGGTCTGGAAAATTGAAAGTCGCCATTGCGATCAGTCATTGACGTTGCGAACACTTGCTCTTGTTTCCATTCAAACTCGCTTGCCGAAAAATCTTCACTAATCAAAACGATGGTCACGTTTGCTAATCCGGTCAACGTTGCGGCATCCAGCACACGTCCGCGAAGCAAAGCGCCTTCGTATTCGGCCAGGCGGTCGATCGGCAATTGCCCGATGCCTACGGTTCCTTCAATTGCCAGAATCTGTAGATTATTGACGAGCAACTGCAATTGATATTTGCCGTCGGGGGGCGAGTCAACTGACAGCATAAAGTCGGATCCGCTTTCTACTGTGACCCAGGCGTAAGTCGATTCGAAAAATGGCAAATCGTCAACTAACCAGCGGATTGTCCAGTCTGTGCCAGCCGCGATCTCCTGCCAATCGAACAGAGCAAATATCGACGGTACGGCTTCTGTAAACGCTGACGATGCAGCCGAGTTCCTCGCGTCAAAGGCGCTTGACGCAGAAACGTAGCGCCCGTTGGAGAATACAGCGGGAAGTGGACCGCCGGTACTCCCGCCGACGACGAAATCCGAGGTCGCGGATAAAACGCGATCGA